>JBAYFJ010000005.1:0-44531 GCA_041667245.1 Bacteroidales bacterium | reverse complement strand
GCTATGATTTTTTGTATCAGCCCTTTGGCTATGACAATGTCCTTTCTGCCACCATCGAGGAAAATATTCTTTAGTAAAATTGTTCCCATATTAATCGGTTTGATTTTCCAAATTTACGAATTTTTCCGATTCTTCTTGCACAATACCTAAGTAAAGTGTATTTTTGCCGCCCGTTATAAAGATAGTATGTTTGTTTAAACTCATTCTTTAAAAGAAAATGGAAGAAATATCTGAAGAGGGATCTTCGGTCCCTTTAGGTCTTAGATTCAAGACAGGGATTATCTGCAACATCAAACATCCTGCAGACAAATCTGACGTAATTCCTGACGAAGAGGCTGAATTCGACAACCTCTCCACTGTACAGGCAATTCAACAATCATTAAAGAAGTTCGGGGTAGAGTCTGTCATTATAGAGGCAGATGCTGATTTGAGCGAGAACATCCGCAAAAGCGGTGTCAAGCTTGCGTTCAACATTGCTGAAGGCCGTCACGGAAGAGACAGAGAAGCTCAGGTCCCGGCGGTACTTGAGATGCTCGGCATCCCTTTCACAGGTTCTGACGCGGCCGCCCTGTCCGTCTCTCTGGACAAGGCGATGTGCAAGCGTCTTGCCGCTTCTTACGGTGTCCGCACGGCGGCCTACGCTTTAGTGACTCCGAAGAAGAATGCGAAACTGCCCAAACTGAATTATCCGGTCATAGTGAAACCTGATGCTGAAGGTTCTGGAAAAGGGATTTCCGAGAAATGTGTGGCCGAGACTCCGGAAGAGCTTAAGTGTGTTCTTGGAAATGAGCTTTCAGCCTATCACGAAGATGTCCTCATCGAGGAATATCTTCCCGGCAGAGAGTTTACTGTCGGACTCTTGGGAAACGGCGCTTCTGTCAAAGTAATGCCTCCGATGGAGGTGATTTTCAGAGGCAACACCCAAAGAGACTACAAGGTGTACAGTTACAAAATCAAATGCGACTACACCAACTTCATAGATTACAAGTGTCCCGCGGACATTGATGCCGCGGCTCTAAAGGAGATGACAAAAGCGTCCAAAAGCGTTTTCAACGCACTCGGTTGTCAGGATTTGTCGAGAATCGATTTCAGAATGGATGCCCAAGGACATCCTTGTTTCCTTGAAATCAATCCGTTGCCGGGGCTTGCTCCTGTGTACAGCGATTTCCCGATGATCGCACAGGCTTGTGGTCTTGATTATGATCATCTAATCTTAAAAATTTATCTAACTGCAGTCAGACGTCTTCAAAAGCAGAAGTAAAATGACCAGAACAGAAGAACTCGAGGCCAGGTATCCACAGTGGAACAGTTGGATCTGGCAGATTAAGCACAGAATTACTAATGTCGAGTCGCTTTCTAAGTTGTTTCCGATTTCCGAACAGGAAAAATCGGACATTCAGGAGTGTCTCAAATCTTTCAGAATGGGGATTACCCCCTATTATCTATCGCTTATCAATCCTGAGGATCCGAATGATCCAATCAAACAGCAGTGCATTCCATCCATTCAGGAGACCTATCCTTGCTCCAACGATCTCACGGACCCGCTCAACGAGGACGGAGACAGCCCGGTGCCGCACATTGTGCATCGTTATCCGGACAGAGTGCTCTTTTTGGTGACGTTGAGGTGTTCTATGTATTGCCGTCACTGCACCAGAAGGAGGCTTGTGGGTGAGGAGGACACCGTCATCACGGAGGCCGCTTTGAAGACTGCTCTGGATTACATCCGCAAGCACACCGAGATTAGGGACGTGCTGATCTCCGGAGGCGATCCTCTTACTATGTCAACTGAAAAGTTGGAGCATATAATCAAGGGTATCAGAGATATCCCTCACGTAGATGTTGTGCGGATAGGGACGAGGGTGCCTGTGGTTATGCCTATGAGGATTGACGACGAGTTGCTGAATATGCTGAAGAAGTACCATCCCATCTGGATAAACACTCATTTCAATCACCCGAACGAAGTCACACCGGAGTCCTCAAGAGCTTGTCAGGCGATTGCGGACGCAGGAATCCCTCTTGGCAACCAGACTGTGTTGCTGAAAGGGGTAAATGACAATTCAGAGGTAATGAAAGACTTGATGTACAAGCTGATACGAAACCGTGTCAGGCCGTACTATCTCTATCAGTGCGATTTGTCGAGGGGAATTTCACATTTCAGGACCCCCGTTGAGACCGGAATCAGGATAATTCACGATCTTCAGGGATTCATATCCGGATTCGCTGTGCCGAAATTCGTTATAGACGCTCCGGGCGGAGGCGGCAAAGTGCCTATATGCTACAATTACGTGAAAGAGCACAATTCCAAGGAATATGTCCTTGAGAACTTCGAGGGCAAGACTTATCGTTATCCTGAGCCGCAGCCGGAAGAAAAGAAGGACTAAAGTTCCTCGAACTTAACGTCCGTAAAAGGAGAATTGCCGTCTTGATCCTCAGTTTGCGAAGCGGGGGCTTGAGACGGTTCTTCGTTGATTGGGACACTCTGAGAATCGGCTTGTTCATGATTCTCGGAAGAAATTGAGGTATCTTGTGTCATTGCGTCCTCGGAAGGCGCGGGAGTGTTGTCGAAACACTTCGTTCTGATGTAACTGATCACGTCCGTGAGACCGTCGCCGAACTTGTCGAAATCTTCTTTGTAAAGGAAAATCTTGTGTTTGTCATAAGTGAAAGTGCCGTCCTTTTCCTGTCTGCGCTTGCTTTCAGTTATGGTGATGTAATAGTCGTCATTTCCTCTTGTGGATTTGACGTCAAAAAAATAAGTACGTTTTCCCGCCCTTACAGGCTTTGAATAAACATCCTCAGACATCCGCTCGCTTGTGTGAGCCTGATCTAAATCCTCACTGTACATAATTCTTTTTTTAAGTAAATACTTTCACAAAAATAGGAAAAATTCTGATTTCTAGTGTTATCTTTGTAGAAATTTGTTTGAAATTATGCTAAATCGAAGAATCCTCAGAATAAAGGCCTTTAAAGTGTTATACAGCTATTCGTTGAATTCGTCAATGTCTTTGCAGGAAGCGGAGTCTCAATTGCAAATCTCTTGCGAGGCGGTCAGGGACTTGTACCTGTTTATGCTCGGAGTGATTTCCCCTCTGGCGAAAGAGGCTTCCAAGAGGATAGAGGCCGCAAAAACCAAATTCAATCCCACTCAGGAGGACCTCAATCCCAATAGAAAATTCGCCGATAACGCTTTGGCCGTGTATTTTGAGAATGATCCTGATTTCAAGAAACTTACTTCAAGGAAGAATCTGTCTTGGGAGCAGTATGACGCTTTCGTGAGCAAATTGTACGACAGCATACTGACCAAGGACTACTTCAAGAAATATATGTCGGGCGAAACCTCTTCCATTGGCGAGGATGTCAAGCTGTTCATCAAAATCTATGAGGAGGAATTCGTGGACAATGCCAGTATGGATGACATACTGGAGGATATGTCCATTTATTGGAATGATGATTTGGCTTATGCTCTGACGATCTGCTGCCGTTCGCTCGAAAAACTGGTGAAGGAAAAGAGCTGGAACCTGCCTCCTCTGTATATGAGCGAAATTCTCAAGCTGAAGGATCCAAATGTAGACAGCGACAAAGTCTTCGTGACTAAACTGATGAGAGCAGCGTTCACTGGATTCGAGAAGTATTCGACAATGGTTTCCGAGTCAGTCACCAAATGGGACAGAGATCGGCTTTTCTCCACGGACCTTGTGTTGATAGCGTTGGGCCTTGCGGAAGCCAAAACTTTCTCGGAGATTCCCGTTAAGGTCACAATCAACGAGTATGTCGAGATCTCAAAGTACTACAGCACACCTAAGAGCAGCTCTTTCGTTAATGGTCTCCTCGACAAGTTGATTCAGGCGATGGTCGAAAGCGGGGATGTGGTGAAATCGGGCAAAGGTCTGTTGTAGGTAATTAGGGAGATTTGTTATATTTTTACAGTATAAGTTTTAGAAACATTTTATTATTCCTATTTCATTATGAATTATCTTTATTTGTTTTTACAGGCAGCCGCTCCTGCCGCGGCTCCGGCCAAACAAGGCGGTGGACAGATGGGCTTTTGGATTATGATAATCCTCATCTTTGTGGTTATGTGGTTCTTTATGATCAGACCTCAGAGAAAGCAGCAGAAAGAGCTTGAAAAATTCCGTTCAGGACTGAAAAGAGGAGATAAGGTAGTCACTGTCGGAGGAATATTCGGTACCATTGACGAAATCAAGGACGGTGAGAAATCCGTTCTCATCAGAGTTGACGGCGATGTCAAACTGAGAGTGGACAAAAATTCACTGGTTAAGGATTATTCTGACGCAAATCAGCAGTAGTCAGTCTTTTTAATCCGGTTCTTATGCTGAGAGATTACATTCATAAGGTACTGGACAAACTTAACGTCAACAGGAGAGATGTGATTGTGTTCGCTTTGTCTCTCTTGTTGGCTTTCAGTATCTGGCTTATTCACAATCTCACCCTTTCCTATTCGGATTTGGTGAGCGTTGCTGTTGTCGCTCAAAGCGATTTGGAGGGACATTCCGACAAATCATCCAATGCGTGTACGATTGTGGCCAGATGCCGAACGACAGGATTCAATCTGATAAGGCTTCACAATTTCAGCGACAAAAAGGCCGAGACCGTGTTTTTCTCCGGTAAAGATCTGCATCACGTAAAAGGAGAGGAGTTCTCAATCTCATCAGAAGAATTGAGCAACTATCTCAACGACATATTCGGTGACGGAATCCGACTTGAGTCTTTCACAGCGAAATCCTTCACTTTTCGTTTTCCTTACGAGAATCACAAAAAAGTCCCTGTTCAGGCGATGGAGGTGCTTTCTTTCAGACCACAGTATATGGCTTTGGGCAAAATGAAGCTTGACCCCGACTCAGTGACGATCTACGGCGAGCCTTATCATCTGGATCAGATTGACAGAGTGAACACTGAGACTCTTGACTTGTCAGATCTTCATTCCAGTTCTCACGGAATAGTGAAAATCGCAAAGATGACAGGCGTCAGGTTTTCTCATTTGGAAGTGAACTACTCCCTTGAGGTTTCAAGATATGTGGAAATGCGGGAATCGCTCCCCGTAAGTGTTTTGAATGTCCCTTATGGCAAGTCATTGTCTGTCTATCCCTCTAAGGCTGAAATCATTATGAGATGTGCCTTTCCGGTTACATCCAATCCTGCGGGAAAGGTTAGGGTGTATGTGGATTACAATGATTTCATAAAATCAATCAACGGCAGGTGCACGCCTAAGACGAACAGACTTCCTGAAGGGGTGATTTCTTGCCAGATAAGTCCTCAGGTGTTCGATTGTGTGGAGAACGGCCGATGAAAACAGTTATTGTGACTGGCGGGATTGGAAGCGGAAAGTCCACCCTCTGTTCTTATCTTCAGTCTGAAGGTGTTTGGGTCTATGATTCAGACAGCAGGACGAAACTGCTCTATGATTCTGATCCTCATTTGCTTGATTCTGTGGAAACTGCCTTGGGAAGGTCGTTCAGGACTTGTGTCGGTACTTTAGACAGACGTTCGCTTGCAGAGGTGGTGTTCAATGATTCTGATGCTCTACGCAGACTTGAGATGATAGTGCATCCCAAAGTTTTGGAGGACTTTCTTAAGTGGAAGTCTACACGTGAAGTAGAGGGAGAAGCCTGGTGCGGTCTCGGCGATGTCCCTTTTGTCGTGATGGAATCGGCAATTGCTTTGGAGAAGCCGGAGTTTCTCGCGATTGCGGACAAAGTTGTGGAAGTCATCGCTCCTGAAGCTGTCCGTCTTGAAAGGGCAATGCTAAGAGACTCATCAAGTTGCGAGAGAGTTAAGGAAAGGATGCTTTCGCAGCGTCTTTCGAGTGAAGGTCACAAGAAAGCGTGTGTCGATGCTGTTATTGAGAATACAGGTGATATAAATGACCTCAAGAAGGCGGCTGACCTTTGTTTTGCTGCTCTATGGTCGTAAAATTTTTTTATCTTTGTAAAAATTTTTAATGATGAAAACAGATCTTACAAGAATTTTATCGGTTTCAGGACAGCACGGACTGTTCAGTTATATAGCCCAGGCCAGAAACGGGGCCATCGTTGAATCTTTGGCCACCAAGGAGCGCTCTTGCTATAGCATTAACAGCAAGATGACGACTCTTGCGGACATCTCCATTTACACTACCGAGGGGGAGCTAAAGCTTCAAGAGGTGTTTCTGAAATTGAAGGAAGTGCTCGCTGACGCGGAAGCCCCTTCGCCAAAGTCCAAACCTGAGGAGATTAAGGCACTTTTCAAAAAAGCCATTCCTGACTATGATGAGGATCGTTTTTACGTTTCCCATATGAAAAAGGTTCTCGAATGGTACAATCAGATCAAACAGTACGCTTCCTTCGAGTTCGCCTCTACAGAGGAAGTTGAGAAAGAAGAGATTGCCGCCGAAGATGCCGAGGATGCGGCTGAGGACAAGGTAGATCCGGCTAATTCCTAATTTTCATCCAATGTCACAACGTCCGAGGACATTGAAGGTGGTGACTCTGGGCTGTTCGAAGAATCTCGTTGACACGCAGCATCTTCTTGCTCAGTTGCAAGGGTATTTTGTGCTTCAGGATGAAGAATATGAGGGGAATTCCGATTATCTTCTTCTGAACACATGCGGTTTTATAGGGGATGCTAAGGAGGAGTCCGTCAATGCGGTGCTTCATGCCGTGGAAAGGAAAAGCTTGGGAGAGGTAGGTAAAGTGATTGTCTTCGGATGCCTTTCGCAGAGGTATATCTCTCAGATGCCGTCACTGATTCCTGAAGTGGACGCTTGGTTCGGGGCTCGCGATTTGGCTCCTCTGATTAGTTTTCTTGGAGTTACGCCTGACAGTCGGCTTGAATCGAGCCGGTTCCTTCCCGATGGCCGTCATTCCTATGCCTTTCTGAAAATCTCTGAAGGATGTGACAGAAGATGTTCTTATTGTGCGATTCCTTTTATCAGAGGCGCGCACAAATCAGTTCCTATCGAGACACTTGTCAAAGAAGCGGAGTCTCTCGTAGCTTCAGGAGTCAGGGAACTGGTGATAATCGCCCAGGACACTACTTATTACGGCATCGACCTGTATCACAAGAGGGCTTTGGCCGATTTGCTGAAAGAGCTTTCGAAAATTGACGGACTGGAGTGGATGCGAATCCATTATTCCTATCCTGCCGATTTTCCTGATGACGTTCTGGAGCAAATGGCGGACAATCCGAAGGTTTGCAGATATATGGACATCCCTTTGCAGCACATTTCAGACAAAGTGCTTGATATGATGCACAGAAATGTGAACGGGGAATGGACAAGAAATCTCATCCGCAAGATGAGAGAGAAGGTGCCGGGAGTCGTGCTGAGGACCACTATGATTGTCGGGCACCCGGGAGAGGGGAGAAAAGAGTTTGAGGAATTGCTTTCTTTCGTTAGGGAGGCCCGTTTCGAGAGGCTTGGGGCGTTCAAGTATTCAGAAGAGGAAGGTACTTTCGATGCCGGGCATTTCAAGGACGAGGTGTCTGAGAAGACCAAGCAGGAAAGGCTTGACGAATTGATGAGCCTTCAGAATGGAATATCATTTGCTTACAATCAATCCCGTGTCGGAACCGTCGAGAAAGTGATAGTCGATGATTTTGCAGACGGCAGTTTTGTCTGCCGGAGCGAATTTGAAAGTCCTGACGTCGATGGGGAGATCAGGGTGAAATATGATAATGTCAAGATGGACGGCCGCTTGCCGGAAGCTTTCGTTGGGAAATTCCTGAAGGTCAGGATCACTGCTGCGGAGGATTACGATTTGGTGGCAGAAGTCTTGTAGAATACTTAATGATATGCGTAAAAACACTTTAGTGACAGTGATGCCGGCTCTTTTGCTCGCATTCTCGCTGCTTGCAGAGTCTTGCGCTCCGCAGGCTTTTACGATGAACATCGATATGCGCCATCCTTCCGAATCCGGATTGGATTTGAGCAACAAAAGTATGGCTGTCGTCTATCTGGACGGCGGGAATGCCGCTGATTCTTCTTTCAATTACTCGCTCTCGGAGGGCTTTGCCAGAAAGTTGGAGTCAGACTATTTTAACGGCGCTCAGGTTATCGATCTTTACAGGATGCCTAAGAGTCCTTCCGGGGATTACACTCAGAAAGACACTCTTCTGAATCTGATTATGGATTCCGGGGATGACGTGGTGTTCCTGTTCGATGCTCCGGTCTTCGGAAATGTCAAGGTTATGAGTCCGTCAAAGGTTATGACTACGCCTCTTTCAAAGGATTCCGCTTATGTCTCATCTTCGAGCGTGCCTTTCGAGACTAATCTGTACGTTTATGACTCAATGAACAAAAAGGACTCCGTGCTGACATTCAACGGAAAATACGTTATCCGTCCTATGGTCTACAGTGACGGCACCCTTTCATCGGTCGATTTGCAGAATCGCGTTTGGAAAGACATCGGAACAACAGCCCAACTCGCCGGGGGAAAGGCAGCTTCTTCCTTCGTGTCTACTTGGCAATCTGAGAACTACACCATCATCTACTATGACGGTCTGAGTTCGGCTTGGACGGATGCCGCAGAGTTCGCCAATGATTACAAGTGGGACAAGGCTATAGCGAAATGGATGACTCTCGTTTCGGTCAAGAACAGCACTCAGCGCTCCTGCGCGGAGTACAATATAGCATTAGGCTGCTATATGCTCGGGCAATACGCTCTTGCTAATCAGTGGCTTGACAGTTCGGACAAGGATTGCCCAATCTCGCTTTCATCATCGCTCAGAAGAAAGATTATCGAAAGGACGAAATAAAGGTTTCCAAATACTTGTGTGTCTGAAGGCTCAATTGCCATTTAGGGTGAGCGAGGACATATTCAGTTGTCTCTTTCGTGTTCTGACAGGAGCAAGGCTGAAGGTAATGACAAGAGGCCGGGAATGATTCCCATTCAGAGACGTCTTCCCCCTGATAGACAAGTTTTAGCTCATCCGCTTCTTTCAATGCAATATGCTCGGTTTTTGGGCTTACTGTTATCCAGTCGATGCCTGCCGGCAGGTCTGTGGTCCCGTTGGTCTCGATGTGTATCTTGTAACCATTTTCGTGCAATGCGGCTATAAGTTTCTCACTGATCTGCAGTGAAGGCTCTCCTCCGGTAAGACAGACCCTGTGGCATTCTCCTCCGATTTTCCTTGCCTCGTTGATGATTTCCCCGACGGACAATTCAATATGTTTTGAATGGTCGGTGTCGCAGAAAGAACATTTGAGATTGCAGCCGCTGAAACGGATGAACACCATCGGCGTCCCGGTCCATCTCCCTTCGCCTTGAAGCGAGTAGAAAATCTCGTTAATCCTCATCTTTTTCGTAGGCGGCCATATTGTTCTCCGATTCCCAGACCTCTACTTTGTGGCAGTTGTCAATGCTGTCGCAGACCCATTTGGCTATGTTTTCGGCCGTGGGGTTGAAAGGGAGGACTTTGTTCAGATTCTGATGGTCTATTTTGGAGTTGATCTTCTCTTTGATTTTGGTGAAATCCGTGACCATCCCGTCTGCGTTGAGTGTCTTAGACTTGCAGTACAATTTGATGATCCAGTTGTGTCCGTGAAGTTCCTCGCATTTGCTTTCGTAAGAAAGGGAGAGAGCGTGAGCGGCCGAGATTTCTATCCTTTTTGTGACGTAATACATTTGTTCTTTATTTTTCGTAATCCGTAGTGTCGAATCCTTCGAGAGCCTCTTTTCGCTCGACGCAAGTACCGCAGACACCGCAGTGTCTCTCTCCGCCTTTGTAGCAGGAGTAGGTTTTGGAGTAGTCAATGCCCAATGTCTTGCCGATCATAGCGATTTCTCTTTTGGTTATCTTACAGTAGGGGGAGAGAATTTTGATTCCTGCGAAAGTGCCTTCTACTGCCGCCTTGCTCATGGAATTGATGAATTCAGGTCGGCAGTCGGGGTAGATGGTGTGGTCCCCTGCGTGATTGGCTATAAGCACCGCATCCAGACCGTGACTTTCTGCAAGCCCGACGGCGATTGCGAGCATAATCCCGTTCCTGAAAGGCACGACTGTGCTTTTCATATTGTCGGCATCATAGCGGCCTTCCGGCACGTCTTCGCCGCCTTTGAGAATGCTGCTCTTGAAATATTTTCCGATAAAGTCAAGCGGCAGGATTAAATGTTTTATGCCCAATGCTCTACAGTTTTCCTCCGCACACTTTGTCTGCATCTCGTCCTGTCTTGCCCCGTAAGTGAAAGTGACTGCGAGGCCTATCGAGTCTTTCAACTCGTATAGAAGCGTCGTGCTGTCCATACCTCCTGAGTAAATCAAAATTGCCTTCATATCATTTTATTTATCCTGCAAATTTAGTAAAAATGAAAGACATTTCAGCAATCTCCGCCTTTAAGGTATATACCACAGGATATATCCGTTATCCAAAAGAAGGTGACAGGCATCACATAATCAGCCCGTGTTAATAATTAATGTAAATTCTTTGCGATAGCGTTTCATTTTGAAGAAAAAAAGGTATATTTGTGTTTTGAAATGAAATTTGTTTGTTTCGTTCACGATTAATATATTGAAACTATGGCGACTGATATGAAAAGTAATGAATTTGACGTCATTATAATCGGCGGCGGTATTACCGGGGCCGGAACAGCGAGAGACTGCTCTCTGAGAGGCCTGAGTGTCCTTCTCATCGAAAGAAATGACATTGCTACCGGTGCCACGGGGCGAAATCACGGCCTTCTTCATAGTGGAGCCAGATATGCCGTGACAGACAAGGAGTCAGCGACTGAGTGCATCAAGGAGAATATGATTCTTAAAAAAATCGCCCGTCACTGCGTCGATGACACATCCGGTTTTTTTATCACTCTGCCCGAAGACGACATAGACTATCAGTCGAAATTCGTGAAATCCTGTACTGAAGCGGGCATCAATGCCGAAATCGTGGACCCGAAAGAGGCCATAGCCATTGAGCCGGCCATTAATCCAACGATTATCGGAGCAGTCAGAGTCCCTGACGGTTCTGTGGATCCTTTCAGACTTTCACTTTCCAACGTTGTGGATGCGAAAGCTCACGGAGCTAAAATCCTGATTTACACTGAAGTAATTTCTTTCATAAAAGAAGGGGACGAAATCAAGGGAGTCAAAGTTGTTGATCACGCAACCGGCAAGACTGCGGATTATTATGCTCCGGTGACCGTGAATGCTTGCGGAATCTGGGGACATCATATTGCTGAACTCGCAGGAGTCAGAATTGGAATGTATCCTGCGAAAGGCGCGCTTCTCATCTTCGCTCACAGAGTGAACAATGTCGTGATCAATCGTTGCAGGAAGCCGGCAAATGCGGATATTCTTGTCCCGGGAGACACGGTTTGCGTGATAGGGACCACTTCCACTCACGTGCCTTTCGAGGAATGCGACGATATGAGGGTCACCCCTGACGAGGTGGATCTACTGATGAGCGAAGGGGCTAAGCTCGCTCCGGTTCTCGCAAGCACGCGTATTCTCAGAGCATACGCAGGAGTCCGCCCTTTGGTCTCGGCTGATGACGATCCTACAGGAAGAAACATCAGCAGAGGAATCGTTCTTATGGATCACGAGAAGAGGGACGGACTTAAAGGCTTCGTTTCCATAACCGGTGGCAAGTTGATGACATTCAGACTTATGAGCGAGATGGCCACAGATTTAGTGTGCCAAAAACTTCACTCAGATAAGAAATGCGTCACAGCCACGACTCCGCTGCCAGGATCGGAAAGCGGGAATCTTGAGGAAATCTCCAAAAAATTTTGGTCCAATCCGACCACTTCTCAGAAAGCGGCTGTCGGAAGACTCGGAAGCCAGGCTAAGAAGTTGCCTTTCTCGGACAGATACGACCAGAGTCTGGTTTGCGAATGCGAGGAAGTCTCGGCGGGTGAGGTGAGCGAGGCCATCGACAAGTTGGACGTGCATAATCTCGTTGATCTGAGGCGTCGTACCAGAGTGGGGATGGGCACGTGTCAAGGTGAGCTTTGTGCCTGCAGAGCCGCCGGAATGCTGTCTAATGCCAACGGATGTGCGGAAAAGAGCAAAGAAGACCTTAAGGCCTTCCTCAATGAACGCTGGAAAGGGATGTTTCCTATAGGTTGGGGAGAAACTTTGAGAGAAAGCGCGTACACTCAATGGGTTTACAGCAGTGTCTTCGGTATGGATGAAACAAAACAAGATTAGATATGAGATTTGACTGTGTGATAATAGGCGGAGGGCTTTCCGGACTTGTGTGCGGAATCTCTCTTCAGAAAGCGGGCAAGAAGTGCGCTATCGTGTCGGCCGGACAGAATTCACTCAATTTTTCTTCTGGAACCGTGGGGCTGTTGTCGAGGCTCTCTGACGGGACTCCTGTCGACAAGCCTCTGGAGGCCTTGTCTCAACTCGGTGAAGGACATCCTTACCGTAAAATAGGAATTGAGAAACTCAGAGGATACGCCGAGGGCATCAAGTCTTTTTTCGCTGAATGCGGAGTGAGTCTGAGCGGTGATGTCGAGACTAACGGCTTCTATCTGACCGCAGTCGGCAATTACAAGCGAGCCGCTCTTGCTATGGACGGGATTACTCTTCTTAAAGACAAGAATCAAAAAATAGGAGACAACGTCTTGGTGGTCAATATGGAAGGCTATCTGGACTTTAACACTCAGTTCATTGCGTCAGGTTTGGAGAGAAACGGCTCCAAATGCAGGATCGAGACGGTTAACCTTGACTCTCTGGAAAGAATCAGGAAGAGTCCCACGGAAATGAGGGCATTGAACATTGCAAGAGTTCTTGACTCTGAAAAGGTGAGAGAACAGTTGATCGATTCCGTCAAAGCTATCTTGAAGGATGAGGATTGCGTTGTTATGCCGGCTGTTTGCGGCTTAGACCGTGAGGGTGTCGACAAACTGATTTCAGAAGCGATAGGCAGGAAGGTCTATTTCATCGGAACTATGCCGCCCACAATTCCCGGGATGCGTGCTCAGATGTCTCTCAAAAGTTCTTTCGTCTCGGCCGGAGGCACGTTTATGATGGGCGATCAGGTGCTTAGAGGCGAATTGAAGGGAGACAGAATCATAAGTGTTGTCACAGCTAATCTCGGTGATGTCAATCTTGAAGCCGACAATTTCGTGCTCGCCACGGGGAGCTATTTCGCAAGAGGACTTTCCTCTTCACCGGAGGGCATAAATGAGCCGGTTTTCGGACTTGACACTGATTGCAGTTCCGATAGGAATGACTGGTACGACCCTCAATTCTTCAACAAGCAGAACTATCTCGGTTACGGAGTGGTGACTGACGATTCTTTCAAAGCGGTAAAGAACGGCCACACTCTTGACAACCTTTACGTGACCGGTTCCATTCTCTCGGGAATGAACGCTTTGTATGAGGGTTGCGGGGCCGGAGTCGCCATCTTCTCGGCAATGAAAGCGGCTGAATCAATTTTAGGAGAATAAGATTATGAATATGCAAGATAGAAACGAAAGCGAGAACAATTTCGAACAGTGCATCAAGTGCACGATATGCACAGCTTATTGCCCTGTGGTTCCTGTCAATCCGGATTATCCGGGTCCAAAGCAGGCGGGACCGGACGGAGAACGTCTCAGGTTGAAGAACAATTACTTTTTCGATGAGGCGCTGAAGAGTTGTCTCAACTGCAAACGTTGTGATGTGTCTTGCCCTTCCGGAGTCAAAATTTCGGACATAATCCAGTCGGCCAGAAAGAATTATGGAAAGAAGACACCGAAATTGAGAGATATGATGCTTGCAAGCACGGATTTCGTGGGCACTCTGGCAAGGCCGTTCGCTCCGATTGTCAATTTCACTGTATCTTCTAAACCGGTCAAGCTTTTGCTTGACGGCGTTATGGGGATAGACCACCGTTGCGTTTTTCCTAAGTATTCCGGGCAGTCGTTTGAAAGCTGGTTCAGAAAAGAGGCTATGCCTTCACAGTCTTCATTCTCCAGACAGATTTCTTATTTCCACGGCTGTTACGTGAATTACAATTTTCCTCAGCAGGGTAAGGATTTCGTGAAAGTGATGAATGCTCTCGGATTCGGAGTCAATCTTCTTGACAGCGAGGTGTGCTGCGGCGTTGCGATGATTTCAAACGGGATGTACGGGACTGCGAGAAAGCACGCCAAAAAGAACTTGGATGCTCTCGTGAAAGCGAGGGATAAAGGTCATCAGATCATCACCACTTCAACCACCTGCACATTGACTATGAGAGATGAGTATCCGGATTTGCTGAAGATGGACAATTCTTCGGTGAGAGACCATATTATTTTCTTCACCAAGTTCATTTATGCTCTCGTTGAGAAGGGGGAGATCAAATTGGTCTTCAAGAATAATTACAAGGCGAAGATCGCCTATCACGTCCCCTGTCACATGGAAAAGCTTGGCTGGGGAGTGTTCACGGCCGCTTTGCTGCAGATGATTCCGGGTGTTGATTTTACGGTTCTGGACAGCAACTGCTGCGGAATAGCCGGGACTTACGGATTCAAAAAGGAAAATTACAAAGTCTCGCAGGCAATAGGAAAGCCGTTGTTCAATCAGATACGTTCCATCAATCCTGATTTCGTGGCCAGCGATTGCGAGACCTGCAAATGGCAGATTGAAATGTCCACCGACTACAAAGTGAAGAATCCTATCGCCATTCTTGCCGAGGCGCTCGACCTTGAGGCCACTTCATTGGCGAACAAACGCTAATTCCCGAACCTGTTGAAAAAAGAGCCGCAACGAAAGTAATCGTCGCGACTCTTTTTGATTAAAGGCGGGGCCGTAAGCCGGTTTCTGTTTTTGAATCTGCCATTTATCTACGCAACCTACCCCCTGGCATCGGGCGGGCAGCCCTCGTTTGCCAGTATATTTGGTTTTGCAGACCCTGATTCCGTACCCGTACGGCATCGCTGACGCACGTCGTGAGCTCTTAACTCGCGTTTTCACCATTTCCTGTTAACAGGTTGTTATTTTCTGTTACGGATTCCATAAGATTACTCCCATCTGCGCTTTCCGCAGCAGGGCGCCCTTTCCTGTCCGGACTTTCCTCACGGTCCCGAAGAACCGCGCGGCAGATCGTCCCGCCTTTTTGCCTTAAAACCTTATATCCTTGAAAAGTGTTGCAAAGATAACCAAAAGAATTTCGGAAATAACTTTTTTTGCCTAAATTTGTACCCCTGTTAAAACAAAGTTAAATGAACACGAAATACGTATTTGTAACAGGAGGGGTTGCCTCATCATTGGGCAAGGGTATAATCGCCGCGTCTTTGGCGAAACTTCTTCAGGCGAGAGGCCTGAGAGTGACTATTCAAAAATTCGATCCTTACATCAACATTGATCCGGGAACACTTAATCCTTACGAGCACGGCGAGTGCTATGTTACAGATGACGGTGCCGAGACTGATTTGGATCTCGGGCATTACGAGCGTTTTCTCGGTGTTCATATGTCGAAGGCGAACAATGTTACCACGGGCAAAATCTATTACACTGTTATCAACAAGGAGAGAGAAGGCGCTTATTTGGGCAAAACAGTCCAGATCGTTCCTCACATCACCGATGAGATAAAAAGGAGAATGCTGCTTCTTGGCAAGACCGGCAAGTTCGATGTCATAGTGACCGAGATCGGCGGTACTGTCGGGGATATGGAGTCTCAGCCGTTCCTTGAAGCCATACGTCAGTTGCAATGGGAAATGCCGGACGAGGACATCGCCAGCATCCATCTTACTCTGGTGCCTTATCTGAAGGCCGCCAAAGAATTGAAGACCAAGCCTACGCAGCATTCCGTTCAGGCTCTTCAGCAGGCTGGAGTGTTCCCTGACGTGATTGTGTGCCGTACAGAAAAGGAATTGACTCCGGATATTAGGCGCAAAGTAGCGCTCTTCTGCAACGTCAAGCCCGGACACGTGATTCAGTCCATCGACGCCCCTTCCATCTATCAGGTGCCGTTGAATATGGCTGCCGAGGGATTGGACAAGATGATAATCGAACATTTCGGGATGAAAGATCTTCAGGCTCCTGATTTCACCGTGCTGAAGAAGTTCCTGGACAAATTGTATCACCCTAAATCAGAAATAGATATCGCACTCGTGGGAAAATACGTCGAACTTCAGGATGCGTACAAATCCATCCTCGAGTCGTTCATTCACGCCGGAGCGGAGAACGAATGTAAAGTCAATGTCCACACTTTCCAGAGCGAGCACATAGACAAGGACAACGTCGAGGAGAAGATCGGCAACATGACCGGAGTTCTGGTGGCTCCGGGATTCGGTGAACGAGGACTTGAGGGCAAAGTGCTTGCGATCAAATATGCCCGTGAGCACGACATTCCTTTCTTCGGTATATGTCTCGGTATGCAGATGTGTGTAGTGGAGTTCGCAAGAGATGTTCTCGGTCTGAAAGACGCAGCTTCTACTGAGGTCAATCCGTCCACGACAAATCCTGTTATCGACCTTATGGAAGATCAGAAGAGCACCACAATCAAAGGCGGAACAATGAGACTGGGAGCTTATGATTGCGAATTGAAAGAGGGGTCACTCGCAAGAAAAATATACGGAACCGATGTTATTTCGGAAAGGCATCGCCACAGATATGAGTTCAACAGCGACTATCTTCAGTCTATGGAGCAAGCCGGTCTGAAGGCTACCGGGAAGAATCCGGAGACGGGCCTGGTGGAAATTGTGGAGATACCGACTCATCCTTTCTTCATCGGAGTACAGTTCCATCCGGAATTGAAAAGCACGCCAGAGCATCCTCAGCCGATTTTCGTGGCATTTGTTAAGGCAGCGATGAAGTACAGGGATCAGAAATAACGTGTAAAAATGAAAAAGACGTCAATTCTGCTCGTTTTCTGTTTCGTTTTGTCTCTCGCTCTGACTTCTTGTGCACAGGCGAAGGTCAAAAGGTATTCGGTGCGAGTGGTCAAAGAGTATCCTCACGACGTCGCTTCCTTCACTCAAGGTCTTTTTTTTGTTGACGGAAGTCTCTATGAGAGCACCGGAATGAATGGCGAGTCCACATTTCGCAAGGTTAATCTCAGTGACGGGAAGGCGGAGAGAAAGTTTGATTTTTCCCGGAAATATTTCGTGGAAGGATCGGTTGTGCTTGGTAATTCCCTTTATATTCTGACATGGCAGAACAAAGTTGCATTCGTGTATGATTTCCCTTCTTTGAAATATAGATGTACTGTCTCGTATCCTCGTGAAGGATGGGGGCTTACGACTGACGGGACCAATCTGATTGCAAGTGACGGCTCTTCCTCCTTGTTCTTTATGGACAAGGATTTTAAGACTGTCAGGAATGTGACTGTCAAACTGAACGGGAGGACGATGTCTAATCTGAATGAATTGGAATATGTTGACGGCAAGGTCTATGCGAATGTGTATATGACGGATTTGATTCTGATTATCAACCCTTCGAGCGGCAATGTGGAAGGCACGATTGATTGCACCGGGCTGCTTTCGCCATCCCTTAGGACTGCCGACACTGATGTGCTTAACGGTATTGCTTATGATGGCAAGACCAAAAAACTCTACTTCACGGGCAAATACTGGCCGAGACTGTTTGAGGTGAGTTTAGTGGAAAAATAGTTTTTTTTTGTTTAACAAAGCGGGGGTACGGATTCGGATTATTCCGCGTCTGTTGAGAAAGACCCAAAGAACCTGACACGGTCAATACCGTCGTAGGGAAGGCTTTCAATTATGCGTTCACACGCTACCCTTTGCATATTAATTATTAATTATGCGAAGTTTTTTATTTTTAACGGCAGCCTCTGTGCTGCTTCCATTGACGGCAGGAGCTGTCAACGATGAACACTTAACTGACAAGGTCCAGCATCTGGACAGCGTCGTCATTTCAGCATCAAGAGCCTCAAAATCATCACCGGTTACCTTTACTATGGTCGGGAAAGAAGTGTTGAGGAAGGAGAATCCCATCAATTCTATTCCTATGGCGCTTTCACTTCAGCCTTCCGTTGTCACTTCCAGCGAAGGAGGAACTGGTCTGGGTTACTCCAAAATGACTGTTAGAGGTTCAAAAGGCTCTCAGATCAATGTGACTCTGAACGGAATAACCTTGAATGACGCCGAGTCCCAGGAGGTCTTCTGGGTGAACATTCCGGCATTGTCCAACATATTGAGTTCCATTCAGCTTCAAAGAGGGCTGGGAACTTCTGCCAACGGATCAGGGGCTTTTGGCGCGAGCGTGAATATGAGCACGGCTTCAGTAGATTCAGAGCCTTCTGTCTATTTCGATCTTTCAAGAGGATCGTTCAACACTTTCACATCTTTCGTTTCTGCATCTACGGGACTGACCAAATCCGGCTTTTATGCATCCGGAGCATATTCCCGTAGTTACACTGACGGCTACATCAGGAACGCCAAGGCCAAGGTGCAGTCGGCGTTCGCAACCTTAGGATGGATGAAACTAAACAATTCGCTTAAATTGACTTATCTGATGGGTGACCAGCATACTGGAATCACTTGGATGGGGATCCCTTTGTCAATCTATGGCTCTGACCGAAGGTACAATTCCGCAGGCGGCTACAAAGACTCTTTGGGGAACACTCGTTATTACGACAATCAGACGGACAATTACACTCAGCACCATATCCAGTTAAATTACACTCATCAGTTTGAGTCGAATCTGGTGTGGGGAACTACGGTCAATTACACCAAGGGGGACGGCTATTATGAGGAGTATCATAACGGGGTTTCGCTTGCGGATTACGGTTTTTCTCAAACGGACAAATCCGGGGACCTGATTGTCAGGCAAGAAATGGACAATTATTATCTTGTCCTAAATTCCAATCTCAGTTACACGGGGCGCAATTGCACTCTGACTGGAGGCGCTTTTGTGTCAAGATATGACGGAGATCATTTCGGAAGTGTGCTGTGGAGCGACATTATGGGGGATGCTTACGACTATTCCTCCGATCGGTGGTACCTTAATAACGGTACCAAGGATGAACTTACTTTTTTCGCAAGAGCCGAGTACAGTCCTTTGGACAAGTTGAATTTTTACACTGATCTGCAGTACAGAGGAGTAAAACTGGACATGGAAGGTCCTGACGAGAATCAAGTGGCTATGGATTATGAGAAGACTTGGAATTTCTTTAATCCAAGAGTCGGAGCTACTTTTGATTTTTCCGATTCTCACAAGACTTATTTTTCTGTCGCTTTAGGCCATAGAGAGCCCGGAAGAAGTGATTTGAAGAATAACATCGAGACTGTCCATGAAGAAATAGCGGCAGGTAACACTTCTGCCGAGGTCTCGCTAAAGCCTGAGAGAATGGTCGATGTGGAGCTTGGATATGCTTATTCCACATCCAAATTCTCCGTTACTGCGAATCTCTATATGATGGAGTACAGGGATATGCTTTTGGAGACCGGAAAACTAAGCGACGTGGGCTATGCGATAAAGGAAAACGTGCCTAAGAGTTTCAGAAGGGGAGTTGAGCTGATTGCGGGATGGAAGCCTTTTGATGTCTTGAAGATTGACGCTAACGCGACTTTGAGCCGGAACAAGATCAAGGATTACACGAGTTATGTCAATTACTATGACAATCTGGACAGTTGGACTTATCTCGGACAGAAGAAAACTTACTATGACAAGACAGCAATGCTAATGTCTCCTTCTGTGACGGGCGCTTTTGAAGTTGCCCTCACGCCGTTCAAGAACTTGTTTGCCAATTCTTTGAAGACAACCAAGTTGTCGTTCAGCGGCAAATATGTGGGCAAGCAGTACTGGGACAACACTCAGGATTCGGACAGGATGATTCCTCAGTATTTCACGGCAGGACTTTCACTGACTCACACTTTCAATCTCGGAGGCGGGAAACTCGGTCTCGGAGTGTATGTGAACAATCTTCTCAACAACAAGTACTATGCTGACGCTTGGGTCTACAGGGCCTATTTTGAGAAAGAGGGCGACTATCAGGAGGAAGGGCTGTTCCCCCAGGCTCCTGTCAATGCAATGTTGAGAGTGACCTACGGGTTCTAAAATTCACCTTATCACTAAAATGCTTTGAAGCCCGCATCGCTGCGGGCTTCAATGGTTAGTTAGTAGTGTATTTTACCTAAAAGAAGGTTAATTGATGTTTGGTTAGATCTCCCATTCCGTAACGGGAGTAGAGTGTTTTTTCTCAAAAATGCTTTATCGTTTTAAAAGCAATGGCAAATTTACTCATTTTTTCTTTAAATCAAAGCATTTTTCTTTAAAAACCTTTTTTTTGACCGATTTATGCCAAGAATTCGACAATTATCGGAGTTAATCTTTCAAAAGGTCAGGTCGTCTTTCCTTTGTTCGCTTCAAAGCCTGATCATCCTGCCAAGCGCGGATTGTCTTAGGATTGCCGCTTAGCAGTTCGTCCGGAACCTTCCATCCGTTGAACTCGGCAGGCCTCGTGTAGGCTGGAGGGGAGACCAATCCGTCCTGATAACTGTCGCTCAGTGCGGAAGTCTCATCGGAGAGGGCTCCCGGGATTAGTCTGACTATGGAATCGGTGACCGCGGCTGCGGGAATTTCCCCTCCGCTGAGCACATAGTCCCCGACGGAGATCTCTCTCGTTATGAGATGTTCCCTGATTCTCTCGTCTATGCCTTTGTAGTGGCCGCACAGAAGAATTATGTTCTCATCGAGAGACAGTTCATTGGCTATGCCTTGAGTGAATTGCTCCCCGTCAGGAGACATGTAAATTATCTCGTCATAGTCCCGTTCCGCTTTCAATTCGTTGATCATCTTGAACACCGGCTCGACCATCATCACCATACCGGCGTCACCGCCGTAACAATAGTCGTCCACTGTCTTTCTTGTGCCGATGCCGTGCTTGCGGATGTTGTGAACCCGAATGTCGACCAGACCTTTCTTGATGGCCCGGCCGACAATTGAGTATTTTAAAGGACTGTCCAGAAGTTCAGGAACGACAGATAGAATGTCTATTCTCATTTGTCGAATCTGATTCTGAACAATGAGCCTTGAGTCTGGACGATCAAATCCCCGTCGTACATCGAACTGTCCTCAAGCTCGCTGAACGTCGCTTCTCTCAAATCGAGAACGTTGCGCATTCTTCTGGTGGCAAGGTCCCACACATAGAGATAGGAAGGCTGCTCGGTCTTGCCGAATCCCGTAGGCATGAACAGCATATCGTTTTGAATGAAAAGTCCTTGTCCAATAGGATTATAGTACTTTGCGTAGGTGTCCTCTATGAGATAGGTCTCTATTATGTCCTTGTCTGTGAGAGTTAGAAGCCCGTTCACTCCTTCTTTGATTGAAGGAAGACGGAACTTGATGATTCTGTGATTATTTGCGGCGTTGGTGTTGTCAATCGTGTTGCCGTAGCCGTAAAGGAAATTGTTCTCACGGTCCACTACCCATTGAAGGGCGTATCCGAACAGATGGTTCACATCGTCAAAATTGATGGTCTGAAGCAGTTTGCTGGATTTCATATCGGGGAGAAGCCTTTCAACGAATAGCACGTCTTTCATACCGTTGATAGGCTTTCTGTGACAATGACTTATGTACATTACAGGAGTCGGATCGGACGGCTCGGCGAACTCAACTCCGAAAGACACTACGTTGCAGTGGTTGTTCTTGTTGGCGCTTTCAAGGTCGAACTGGCTTAATTTGACGGCTTTTTTGCCGTCGAAGGAGTAGACGGTAGCAATTCCGGAATTCTGGCAACTAACCATAGTGTTGCCATAGATGTCCATTCCCTGATAAGATTGTCTTTTCTTACCTTCCTCGCCCGGGCGACCCTCAAGAGCGCCGAGGTATTTGGATGTGAAACTGTTGCTTTCCAGGCGAATGCTTTCACCGCCGTAAGCCACAGGCTTTTTGCTGTAGGAATTCTTGCTCTGTCCGAAGCAGACAAATGGGACAAGAATCAGTAATGTGATTAGAGAATTTCTCATTTTCATTAAAATTAGTGGTTGTGAATCAATACATACAAAGATAAGAGTATTTTTTCGCTTTTTATTCATATATTTGCAATTCAAAATAACAAATTAAACTCCATATTATGAGTGAAGAGATTAATCCTGAAGTTAATGACAAAATAATCACTTCAGATGTACCGCAACCGGCTGAGGCAGAGTCTGCCGTGGTTGGGAAAGTGGAACCGGAATCCGTCAAGGAAGCGCCGAATGAAGAACCTGTGGTCGTGAGAAAAGAATCCGAGCCTGAGGTGAATGAGGAGACTGAATCTGAGAAGGAAGAGCCGGAACCCGAAAAAGAAGAGCCGGAACTTGAGAAAGAGGAGACGGAAATTGACCTGTCTGACAAGACGTTAGCCGAGCTTTCGGAGATGTTTCAGCAACTGGCCTCAAGCGAGGACAGAATGAGACGTAACAAAGAGGCCGAGTCCATCAAGTCCGCTTTTTACAAAAGACTGATCAAGGAGAAGGTCGACGCCGGAGGCTCAGTGTCTGCGGAGCCGCCCGCGGGAGATGACAGAGAGAATCCTTTTGATGCGATAGAGAACGGTTTCAAGGCTTATTATAACGCATTCAGAAAAGAACGTGCGGAATTCAACAAGCAGGTTGAGCAGGACAGAGAAGCCAATCTGACCAAGAAACAGGCAGTGATTGACGATTTGAAGGCGCTTCTTGAAAAGCAGGAAGACGTCAATGTCACATTCCCCGCATTCAGAGAGATACAGAACAGATGGAGAGAGATAGGTCCTGTGCCCGTTCAGAATTACAGGGACATCAACGACACCTATCAATTCCACGTCGAGCAGTTCTACGACAAGGTGAAAATCAATCACGATCTCAGGGATTTGGACTTCAAAAAGAATCTTGAGGCGAAACAGGCTTTCTGTGAGGAAGCTGAGAAACTTTCCGAGAACGACAACGTGGTCGCAGCATTCAGGGAACTTCAGAAACTGCACGAACAGTGGAAAGAGTTCGGCCCGGTGGCAAAAGAATTCCGCGATTCGATCTGGGATCGTTTCAAGGCCGCCACGGCAGTCATAAACAAGAAGTATCAGGACTTCTTCGAGACTCAGAAAGAGAAACAGGTTGAGAATCTTGCTGCCAAGACTGTTTTGTGCGAGCAAGCCGAAGTTATAGCAGTAAAAGAGATAGCGTCCTCAAACGACTGGAATGCCAGCACGAAAGAGATAATGGATCTTCAGAAAGCATGGAAAGAAATCGGCTATGCCACCAAGAAAGAGAACCAGAAGATATATGAGCGATTCCGTGCGGCGAGCGACAAATTCTTCGAACGCAAAAGAGAATTCTACGCTTCTTACAAAGACGTGATGGGAGACAATCTTTCCAAGAAAATGTCCATCATCGAGCAGGCTGAGGCATTGAAGGACAGCACCGAGTGGAAAAAGACCACTGACTTGCTGATCAATCTTCAGAAACAGTGGAAGGAAATAGGAGCTGTTCCCCGCAAGAAATCCGAGCAGCTTTGGAAAAGATTCCGCGCTGCTTGCGATGCCTTCTTCAATGAAAGAGACAAGCAGAACAAGCCTGAGAACGATTTCAGGAGCAATCTTGCGGCAAAGCGCTCTTTGATTGATGAAATCAAGGCTTACGCAGGGGACGATTCCGGGGCGATGACAGGTTTCACGCAGAAATGGCAGGCTATCGGTTTCGTGCCTTTCAAAGAGAAGGATGCAATAAACGATGCCTACAAAGAGGCTATGAAAGCGAAATTTCCTTCGTTCTCATTCTCCTCTCAGAGAAGCGCCGGCCCTCAGTCCTCATCTCCGAGAAACGAGAAAGACCGTCTTGTCATCAGATTCAACAAACTGCAGCAAGACATTGACACGTACGAGAACAACATTGGTTTTTTTGAGAAATCAAAGAATGCGGCTCCGCTTATACAGCAGATGACTCAGAGAATTGAGGAGGCCAAGAAAGAGCTGTTGGAGTTGAAAGAACAAATCAGAAAAGCGGAGGAGACCGCGGCTCAAAGCAAATAGGCAGGAATGAACAAAAACACAGTAGTAGGTTTTATTCTTATCGGTGCAATCCTTTTCGGATTCACATGGTATCAGTCAAAACAGTATTCGAAACAACAGAAACTTCAGGCTCAGCAGGATTCAATAGCGAGGGTGGAGGCTGCTAAACAGTTTGCCGCCGATTCTGCGGCCGGACTTGTTGCGGTAGCGGACACCGATTCGGTGGCCGTGTCAGGGGATTCTCTCGGAGATGCTTCGGTGCCTTCAGGAAAAACGAGTTTATACAAGGATCCGCAACTGGATTCCGCTATGAACAAAACGGAGGAATACTATCTTCTCTCCAATGACGTGTTCTCCGTGGCGTTCACTACCAAAGGTGCTCAACCATATTCGGCGCAGATCAAAAAATACAAGAATTACGACAGCACAGATCTTTATGTGTTCAAGCCCGGGATGAGCGAGTTCAGCATAACGCTTTATGCCGGTGAGATCATTAAAACCAAGGATTTTGTGTTTAATCTCACGGAGAAGACTGACACGTCTCTTGTTATGAGGCTGCCGTTCTCAGGCGGAGGATACATTCAACAGAGATATGTGATTCACGAAGGCTCTTATGCGGTTGACAGCGAGCTTTCGTTTGAGAATATGGGGAACATTATCCCTCGCAATGTCTCCACTTTTGACATGGATTGGTCGGTAGTGATTCCAAGGATGGAGAAAGGCTACAAGAACGAGGTTCAATACTCCAAACTTGACTATATGTTCCCGGGGGAAAAGAAGCCTTCGGAAATCGGCAGAGGTAGAAGCGCGGAAAAACGTATCGACTCAAAGTTGTCGTGGTTCGCTTTCCAGCAGCAGTTCTTCTCGGCCATAATGAGGGGCAAGAACGATTTTACTTCAGGACATCTTGCCATCAATTTCTTTCAGGAAGATGACGAAAACAGGAACCTGATGTCTTGCTCCGCTAGTATGCGTTCTGATTTCAAAGCCGGCTCTGACGACATTGTGATGCCGTACGAGTTGTACTTCGGTCCGAATCATTACTCGACGCTCAAGTCTTATGATCAGAAATACGAAAAAATTATCCCTCTGGGCGGCTGGATGGTAGGCTGGTTCACTAAAGGCGTGATCATTCCTACGTTCAATTTTCTTCACAGGTACATCGCTAATTTCGGTCTTATCATTCTTGTAATGACGCTTCTGATTAAGTTGATTGTCTCTCCTTTCACGTTCAAGTCTTACAAATCATCGGCAATGATGCAGGCTATCAAGCCGGAAATCGACAAACTGAACGCCAAGTATCCTAAGCAGGAGGATGCAATGAAGAAACAGCAGGCTACGATGGATCTGTACAAACGGGCTGGGATAAATCCAATGGGCGGATGCCTTCCTATGCTCCTTCAGCTTCCAATTCTTTGGGCAATGTTCAGATTTTTCCCTGCCTCCATCGAGTTGAGACAACAGTCTTTCCTTTGGGCTGAAGACTTGAGTTCGTATGACGCTATCATTGATTTCGGATCGAGGATTCCGCTTCTCGGAGATCACATTTCGCTGTTCTCGCTTTTAATGGCTGTGTCTATGTTCATCTATTCTAAGATGAACTCAAGTCAGATGTCGTCTGATCCTAATATGGCAGGAATGAAGTTTATGAGCATCTGGATGATGCCTGTTATGATGTTCTTCATCTGTAACAGTATGTCCAGCGGTTTGACTTACTACTATCTTCTGTCCAACTTGATTATGATGATCGAGACTTGGGTCATAAGAAGATTCTTCATTAAGCCTGATGCGATTCTCGCCAAGATCAAGGCATCGGAAGGTAAACCCCTGCCGAAGTCGAAGTGGCAGCAGAGAATGGAAGAGGCTCAGAAGATGCAGCAGCAGATGCTTAAGGAACAAGACAAAAAGAGAAGAAGATAATGTCGATAGAGTCGTCATTAAACACTATCAAAAATGAACTGCCATCAACTGTCAAATTGGTGGCAGTTTCCAAATTCCATCCGGTAGAAAAACTGACGGAAGCCTACAATGCGGGACAGAGAGTCTTCGGAGAGAACCGTCCTCAGGAATTCGCCGCCAAGGTCCCTCTTATGCCGTCAGATGTCGAGTGGCATTTTATCGGTCACATACAGACAAACAAACTGAAATTGGTGCTACCGCACGCATTTATGGTCCATTCAATTGACTCTCAGCATCTTCTTGATGCCGTTGAAGATTGGGGGAGGGCTCAAGGAAGGCAGACCCGCGTACTTTTGGAATTGCATCTCGGCTCTGAAGAGACAAAGCACGGTTTTACAGAGAAGGAGATTTCCGACATACTTTCAGATTGGGAAAAGTACCCTGAAGTAGTGTTCTGCGGCCTTATGGGTATGGCTACTAACACTGACGACGCTGAGGTAATCAAGTCGGAATTCGCGCGAATTGCTTCTTTCAAGAATGAGATGAAAGCAAATAACCCTTCCATCAGGAGCTTTACCGAACTGTCAATCGGAATGTCCGATGACTATAGGATCGCTGTGGAGGCGGGTTCAACGATAGTTAGGGTTGGTACGGCCATTTTCGGAAAGAGGGAGTACTGATTATTTCTTCCTTATTTCTCCGATCATAGCTTCAGCCACGGCTTCCGAAGCTCCTCTGTTGCCGAGAGAGACTCTTATCTTGCCGTAATCCTCAATCATATCAGCTCTGTACTTCTTGTCCTCAATGAGTCTGATGATCTCCTCAAGTACATTGTCGGCAGTGAAATAGTACTGAATCAATTCCCTGAAGCACAATTTGTTAAGTATCAGATTGCCCAGACTGATGAATTTGATTTTGATGATCATTCTCGCAATCAGGTAATTGATTTCCGCACCCTTGTAGCCGACGACTTGCGGAGTGCCTATCAAAGCGGCTTCCAGAGATGCGGTGCCTGAGTTGATGGCAGCCGCCAGAGAATTTTTCACAACGGCATAGCTCTGTCCGAACAGAACTTTAACATAGCTTTCTCTTCCGTCCACATATTTTTGATAGTCTTTCATCTGTCTGCCAGGGGCCGCTGCGACGAGAAACAGATAATCAGAGTATGCCGGAATCTTTCTCATTTTGTCCGCAAATTCCATGAAAACCGGCATCATCGTGGCGATTTCCCCGCTTCTTGATCCCGCAAGCAGGGCTATTGAGGGCTTGTCCTCAATCCCGTTTCTGTCAAGAAAAGCCTTTCTCGTTTCATTCATAGCGTCGGAATTGTCGATTGCGTCGATGAGCGGGTTGCCCTTGTAGATGAATTTCACGCCTTTGCTTCTGAAATACGGGATTTCAAATGGAAAAACGATGAACAGACTGTCCACATATTTCTTTATTTTGCTCACTCTTCCCTCTCTTGAAGCCCAGACCTTTGGAGCAATGTAATAGAACGTGCGAATTCCGTGTCTGTGAGAAAATTCAGCTATCTTAAAATTGAAACCGGGGTAGTCGATGAGGATCACGACATCCGGATTCCACTGCAAAATGTCTGTTTTACACCTTCTTATCCTGTTCAAAAAAGAAGTAGCGTGGAAAAGGACTTGAGTGAAGCCGATTATGGCGCCTTTTCTATAGTCCTGAACAAGCCCTTCCCCATAACGATTGTCGTGAAAGACTTTGTCCATCAATTCACCGCCCCAGAAACGTATTTCCGCCTCAGAATCCTTTGCATAAAGACCTTTCATCAAATTTGATCCGTGAAGATCTCCGGAAGCCTCGCCTGCCACGATGTAGTATTTCATATTAGAATGTTTGGTTGAATTGAAGTCGGTTAAGTCTTTGTCTCTCACACTGATCTGTTCTGTCAAGATGCTCGGGGACAATCGAAATGAACCTTTCAGAGAGAATGTGATGGTCGGCCTCAGGAGCGTTATCGGGGGAGTCCACGAATTCTCCGACCATTGAATAGAGAACTTCTGCAGGCTCGCGTTCTGCTATGACCGAGTGAGCTTTCTGGTTGAAGACCTTGAACTCTTTAATCCATTTTCCCATTCCCTGACAGCCGACTTTGATGCCTTTCACGGATTCAGCTGGGATTGCTGGGAAGTTAATATTGTAGAAGATCCCATATCTGTCAGGAAGATTCGACATAAGTTTCAGAAAAATGTCCGGAAAGAATTTCTCTACTGATGAGAAGTCCGCTTCGGGACCATTGTCATCAACGGAAACTCCTATGGCAGGCACACCGTTCAGTGCGGCTTCTTCAGCTGCTCCCAATGTGCCTGAATAGCAAGCAGCGCTCGCGGCATTGGAACCGTGATTGATTCCGCATACGACCACATCGGGATGTGTTTCCTTGAACTGGAAGTTGAATCCGTATTTAATGCAGCTGGCAGGAGTGGCATCCAGGTATGACCAGATGCCGTCAGTCTCTTGAGGCAGTTCTTTGTAAGCCATTGCATTTTGGCCCAGTGACACTGCCATACTCATTCCTGATTGAGGTCTTTTGGGGGCAATGACAGTGACTCTGCCAAATTGGCACATTATTTTTGCCAAAACGTGTATGCCATTAGCTTTGTAAGAGTCGTCATTGGTAATCAATATGTTCATATTCACTTAATTTGATGCAAATATAGGGATAAATCATATTTTTTTGTAATTTTGCACCGCTTTTGCAAGAAGGCAGTGTATAGTTAGTAGAAATTTGTTTAACTTTAATTTTTCAATAAAATGGTAAAACTTGGTATTAACGGATTTGGTCGTATCGGCCGTATGGTTTTCCGTGCCGCTTTTGAGAATTTCTCAAAAGACATCGAGGTTGTGGGTATCAATGATCTTCTTGACCCGGAGTATCTCGCTTATATGCTGAAATATGATTCAGTACACGGAGCATTCAAAGGTGAGATTGCCGTTGAAGGCAGCACTCTTATTGTTAATGGTCACAGAATCCGTCTTACTGCGGAAATGGATCCGGCTAATCTTAAATGGAATGAGGTTAACGCTGACGTTGTCGTTGAGTCAACAGGTCTTTTCCTTACAGATGAGAAAGCTCGCAAGCACATCCAGGCAGGCGCTAAGAAGGTTATTATGTCAGCTCCTTCAAAGGACGACACGCCTATGTTCGTTTACGGTGTCAATGACAAAGAGTACAAAGGTCAGGACATCATCTCCAACGCATCTTGCACAACAAACTGCCTTGCTCCTATTTCTAAAGTCCTCAATGACGCTTTCGGCATCAAGAGAGGTCTTATGACAACAGTTCACGCTGCAACTGCTACACAGAAGACAGTTGACGGTCCTTCAAAGAAAGACTGGAGAGGCGGACGCGGGATTCTTGAGAACATCATCCCTTCTTCCACCGGTGCTGCAAAGGCTGTGGGAAAAGTTCTTCCTGTTCTTAACGGCAAACTTACGGGTATGTCACTTCGTGTCCCTACATCTGACGTTTCTTTCGTTGACCTTACTTGCGAACTCGCAAAAGAGACATCTTATGATGAGATCTGCGCTGCAATGAAGAAGGCATCCGAAGGCGCTCTCAAAGGCGTTCTCGCTTACACGGACGAGGCTGTCGTTTCTACGGATTTCCGTAACAACGCTCACACATCAATCTTCGATGCAAAGGCAGGTATCCAGCTTGATCCTACTTTCGTAAAGGTTTGCGCTTGGTATGACAATGAGTGGGGCTATTCAAACAAAGTTCTTGAGATGGCTCGCGTAATCAGCAAATAATTACTTATTTCTGAACATATTTAAGGCCGACCGGTTAATTCCGGCCGGCCTTATTTGTACATTCTATCTCATCACGTTCAGGTCAACCTTGCCCGGTACGCCGTAGACCAGAGCATTGTCGGTGAATTGCCAGATGTACCATTTTCGAATGGTAGGCTCAGGGTGGAAATAATCGGAAATCCAGATGTGGTACTTATCCTTAAGCGAGTCCTCAAGGATGTTCTCCACAAAACTCCTTGAAGTGTATATCACCGGTTTGCGGTCGTAGTACTTTCTGACTGTCTCAAGCCACAGAGCTGCATTTTTGTTTAATGTCGCCTTGGAGCAGCCGCGATGAATAGTCTCCAAATCGAGAATAGGAGGCAGATCAGTCTTTTTTAGCCGGCCTACGATCTTAATGTAATGCTCCGCCTGTCCAACGGGGTCTTTCGAGGTCCTGAAAAAATGGTATGCGCCTCTTCTTAAATCCGATTCGTCAGTCTCTTCCCACCATTTGTCGAATTTCGAATCCTGAAAAGTAAGCCCTTCCGTGGCCTTCATTATGACGAACGAGACCGGTGTGATTTCTTTTGCGTTTTTGATTGACTTCGTGGTCCTGCCTTTTTTGTCGGTCATCACCTTGAGTTCGTCCCACTTGATGTCATCTTTGTTGTGATGTGAGATGTCGATGCCGAAATCGAAGTTCCCAGCCGGTACCTCCGGCCCCGGGAGACTTGAATCAGAAGCTGTTGCGTCAGCTTTGCGCATATCCCTGTTGTTGAACAGTATAGCTGCGCCGGCTACAAGAATGCAACCTGCTATAATGATTAAGCTGATTTTGGGAGTTACCCTGACCTTTTTTCTTGCTTTTTTTCTTCTTTTTTTGACTGCCATAACAGATTGTGATTCCAATTTTAACTAATGCAAAGTTACAAATATATATTTGTGGAAAATGTTTTTAATTCTTAATTTTGGATGTTTTTAAAACACAATTTATTATGAAAGATTTTAAAGGTTCAAAGACTGAGGCGAATCTTCAAGAGGCATTCGCTGGCGAGTCAAAGGCTCGTAACAAGTACACTTATTATGCCTCCAAAGCAAGGAAAGACGGCTTCGTACAGATAGGCAATCTTTTTGAGGAGACGGCAAACAACGAAAAGGAACACGCAAAGATCTGGTTCAAGCTTCTTCACAACGGTGAAGTCCCTTCGACTGACGTCAATCTTCAGGATGCCGCGGAAGGGGAGTACTACGAGTGGAACGATATGTATCCTTCCTTTGCAAAAGTCGCACACGAAGAAGGATTCGAGGAAATTGCTTTCTTGTTCGAGCAAGTCGCTAAAATTGAGAAGACTCACGAGGAGAGATACCGCAAGCTTCTAAAGAATGTCAAAGACGGCATCGTCTTCTCAAGAGACGAGGACACTATTTGGCAGTGCTCCAACTGCGGACACATCATCATTGGCAAGAAAGCTCCTGAGGTTTGTCCTGTATGCAAACATCCGAAGAGTTATTTCCAGATTGAAGCAAAGAACTATTAATCAGTTTGTTACAAAGAATAAGGCTGGCCGTTAGGATTTCGGTCAGCCTATATTTTTTTTATTGCGTGCACACTACTTCTTCTGAGGGACAAGCAAAAACGCAATGTTCATCAAAATGTAGAAACTGAACAAAAGAATGATGACCATTGTCCAATTTATATGAAGGACAAAAGTGATGACGATGCAGATCACCATGCTTGAGAGCAATGCGATCCTCTTCATCTTTGTGACTGCGTCCACCCCTTCTTTCTTGATTTTCATTGAAAACATCGGAATCTCGCTTACAAGCAGCAGAGACAGGATTATCGCAAGCACCGGGATGAAAACATATCCTGAAGCCCACACGGCGAGGAAGGAACTTGGCTCAGCTGCTATGAAGCAAGCCAATGCGCCGCACAACATAGCCGAGGCAGGAGTCGGCAGACCGATGAAATTCAGAGTCTGTCTGGTGTCGATGTTGAATTTGCCGAGTCTAAGGCCTGAAAAGACTGCTAAAATGACCGGAATGTAGCACAAGGCAGAGTCGAAACCGGTTTTGGCCATCATAATCTCCACAAGCATCAGAGACGGAAGCACGCCGAAACTAACCATATCCGACAGTGAATCCAGTTCCTTGCCCAGAGGAGAGTGAGCATTCAGCAGCCTGGCTGTCAGACCGTCGCAAAAATCGAACACGGCAGCTGCCAGCATAAAGTAGAAGGCGATGTCAAAACGTCCTTTGAAAGTAAAAATCACCCCTATGACCCCGCAGAGCAGGTTCATAGAAGTGATAGTGTTGGGTATATGTCTGATAATCGACATCGTTTTCTTTATTTAATGCCAAGTTTCTTTGCGATTGCTTTCGGAAGGGCATCCTTGTGAATCATAATATCCATTGATTTCCCTTTTACGAAATTCTCGGAAGCGTACCAAAGACCTTTGTATTTGCCCGTGGTTCCCCAAGAGTTCTTGACCATATAGTACTTGTTGCCGTTCTGGTCTTTGGCGATGCCGAAAATCTGCATCCCGTGATCATCGGTTGTTGTTTTGTTGTCAAATCCTTCCTGACGGCTCTCTTGAGTGGCCTTCATTTCCTCAGGGAGTACCACCGCCTCTTTTGCATCAGCCTTTCCTGTCCATCGTTCCTGATCGGAGCCGGCTTTCTTCTCATCCGCCAATAGAACTGCCACACCGGTTCTTCCGAAACCTTTTTCGCTTACGTCAGTGCCCCAAGCTGCGGTGAAGCCGTTTTTGAGAGCATTGTCAAGAGCATCCATAAATTCATCAATAGGCACATTGTACGCCTCGTCCCATCTCCAGTTGTCGCAGATCTCGATTGCGAACTTAGTGTAGAACGGGTGGTGGGTGAATGATGTAAGGGTTACGTAATCGTCAGGATTGATTTTCAAAGCATCTCGATAGGATGCCGGAGTGTAAGAAACTCCGTTATCTTCGAATGAATCAGGGCACTCGCCAAGGTAAGCGTTGAGAATGCCGTTGTACCCGGATTTCCATGCGGTCGTGAGTTTCCTGTTGGGATTGGTGACTATCGCTGCTATGTAAGCCTTTAGGACGGCGTCAAGCTCGCTCTGCTCCGGCAACTCCGTGCCGTAATTCATACCGCTTTGAGCTGACTGAGGCACAAGACCGTAATCCTTCACGACGTGAAGTACGTCATCAGCCTCGCTTCCGGCTCCGAATGTGAGATTCCCGTCAAGTCTGACATATTTCACGCCTCTGTCCTGATAGGATTTGCTCACAACGAACATTTCCGAGAAATCAGGGTATTTCAGAGTGTCTTTGATTCCGCATAGTCTGATTGCCTCCGACTCGAGAAATCCCAATGTAGAGAAGCACCAGCAAGTACCTGAGCGATATTGGTTCTTGACTGAGGTAATCGGATTTTCAACGACAGTGGTAAATTGATATTCCGGGGCTTTGGCCTCAGGTGCTTTCGGCGTCTGGGCGACGGCGGAAAGCACGGAAAAGATTGTGGCTGCTGAAAGAGCCAGTAGCAATTTTGTAGGTTTCATTAAGATATTATTAAAAAGTTTATGTTTTCTCTATGCACTTATTTACAAAAATAGATATTATTTATAATTTTACAAACGCAAAACACAGACGAACAATGAAACAAATCAACATTCTCTACATTCACGGTATGGGCGGGGGAGGAGACAGCAGAATCCCGTCCATATTGAATGAGCAAATCAATGCAAAGACAGCGCAAGAGGCAGATGCCCACATCAATGTCATAATCAGGACTTACGATTTCAATCCTGAGATAGCTGAAAAGCAAATCGCATTATGGGTTCAGGAAACATCCCCGTCACTGATTGTCGGAGAGTCTCTCGGGTCCATTCTGGCTATGGCTTTGAGCGGTTTTCCTCACATCCTTGTCTCCCCATCTCTGAATGCGCCGCTGTATTTCGACAAGCTCGCTTTCCTCGCCGGGGTTCCGGGAGTCACCGCATTGGCAGACTGGTATTTCAGACCAAAGGAAGGGGATAGACAGCAGCTGCATTTCACTTATTCGCTTATGAAAAAGTGGGGACCTTATCGTGAGAAAGCATTGGCCAATTCGCCGGCTCGTGGCGGCGCTGACTCATTTTTCGCATTTTTCGGAACAAGGGACAATTACAGGAAGACAGGCATTGTTAGGGTAACTACCTACCGTAAGTACTTCGGAGACCGTTATCAGATCTTCAAAGGCAGCCACTATATGCCTGATGACTGTGTGGTCAACATGCTTATTCCCAAGATATTGGAGACTCTCGGACTGGTAAATTAGTTGCAGTCGCACACCTTCTCATTGCAGTGTGAGGACTTTGTCTCCAGCTCAAGAGTAGTGTGGTGGATACCTTTGTCATAAAGCCGTCTCTTCAGATCTTCCGTGATGTCTTCGAGAGCGTTGATGTTGTCAATGACAACGTGTGCCGTCAACGCTATTTCTGTGGTGCTGATGGGCCAGATGTGCACATGGTGGATGTTGATCACGCCTTTTTCCTCCGACATCGCTTTCACGATCTCGTCAGGATCAATTTCGTCAGGCACGGCGTCAATGCTCATCTTGAGACTCTCTGACAACAGTTTCCAAGTGCTGACCAGGATGATCATGGCTATAATCAAGCTGATAATAGGGTCGATAACGTCCCATCCCGTGAGACTTATGACGATTCCGGCGATGACCACTCCTGCTGAAACCAATGTGTCCGCAACCATATGTAGGAATGCGCCGCGAGTGTTTATGTCGTGTTTCTGCTGTTTCATCAGCAGCATTGCCGTCAATCCGTTGACTAATATTCCTATTCCGGCCGTCCAGGAAATTGCGGCTCCGTTAACCTCACTTAGGCCTGGGGCGGTGAATTTGTGAATGCTCTCCAAAATGATAGCTCCTACAGCAATCAGCAGAATAATGGCATTCAGAAGTGATATGAGTACTGAACTTTTGCGGAATCCGTAAGTGAATCTCTTTGTGCTCGGGGTAGTGGAGAGTTTGAATGCTATCATAGCGAGCAGCAGGCTAAACACATCGCTTAGGTTGTGACCTGCGTCAGAGAGCAGCCCTAAAGAGCCAGACCAAAAGCCGATGCCTGTCTCAATGAAAACGAAAAGCAGATTGAGAGCTATCGAGAAGATGTAGACCCCGTTAAGAGATGTGATAGCGTGGGAGTGTTCGTGATTATGAGATTCCATATTTTTTGATTGATTTAATAATATTGTGTTTTGCAAATTCCTTGTCTAATGCCTTCTCTAAAGGAGTGTTGTCAGGCGTTACTTGAATCACAGCATCAAAGCCAGCATTTAGGAGTTCCGCTCTGTCTGAGACCGAGCCTGCAATCAGCAGGACTTTGGTTCCCGGCGAGATTCTATTCGTAAATTCCAATATGCCCGCCGGCGCTTTCCCTTTAATTGTCTGGCGATCTGCCCGCCCTTCCCCGGTGATTACGTAAGCGGCCTTCTCAATAGCGGAAGCGAAGCCGTTAAGTTCAAGAACGCCCTCAATTCCTCTTTTCATTGACGCTTGAAGAAGGCAGCCTAACGCGTCACCTATTCCTCCTGCGGCTCCCGAGCCTTTCAACGAATTGGCGTCTATCCCGGCACAAGAGGAATAGAGACCGCCCAGTCCTTTCATCCACAAGTCCAGAGCCTCAGCATCGGCCGCTGACGCCCCTTTTTGAGGTGAGAACATAAGTGACGCGCCATCAGGACCATAGAATGGTACATTTACATCATAGAAACAAGTGATGGATGTCTCGCTGAGACTGTCTATGGCTCCTGAGGGATCAATGCATGTAATCTCTTCCATTGTTGCTCTGCCAGGGGCTATTATCCTTTTTTTACAAAAGAACCTGCATCCAAGAGCCTGGAGCAGACCTGTGCCCCCATCGTTAGTGGCCGTACCTCCAAGGCCGAGATAAATGTCGCGACATCCCTGAGACACAGCATCTTTGATCATAAGCCCGGTCCCGAAAGAAGAGGCAGACAGGGGATTGCGTTGGTCTGTGCTCAAAAGTTGAATTCCGCTTGCTGCAGCAGTTTCTATAATGGCTGTGTCTTGACAGATTCCGTACCAAGCAGTCAACGATCTCCCAATCGGGTCGAGCACTTCAACAGACCTCATCCTTCCGTTCAGCGGTTTTGTCAGGGCCTGCGTGAAGCCCTCGCCACCATCGGAAACGAGAACGGACGTTACCTCGTCAGAAGGGAGGAACGCGCCGGCGGCAGCTTTTTCCGCTTCTTCTGATGTCAGACAATTCTTGAACGAATCTATTGCAAGTACGATTTTCATCTGTCAATTACTCTTGACAAATATATGAATCAAATAAAACTTTGCCAATACTATTTTAAAATTTTAATTTTGTAGGATTTTTATAATATAATAACTGATTATGTCGTTGTTCGTTACCGTTATAGTTGTTATAGGCCTTTGTCTGGCAGTTTTAGTTGTGGTTTTGTCCGTAGCCGGCGTGGCCGCTTGTTTAGGAGGCCGATTCCGTAAGTTCTTTCTGAGGGGCCTGTGGTCTCTTCTTCTTCCTCCGGCGATAGTCTTGTGGGGAATGATGGGAGGAAGAAATCTTTATCAAGTCAAAAATGTGAGCATTACTTCCGATAAGTTGCCGGAAAGTTTTGAAAATTATAGGATTGTGCAGATTTCTGATCTGCATTTGGACTCCTTTGCGCACCGACTTCACAGTCTGAAATCGCTTGTGCGAACAGTCAATTCGCTCAGTCCGGATTTGATAGTGTTCACGGGAGACTTTGTAACTTACAGCAGTTCTGACCTTGTGGAAGGGTATCAGGTCCTCGGCGATATGACGGCGAAAGACGGAAAATTGTCAATTCTCGGCAATCACGATTACAGTACCTATGCCCATTTCTCAAAAGAAGAAGACAGACTTGAATCCGTTGAAAGAGTACGTTCCGCAGAAAGGGCGATAGGTTTCAAACTGCTCGAGGACGAGAATGTCTTTCTCAGAAAAGGAGCCGATTCGCTCAACGTGATAGGAATTGGCAACATATCATCTATCAAGCGGTTCCGCAGTTTCGGCAATTTCGAGAAGGCTTTTGAAGGTTCGAAGGGGGATTTCAGGATTCTCCTTTCCCACGACCCTTCGTTTTGGGATAAGGAGGTGCACAAGCATCCTGAGATAGTCCTCACTCTTTCAGGGCACACCCACTCAATGCAACTTTCCCTTTTCGGCTGGTCACCGAGCAAGTACATATTCAAAGAATACAGAGGAATATACGAATATCCGGCCAACGGCGCATGCGGCGTCATTGACCGGAACAAACAGTATCTCTATGTGAACATAGGCCTGGGCGAAACGGCCCTTCCCGTCAGAATCGGCGCCAGACCTGAGGTGACGCTAATAGAATTGAAACGATAACTATATCGTTCTTCCCGGGTAGTTCTTCAAGCCCTCCTCAAGAATGTTCAGAGCCTTCTTTAGCTCAGGGATCTCAAGAACGTAGGCGAGTCTGGCGTGATTGACCCCCATTCCGCTTGTTTTGTAGAATGATGCCGCAGGGGTGACCATAGTGGTTTCATTGTTGACTCTGAATTCTTCAAGCATCCATCTTGCGAACGATTCCGCATTGTCAACCGGAAGTTCGGCTATAGTGTAGAACGCGCCCATCGGAAGAGGGGAGTAAACGCCTTTCATACTGTTCAGAGTGTCTATCATAAAATTCCTTCTTGCAATGTACTCATCCCTTACTTCCTTAAAGTAGGAGGCCGGTGTGTCAAGTGCAGCCAAAGATGCGATCTGTCCGTAGACAGGAGGGCAAAGACGAGCCTGGGCATATTTCATAGCGGCTTTCATTACGTCCTGATTGTGAGAGATAATGACGCCGATTCTGGCGCCGCACAGATTGTATCTCTTTGACACTGAATCTACCAGAATCACATTCTGCTCCAGCCCCGGGATGTTCATTGCCGAGAAATGAGGATCATCAGTGTAGCAGAATTCTCTGTACACTTCGTCCGAAATCAGGAACAGATTATGTTTCTTGGCTATATCCCCGAGCGCAAGCATATTCTCTTTGGAGTAAAGGGTGCCGGTAGGGTTGCCGGGATTGCTGAGGAGTATCGCTTTTGTCTTCGGGGTTATGAGTTCTTCGAATTTGGACATTTCAGGAACCTTGAAGCCATCTCTGATGTCGGTGCTGACAGCTTTCATTGTGATTCCGTTCATAAATGCGAAAGTGTTGTAGTTGGTGTAGAACGGCTCCATCGCTATCACTTCGTCCCCTTCGTCACAGGCTATCTGGAGAGCCATGTTCACGGCCTCACTGCCTGCCACGGTGACAAGAATCTCAGGCACTTCTATGTTGATGCCTATTTTCTTGTAATACTTTTCAACCAAGCCTTTGCGCAGTTCTATCTTGCCGGCTGAATTGGTGTAAGAGATGTGGTCAAGGGTGTTCTGTTTTACTGCGTTGAGCGCGCACAGAGGAGATTTGATGTCAGGTTGACCCACATTGAGGTGATAGACTTTCACACCTTTCGACGCAGCCTCGTCGGCAAGAGGAACGAGTTTCCTGATTGCAGATGCCGGCATTAAAGAAGCTTTTTTTGAAATGCTAACCATTTTGAGAAAAATTAAACGATTTTGATGATTTTTATCGCCCAAAGGTAATGATATTTTTTTACCTTTGTGAGCGTACAACCAAATAAATTATAAATTCTATGGCAACTTTTAGGCAAAGAGCTTTGAATGAAGCCGCAACGCACACGAACGCGCGTTATTTTACCGAGGATGGCCCGGTGTCCTCTTTCTTCGGAAAGAATGTTTTTGATCTGAGGAAAATGAGGAGGTACATGTCAAAACCAGCTTACGAGGCTGTGTTGTCCGCTGTCGAGAAAGGTACTAAAATCGACCGCGATGTCGCTAATGAAATCGCATCAGGGATGAAGACTTGGGCGATTGAAATGGGCGCCACTCATTACACACATCTATTTCAGCCACTTACGGGCGCCACTGCTGAAAAGCACGAAGCGTTCGTAAATGTCAAGGGCGGTGATGTCTTCGAGAGATTCAGCGGCAGCGCTCTTGTCCAGCAGGAGCCTGATGCGTCCAGTTTTCCTAACGGAGGATTGCGCAACACGTTCGAGGCGAGAGGTTATTCTGCTTGGGATCCGACTTCTCCCGTCTTCATTCTGGACGAGACTCTCTGTATCCCTTCTGTATTCGTTTCTTATACCGGTGAGGCACTGGATATGAAGGTGCCTAATCTGAAGTCTCTTCAGGCGCTCAGCGTGGCGGCAACGTCCGTTGCTGATCTGTTTGATTCTTCAGTAAGTTCAGTTTCCGTCAACATTGGTCTTGAGCAAGAGTATTTCCTCGTAGACGAGGCTCTTTACAATGCCAGACCTGATCTTGTCGTTTGCGGCAAGACTGTAATAGGCCACACCGCTGCTAAAGATCAGCAGCTTTCCGACCACTATTTCGGCGCGATTCCATCAAGAGTGGAGGATTTTATGAAGGATTTCGAGACTGAAGCCTATAAGCTCGGCATCCAGCTTCAGGCCCGTCATAATGAGGTCGCTCCAAATCAGTTTGAATGCGCCCCCGTGTTCTGCGAATGCACGAGAGCGGTGGATCAGAATATGCTTCTGATGATCATTATGCAGAAAGTGTCAGAAAAGCATCATCTGAAGGTGATCTTTCACGAAAAGCCTTTCGATGGAGTGAACGGCAGCGGAAAGCATTGCAACTGGTCTATGCAGACCAACACAGGTGTCAATCTTCTTGCCCCGGGCAAGAACCCAGAACAGACATTGCAGTTCCTCGCTTTTTATTCTTGCGTGCTCAAGGCGGTTCACGATCATCATTTCCTTCTTATGACATCGGTCTGCTCGCTGAACAATTCCTACAGGCTTGGCGGGCACGAGGCGCCTCCTGCGATTATGTCCGTATTTTCCGGAGCCACGCTTTCCAAGGTGTTCGACTCCATCATTAAGACAAAATCGCTACCTAAGGACAAGGCTGCCAACGAGTCCATCAAGATTGTCAATTCAATTCCTGAGATTTTTCCTGACAACACGGACCGCAACAGGACTTCCCCGTTCGCTTTCACAGGCAACAGGTTCGAGTTCAGAGCCGTGGGGTCCTCTATGAACGTCGCAGGCACCACATACGTCATCAACACCATTGTGGCTGAGAGCCTTACGGAGTTCCGCAACGCCGTGGCTAAACTTGAGGCCGCCGGTGAGAAGCGCGAGGATGCTATTCTTAGCGTCATACGCAAATTCGCCATTGAGTCTCAGAGCATTATGTTCGAGGGGAACGGTTACAGCAAGGAATGGCAGGAAGAGGCCGTCAAGAGAGGCATCAAGGCCTTCACAAACGTGCCTGACGCTTTTGACGTGTACAAAAAGAAAGACACAGTCGACTTGTTCACCAAGTTCGGTGTTCTGACGAAGGCAGAACTTGAGTCCAGATATGAGGTTCAGAATGAGACTTATGTGAAAAAGCTCCAGATTGAAGCCAGAGTTATGGGGGACATCTGTCTGAATCACGTGATTCCGGCCGCAGTGACCTATCAGAACATTCTGATGCAGAGCATCAAGGGTGCCAAGGAGGTGTTCGGTGAAGAGTTCAAGACGATTTGCAAGTCGGATATCGACACTTACAAAAAGATTTCAGGCTATGTCAACAATCTTTCCAAAGACGTGAACTCTCTGGTGGAAGCCCGGAAGAAGGCAAATGTCGTTGAGGACATCTCTAAACGCGCTAAGATGTACTCCCGTGAAGTTCAGGATGAGATGAGCAAGGTCCGCTTCAGCGCCGATCATCTTGAGATGCTGGTCGATGACGAACTTTGGCCTTTGCCTAAATACAGAGAATTATTGTTCTTTTAAAAATTGACGTGAAGAAAAAAGTATTTTTATATTTATCAGTTGCTTTAGCTGTTTTTACGGCTGGTTCCTGCTTGAGGCAATATAAACCTGAGAGCAGGGCTATCCCTTTTGTGGACAACATCCTCGCGGACTCTTCGTCGGCGAGGTATTCTTTTATTTTCTCTTTCAATCCTGAGAATGTGAAAGGGAGCATCTCCATCATCGGGGCCCCCTCCGATTGCGCGAGAATCTCGGAGGCGTTTATGACCTGCGACAATTTCGACAACATCAACGGTTCAAGACTCAGTGACGGGCTTCCTGATTTCGCTGGTGAGATCATTGCTTCGATAATTGACGTTGCCAACACGCCGTATTCCGATTACATTGATTCCTCAAACACGGATTTCTTGAGGGAATTGACTGTCAAGGAAGTGCTTGCTGCATTGGACACTACGACTTCGATAAGTCAGTTTAATCATAACGGCATAACGACCAAGTTGGGGGCGAAGGTGATAATCCTCGCTTCTAAGGAGATGATAAAATTCGGTCTTTTCGATGTCGACACCTTGTTCAAGGCTGCCGGAGGAAAGATTCCGGTCATAGCATCGACAGACTCCGCCAAAGTTGTGGCGGAGGAATGCTTTAAATTGTTTAGAAAGAATAACCTGTTTACTCACGACATCGCATACCCAAAGGCGACCGGATTCATTACTGTTCCGAGTTCGTCTCTCTCGATGGATGCTCTGAATGCGGACGGGTCGTTTAAGGATCACTATAAATATTCACGCGCGGCAGATTCAGACTATGACACTTTCACCATAGTCGAATTCAGTCCAAGGTATATGCCGGATGAGACATTCAGCTCCCTTGAGATGATTGCGCCGCAAACTTACAAGTCTTATGTTCAAGATTAGCATTAGTGCAGAAGAAATTGAAAAATTAGAATTGGCCGCTTTTACGGGCAATATCTGTGTCGTTGATGATGCGGACGGGTTGGATTTCAGCAGAGCTGTGAACTACCTCAATTCTCAGAAAGTCATCGGGTTCGACACAGAGTCCCGGCCTTGTTTCTCGCCGAACCAGCCTCATTACGGAGTGTCCCTTCTCCAGCTTTCAGGAGCCGAGAAGGCTTTTTTGTTTAGAATAAAGAAGACCGGGTTGAACAAAAAACTGGTTTCCATTCTGTCGAATAAGAAAATCATTAAAGTAGGCGCTGCGATCAATGACGATGTAAGGGGCCTTCAGAAATACTGCGGTTTTGTCCCGAAGTCTTTTGTGGATTTACAGAAGATAGCCTGGGAATACGGCATCAAAGACAAGAGTGTCAAGAAGATGTCGGCCATCATCCTTGGGTTCAAGATTTCGAAGGCTCAGCAGCTTTCCAACTGGGAGGCGGACAATCTCTCGGAATCTCAGCAACTCTATGCCGCTACTGACGCATGGGTCTGCAGGGAGATGTACCGGACGCTAATGCTTTCGGAGAAGCACCCTCTTACACACGAACAGTTGTTCCCTATGCCGATTGCTGCTCCAACTATTGAATCTATGATTAAAGTGAGCATTGTTAACGACAAGTAGACCAATTTGATATGACTAAAATTATTCTAAAAAAGGGGAGAGAGGAATCCTTGAAACGTTTCCATCCGTGGGTCTTTTCAGGAGCAATAGCTCAGATTGTCGGCAATCCTGCGGAAGGGGATGTGGTGGGCGTGTTTTCGTCCAAAGGGGACTTCCTTGCTTCCGGACATTATCAGATAGGCTCGATAGCCGTAAGAATACTTAGTTTCGACTGCGACGTGCTGAGTCCTGATTTCTATGACGTAATGATCTCAAGGGCTTTGGCTCTGCGTAAAGCTGTCGGCCTTTTTTCTAATCCAGGTACCAATTGCTACAGGCTTATTCACGGGGAAGGTGACAATCTGCCTGGGCTTATTGTTGATTATTATGACGGGGTTTGCGTGCTGCAGGCTCATTCCGTGGGGATGTTCAGAGCGAAGAGCCAGATTGCTCATGCATTGATTAATGTCTATGGAGACAGCCTTAAGGCTATTTATGACAAGAGTTCCGGAACGGCTCCTTTCAAGGCTGGACTTGATCTTGTGGACGGCTATCTTTACAAGAGAGACGGTTTCGATGATGACGAGCAGGTTGTGACTGAGAACGCTCACAAGTTCATAGTCAATTGGACTGAAGGTCAGAAGACGGGTTTTTTTCTTGACCAGAGAGAGAACAGGGCGTTGGTTGAGAGATATGCTTGCGGCAAGAATGTGCTTAATCTCTTTTGCTACACCGGTGGTTTTTCTGTTTATGCTTTGGGAGGCGGCGCTCAGAGGGTCGATTCCGTGGACAGTTCCGCCAAGGCTATGGCTTTGGTAGACAAGAATATTGTCTTAAATGGTTTTCCTTCAGCTTCACACAACAGCTATTGTGCCGATGCCATAGATTTTCTTCGCGACAGTCCTGAAGACAAATATGATTTAATGATTGTGGATCCGCCTGCCTTCGCCAAGCATCGGGGAGCATTGGACAATGCTCTGAGGGCTTATCAGAGATTGAATGCGGCCGCCATTGGCAAAGTGGCTCCGGGAGGTCTGATTTTTACCTTCAGTTGCTCTCAAGTAGTCAGTAAGGAGGCGTTTGCCCTTGCTGTATTCTCTGCAGCCGCACAGACTGGCAGAAGCGTCAGGATTCTTGACAGGCTCAATCAGCCGGCCGATCACGCTGTCAACATCTATCATCCTGAAGGGGAGTATCTAAAAGGTCTTTTTCTCTATGTGGAGTAGATTAACGTCTGAAAAATTTTGAATATGCGGAACTTTTAGTATCTTTGTATTCTCAAGGTGCTTTGGCCGAGTGGTTAGGCACAGGTCTGCAAAACCTGCTACAGCAGTTCGATCCTGCTAGGCACCTCAAATAATTTTAGTTGAGGTGTTCGCATAAAAGCGGTCATCTCTTTTTTTTTGTCTTGGTTGGATTGGTCCTTGGTACTTTTTTTTTTATTTCTGGCACAGTATTAGTATTACACAATTATTTGCAAGTAACGAATTGTTAACAAATGTTTCAAATTTGTTTCAATCTGTAATCATTATCGTTTTAATTCAATATTTCAGAGTTTGGCACGGGCTTTCCGGTGTCTTAAAACGTGCTAAAATATTTTAATAAAATTAATAATTACGTTTTATACTGCTGATTATTAGTAAGTTACTTTAAGATTTGCAAAATAATTGAAAAAAATTGTTAAAAAAGTTTGCAGATTAAAAATAAAGCAGTACCTTTGTATCCGGGTTGAGCAAGGAGGTTCTCTCCCCGATCAACCTATTGGTTATTAGTTTTAGTGTTATTAATTATGTGGTTAGTATGAGTGGTCCCCGCGTGATGCGGCGACGCTCATTTTTTTTGTCTTGTCCTGAAATTCCAAAACGTTTATATCAGACCTCGGACCCGACATCGAAAGTAGGGCTCAGGGGTAAAATGTGTGTTTAGGCACGCATGCGAGACTGACACCAATCATAGCGTGGGACTCAGGTAGCTGTGCCACAATTCATTATACGATGATCGGGTGCTATTTTTGATACCCGATTATTGTACAAATAACTAATACACAATGTGTTATACCCCACGCTCCATAGGAAAATATCTCTTGACCTTGACAGCCAGTCGGCGGCGGCCGACTGCGGAAGAATCCTATCAACGAATAAAACAGGGAATTAACTTTGCGAAAAAACAGCCAAAAGCATGTTGCAAATTACACGTCTGTCCTGCAGATGTTTTCGCATCAAAGGGTCTGGGAAAATTACGAGTGAAGGGCCACGGAGAGCGCTGGTTGCCGATTCAGGAAAAACTGCCTCTACCCTTTGACACACAGATTGCACAGGATGGCGATTTCTTGTCAAAGGGTCGGAAGAAATTTTGAGAGAAGTGCCACAGAGAGCGCTGGTTGGTGATTCCGGAAAAACAGCCACTACCCTTTGACACACAGATTGCACAGGAGGCCGTTTTTGCGTCAAAGGGTCGGACAGATTTTCGTGCGAAGTGCCTCTCAATCCGCAGAATGATGATTTCGCAAAAAGAGCGACTACCCTTTGACACGCAGAATGCACAGGAGACCGTTTCTGCGTCAACCACTCGAAAAAAAATGAATGCCAGAGACAAATAGAAGGATCGGGCGACAGTCGGG
>JBAYFJ010000004.1:0-44971 GCA_041667245.1 Bacteroidales bacterium | reverse complement strand
GCGTAGGCGTTCAATTCCGGCACGCTCATTCCCTTGTCTCCGGCGAATGCGCAGCAGCCTACTCCCTCAGGGACAATGACATCGGAAGAGCAGAGTCTCGCCACTTCAAGAAATGCCTCGTCGGCCTTCATCAATTTGGTGGAACAGGTCAGATGCACGGCCACAGGGGTGTCGGTCTGATGGAAGTTGAGCCTGTCTTTCAAAAAAGTGTTGATGAACTCGGCGGGCTCGTAAAGGCGCATTGACTTGATATGCCCGCGCATACGATGAAGGCACGGACTCTGGTCGCAAAGCACAGGATACTTTCCGCGCTCAGTAGCTTTCCAAAGGGCGTTTTCCAATTCTTTAGTCTTTCGGTCGGCCACATCCGGCATACCTTTGCTCTCCCAAATTGTCCCGCAACATAGTTTAGACATATTGTCCGGGAATATAACCTCGTAACCGCCTTTCCGCAGCAGTTCCACAGTCTCCTCAACCAAAGGACGTTTGACCGGGGAATTTGCCGGAAGGCCCATCATCTGATTGATGCAACTCGGGAAATAGACCACTTTGAGACTTGACTCGGCGGTCTTTATGGAGTCAGGCAATTTGGCGGTCTTTATGGCATCGGGCACATTGTAGGCCCCCGGAACGGAAGGCGTCCAGAGCATTATCCCGAAATAGTCGTGCAAACGCCGACAAACAGCGGTCATTGTCTTTTGTCCCAGGACCTTCTCCCCAAGACCGGCAAGCCTCAACAGAAACCGGACTGCCGACTTGGAACCTTCAAAATGGTTTGAGGCAAAGGACCACAGGCCTTTCCGCACGCCAGGAAGCACGTCTTTTCTAATCTCGTGCGTCAAATCTGCCACGTTAATGCCCATCGGGCAGGACATCGAGCACAGGCCGTCTCCCGCGCAAGTCTCGTCACCATAGTACTCATATTCCTTTACAAGTGTCTTTAATCTCCTCTCATCGTCCTTTCTCTGCACTGCGCTCAGATGGGTTGAGAGTCGAATCCTCAGCCTCTCAATCTCTCTTTGAGCCACGATTCTGGTCCTCGCCGAAAGTGTGAAACCACAGGACACACAATTCACCTCGCAGAAACCGCACTCAATACATTTGTTGATTTTGTCTTCCGAAACCGAAAGCACAGGCAGAGCTTTGAAATGCTTCAGGTAACACTTAGGGTCATCGTCGAACACCACTCCGGGATTCATAATACCTTGAGGGTCAAACAATTTCTTTACCCTCTTCATAAGGCTATAGGCCTTTTCTCCCCACTCGCGCTTGACGAACGGCGCCATATTCCTGCCCGTGCCGTGCTCTGCCTTAAGTGAGCCATCGTACTTATCCACCACCATATCCACCACATCATTAATCAAGGCCTCGTACCTCGCCACCTCCTGAGGAGTGTCAAACGATTGATTGATAATGAAATGGAAATTGCCTTCCAATGCGTGGCCGTAGATACATGAATCGTCATAGCCGTGCTCGTCCAGAAGTTCAGACAAATCCGCCACGGCCTCAGGTAAATCCTCTATGTGAAAAGCGATGTCCTCGATGAGGCAAGTGGTCCCCTGAGCTCGCAGCCCGCCGACCGAAGGGAATATCCCGGAACGGATGGCCCAGTACTTTGAATATATCTTAGGGTCCTCGGTAAAACTGAAAGGAGCGAAAGTCCTGAACGGCTTCAGAGCCTCGCAAATCGCCATAATGTCGGCCTTGAGGCGTTCTTGCGTGTCCGCCATTGTCTCCACTAAAAGAGCCGTAAGATTCGGACCGGTCTTGTCGTTCACAGATGCTAACGAGCGCTTGTCCAGCAATTCAGCCGCACTGACATTCAACGACTTAATGCCGACCACGGCCCTCGCGGCCTCCTTGATGTCTGAGAAATAAATCATCGCGCTTGCCCTGAAAGGCGCAAGCGGCAAAGTCTTCATCGTGACCTGGCTTAGGAAGGCCAATGTGCCTTCTGAGCCTACCAGAAGGTGGCTGATTATGTCGAACGGGTCAGTGAAACGCACGAAAGGCAGGATGTTCAGCCCCGTGACGTTTTTAATTGAATACTTGTAGCGGATTCGGTCTGCGAATGTCTTGTCGGCAATCACCTCGTCCCGCATCTTCTCAATTTCCCTTATGAAGTCGGGATGATTAGCGGAGAAAGAGAGCCTGCTTGCCTCGGACCCTGTGTCCAAAACCGTTCCGTCCGTGAAAACGATTCTCGCCGAAAGCAGTTCCCGATCGCTGTTGGCGTGAGTGCCGCAGCTCATCCCGGAAGCGTTGTTCATCACGATACCTCCGACCATACAACTGTTTATGGATGCCGGATCAGGGCCGAAACGTCTTCCGAGCGGTGCGAGAATTCTGTTAACCTGACCGCCTACAAGACCTGGCTGCATAGTGATGGCGTTGTGATCAGGGAGTATGGAGTACTTCTCCCAATGCTTTCCGGCCACTATCAGCACCGAGTCGCTGACTGACTGACCAGAGAGACTTGTTCCTGCCGCTCGAAAGGTCACGGGGACACTCAATCGCGAGGCTATTCGCAACAATTCGGAGACCTCCACTTCGTTGTCTGAGCGAATAACTATCTGAGGGACAAGACGATAGAAACCAGCGTCAGTTCCCCAAGCGAGGCGGCGCAATTCGTCCGTGTACATACGGTCGGAAGGGATGACGCCTTTTGCCTCTTTCAAAAAAGCACTATAACCATTCATTTTATTCCTTGAATAATTTCTTAACGAGAGCAGGCACGTCAGCCACTTTGACGACTTCGATGCCTTCGGGTTTTTGATCCATCGAAGAGAATGATGAGACGAAAATCTTTTTAAATCCAAGTCTCGCCGCCTCTGAAATCCTTCTGTCAGTCTGGGAGACAGGTCGGATCTCTCCGCTAAGCCCGACTTCGCCGGAGAAACAGTAGTTAGGGGAAATGGAATAGTCGAAATTGGATGACAGCACGGCGCAAACAACCGCCAGATCGCAGGCCGGATCGCTCACCCTTATGCCTCCAGCCATATTGAGGAAAACGTCTTTCGCACTCAATTTGAATCCGGCTCTTTTCTCCAGAACCGCCAGCAGCATATTCAGCCTCCTCACATCGAATCCGGTGGCGGAGCGCTGGGCTGTACCATAAACGGCTGAACTCACAAGGGACTGAACCTCAAATAGAAACGGTCTTGTCCCGTCCAGCATTGCGCTAATTGCCGTCCCGCTTAGCCCAGCTTCGTGCATAGGGATAAGCAACTCGGAAGGGTTGCTCACTTGTCTGAGTCCTGTGCCGGTCATTTCGAAGACAGCAAGTTCCGAGGTGGAGCCAAAACGATTCTTTATGCTTCTGAGCATTCTGTACGCTCCCCTGTTGTCTCCTTCGAATTGCAGTACGACGTCTACTATGTGCTCAAGAATTTTCGGGCCGGCGATGTAGCCGTCTTTGGTGATATGCCCAATCAGTATTATGGGGATTCCGGTGCTTTTGGCAAGTCTAAGCAGCATTGAGGCAGCTTCTTTGACCTGCGAGACGGAGCCGGCGGTGGATTCCACGTTCTGGGAGAACATTGTCTGAACGGAGTCCACTATCATAAGTTCAGGCATCATATTCTGTGCTTCCTCTATTACGTTCTCCATAAGGGTCTCGCTGTAGATAAAACAGTTGGATATGTCTCCGCCGAGTCTGTCGGCTCGCATCTTGACCTGTTTGGCGCTTTCCTCGCCCGTAACGTACAAGGTCTTGAGTGAAGGGCAGTTGAGAGGAATCTGAAGAGAGAGGGTCGACTTTCCGATGCCGGGCTCGCCTCCGATAAGTACCAGAGAACCCTGCACTATGCCGCCTCCGAGGATTCTGTCCACTTCTGCATTGTTCAGGGAGATTCTGTCTTCCGCGCCGGAACCAACTTCAGAAAGAAGGATCGGTCTGACGCTTTCTCCGGGCACGCCGATTGAGTTTTTTTTGCCCTTTCCCGTGACTGAAGTGCTCTCTTTCATAGTGTTCCACTCTCCACATGCAGGGCATTTGCCGAGCCATTTGGGACTTTCGTAGCCACAGGATGAACAGAACCAGACTGTCTTTGTTTTCGCTCCGGATATTGCCATAGTCGTTGAATTGTTTCCTCAAATATACTGCTTTTGCGGGAAATTAGCATATCCACGCAAATTGCCTCGCAGGATAGCCATTACGCTGAGGTCTGACGGCAAAAAGATGTCACAAAGGTCACAAATTTGCCTATTTTTATGATAATTTGGTAAAATTTACTATCCTTTGGACGCATATTTTGCTCGGTAATATTTTTAAACATACCTTTACAGCCGTTTTAAAAAGAAAAAAAATGAAAAAGTATTTAGTAGTTATTTTTACCGCAGTCGCGATGTTGATCGGGACTGAAGCATTCGCACAGCTTAACATTAATGCCGGATATGCGAACAACCATTTCACAGCAAAACTGAACGGTGAGAGCGAATCAGCAAATATCGGCGGATTCTACGTGGGGGCGGCTTATGACATCGCGCTTCCTTTCTCTGTCACCGGATTCTCAGTTGAACCGGGTATCGAATATTCTTATTTCACAAAAGATGACGTCAATTTTCTGCCTGTCGGAAGCGGTGATGTCAATCTTCATTACCTCCAGATTCCTGTGCATCTCAAATACACCTACGGAATCAGCAACGCTTTGGACATTTTCGCAGGCGCGGGCCCTAACTTCGTCATCGGATTGGGCGGAAATTATAAGTATTCGCTCGCCAGCCTCAGCACTGAGCTTGATGCTTTCGGCGATGACGGAATGATGAAGAGATTTGATTTTCAGCTCGGCATCGAGGCTGGTGTGAATGTTTGGGACCAACTTCAGGTCAAAGTCGGCTACGACTGGGGTCTGATCGATGTCGCTGAAAATGAGAAATATCTTGACAGCTTCAAGAAATCTCAGTTTCACGTTGGAGTAGCATACATTTTCTAGTCAATAGAATCAAGATAACAGAAGAAGGTGACCGATTGTCGGTCACCTTCTTTTTGTAGATACAATTCTCCGCTTACTCCTCGGCCTCCGGCCGCACGATTTGACTTTTCGGAAAAACGGGAGCCGGGAACGAAGACCGGAAACGGTTTTCAAGAGTGGGAGCGTAAGGCGGAGAGGGTCAAGTCGCCGAGAGCAGATTTTGCTTCAATGTGCCTGAGGACCTCTTTTACGAAAGGATTGTCATCAAAGCTGCCTCTGACCTGCTCAAAATCCTCCTCCTTCTCGGCCTTGTGGCCGTCCGCCCCGAAACCAGTCATCGAAGCAAGCGAGAATTCCTTGCGAGCATCATCGTAGATCATCTCGTCAAGAGCAATCACGTCTTCCTTCCACCCTGAGACAACCTTAATCAGGTCATCAGCCGTAACCTTCTGAGGATCAAAGCCATAAAAAACCTTTATCTTCCCATAGGCCCAAGTCCATTCGTAATCGTAATAATTGTCCTGAAGCCTTCTGAACTCGGCATCAAGTGCGGCAGAATCTGAGACGATGCCTGACACCAATCTGTCGGCGATGGAATCAATCTCGCTTTTCGGTGCGATCAACCCGGCGATATCCACCCATTCTCCGTCCCCGATCATCGAATCAGGCCTCAGACATTCCACCAAATTAGTCTCCGGTGAGATTTTTGCCTTGCCCAAACGGCTGATTATGGAGTTGCCAAGGAATTTGCTAACGGCGACGCGATACAGCTCCAGTCCCCTGACCAAAGAGGAGTTACGTATCTTCATACTATGGAAGGAATAGAGATCCGAGAGTTCTCCGGAGACTTTCCTCAGGGAAGTGAGCAGCTCACAGCCTTTGAATATTTTCTGAATGGTGTAGGGGCTTAACAGATTGCAGTTCACATAGTCCAACTTGTCGGGATCAGTTCTCTCGTCACGTTTGGGCCATTTTCTCGCATCCCTTATCGTCCCCGCGCTGCGGAGATTCACTCCCGGCACAAGATAGGTGGCATTGCTCTGCTCTATAAGATAGGAGAACGGGAAATTAGTCGTGTCAGAATGGTTAACGTGCCTTCCCATCACCAGAGAGAACGGTCCCACTCTGGCCGGCCACAGTACGTATGAATCTGAAGCGGTCTTTGCTCCCCTTTCCATAATACCCTGATGAATAGGCCCGAGTTTGTACATATGATTGCTCTGGTTGGAGCCGGAGCCCGCATTCATAAAAGAGAACATTCCTGAAATCAGCAATGTGGACTTGTGATGCGTCACTGTGAAAGGACCCGCGAAAATGGAGCAGGCTTCCCCGTTCTCTCCAACGCAATTGGAAAAGAAAACAGAGTCTGAAGCAGAATAATTATGACCAAGGTGGCAGGCCTGGCCAACGAAACATCTGCTCAGAGCCACTCCTTCGTCTATTTGAGAGTTGGAGCAAAGAATGAAGTCATCACATATAACCCCGTTACCAATGAACACGGGAGCAGAGGAATTGCTGTTCACAGAACCGTTCGCAAGCCGGCTGGCTCCCTCTATTCTGGAAGAGTCGCCTATCTTCACGCCTCTGATGACGCCTGTGTTCATAATCACGACATCATTACCCACAAAGCCTCTATCGGAAGTTACCGCAGCCGAATAAGTCGAAATGATAGCTTCAATAGACTTGATGAGTTCCGGCTTGTACCTGTAGAAAGTCATCAGATACGCGGCCTGAGCGGAAAGTCTGTCGAACATCATTATCTCCCTGCCGCCTGTTTCGTTGAGGACTGAGACCTTGACTCCGTTGCCGAAGGAGCAACTGCCGTCCACAAGCATCAGGTCCAGGTTTTCTATGAAAACGTCGTGACCGATGTCGTAATTGGCTATATAATTGTGAACATTGGCAATGTAGCAGTCATTGCCCACCGTGACATTGTGCAGCGAGACATTCCTCAATCCCGAATGCCTCTTCACGCCGCCCGGCAACGAGAAATCTTTTGTGAAGTTCCCGAGAATGACCTCTCCCGAGAAGTCGGAATCGTGGACATAATCTGCCGCAAACTTATCCCCGACTTGGATTTTCCCCCAATCTTCCGCAGAGCATCCTTGGGTTTTAAGACGCTCTACTTCGCTCTTTGACAATTTTCGCATAAGGTTTAACTACTGTTTTAAATAATCGCTGACCGCATTAATGATTGCAGATGCTTCAAAATTCCCAATGTTTTTGATGAGATTGTTTCGTAGTACAGCATCTGAATGATTCTTTTGGAGTTGCAGAAATAGCAGTTATTCGAATTTTTCGAATAACTGAATTCTCATCAAGCTCTCCAGTTTTGAATATCTCTTTCAGGTGATAATTGATCGTATGGATTTCGACGCCAAATAGTTCCGCCATTCGTTTTTGTGTAAGCCAGAAAGTCCCGTCTTCGTACTGTACCTGAATGTTGACATCCCCGGAGTCTGTGGTATATAAGATAATGTTGCTTTTCATATTTTATGATACTTGTTTAATGAGGCTTAAATATCTGTAAATATAAAGATTTCCGAGTACAAAACTGACAAAAGGATTGCATATATTTGCAAAAAGAAATATATGCGCTTGTTTAGAATCGCCATTGTTTCAGTGGCAACCATTTATATGATATATAGCTGCGATATGCCTGATTACAAAAGAGCCGCGGAGCGGATTGACAGCCTGCTTTCGGAGCGCTACCTTGACGATGAGCCTGGGGCCGCGATTATAGTGGCTGACGGCGACAGGGTCATAATTGACAAGGGATATGGTCTCGCCGACTTGTCGTCAGCAGAAAAGATTGACGGCAAAACTATGTTCAACATCGCCTCGCTCAGCAAGCAGTTCACATCCGTCGGGATACTCCGCCTTCAAGAAATGGGCAAACTAAGCGTTGACGACAGTGTGGCTAAGTTTTTCCCTGAGTTTCCGAGCCCTCGCTGGAGAGAAATTCAATTACGTCACCTGCTCAGCCACTCTTCCGGGGTGCCTGACGCGAGAAATCACAGCCACGAGGAGAGTCTAAGCGTTACGGACGCAGAGAGCATCGAATATATGACTGATCTTAAGGACTTTAAGTTCAGTCCGGGGACACAGTACGACTACATAAATCCGACATTCGACCTGCTGGGCATAATCATCGGAAAGGCTTCGGGAATGGATTTCGAGAACTTCCAGAAAGAGCAAGTCTTCGCCCCGTCAGGGATGAAGGACATACTGTATTTCTCTCCTGCTCTGACAATCAAGAATATGGCGCACGGTTATGTGTCACGGGACAGCGCAAAAAGAAGCGGTTCGGACAGCGATTCCGAGAAGAGCAATGACGGACTTCATTACGGGTTCCACGATTCTGAGGGGAAAGAATGGGCTGAATTTGACTACGGTGAGGAGACCTATTTCGCGACCAAAGCGGACGGTGGCATCTACACCTGCACGCGTGAGCTTCTGCAATGGGAGAATGCCTTGCGTAACAATCTATGCATAAGCGAGTCTTCTTTGAACGAGGCATATTCAAAGCATACGAAGGTGTCCGGCAGCAAGTTTTGCGACTACCAGAACAGGCCCTATACTTGGTACGGTTACGGCTGGTTTACCGATGAGACTCCAGGAAGGCCCTTGAAGGTCTACCACACCGGGGACAACGGCGGCTTCCAAAGTTACATCGCCAAGTTCCCGGGCACCGATGTCAACGTGATTATGCTTGAAAACCGGAATGATTTCGACCGCTGGAGCACTCAGACCGCCATCGAGAACATTCTGATTGAGGAAGGAATCCTCTGACAGTTTTTAGAGCATCCGGTCTTCGGGACAAAGTAAGCGTCTCCGACAACACAGAGGCCGACACGGAGGGCTAAGGGGCTACTTGGCGAAAAGGTAGTTGTGGTCGAAGCGCTTGAAGCGGTAACGGGAGCGAGGAAGCGGAAGAGGGTCGTTGATGCCGATTTCCCACTTCAGCAATTCTCTCTCCATCTCTCCCTGAACTTTGGAGTAGCGGGATTTACCGAAGAGGTTGTTCACTTCCGAAGGATCTTTCTTCAGATTGTAAAGCTCACAGTCCCCGAGCATATCCATTACGAACTTCCAATCCCCCATTCTCACCATACTGATCGTTCCGCTCTGACTCCAAGTGTTCAACTCATCGAAGAACAAACCACGACCCAACGCCCCTTCTTTCCTGTAATCAGTAGCATCCGCGGCTGTGATGAACTGACCGCCGAAACCGCTTTCCGAAATGACGCTTCTGAATTCATCTTTAGGATAATCCCTGCCGGAAAGCATCTCGCCGAGGCTTCTGCCCTGCACACCCATCGGAATCTCGGAGCCCATCATTTCACAAGCAGTAGGCATAATGTCCACAAGAGACACACAATCTTGCTTTAAACCTTGGGCGGAGACACCGCGTCCGAACCATACCATCGGCACTCTGGTAATGGCCTCTGCCACACCGGCGCCTTTCTTCATCAAACCGTACTCACCGGCGTAGTCACCGTGGTCCGAGGTTATGACAAACACCGTGTTGTCGTACTGACCAGACGCCTTGAGACCTTCAACGAAACGAGCGATCTGGTCATCGATAAGCCGGATCATCCCCATATAATTGGCCCTGATTCTCTCCAGATTCTCGGCACAACCCTTATGGCCCATATTCAGCATCTTGTAAAGTTGCCCGTATTTCTCTCCTTTGACTGAAAGGTATGTCGAATCAGTCAAAGCGGGAGGAATCTTTCCCTCGAACATTGAATAATACGGCTCGCAAACCTGATACGGATTATGCGGCTCCGGAAACGAAAGCCACATAACGAAAGGCTTATCCTGATGACTTCCCGCCCAATCGAGAGCCTTGGTCACCATTCTATAAGGAAGCTGATCCTCAACCGTGCCCGGCGCTGGAGTCAACGACGTGAAGAAATCCGTAGTCCCGAGAAATTTGTCAAAACTCTTCTCCTCATCAGTCTTTTCGGAAGGAGGGCACTCCTGACCGAGATGATTGAATGGAATCCAGTAGTCCGCACTCTTTTTGGTCATATAGGTGTGATTCTTCCCGACAAGAATGGTAGCATAACCGGCCTCGTCAGCCACGGTGAAAAGATCTTTTCCATAAACCGCGTCAGGGATGTTGTGATTGGAATCAACGTGCGTCACCCTCGGGAATCTGCCCGTCAGCATAGCCACCCTTGCAGGGCCGCTTGCCGGACAAGGAGTGTAAGCCTTGTCAAACCATGCGCCTGTCGCTGCCATTCGGTCGGCGAACGGAGTCAAGTCAGCCGGGAACCCTTCTCTCGATGTAAGGTCAGCGCGCTGCTGATCTGTCATAATTATAACGATATTCGGCCTCTTCGAATCTGCCTGCGATTGAGGCGGAACAAGAGACTGAGACTGGGCATTTGCCCGCACAAGAGGGACTAAAGCAGCGGCAGTCAAAGGAAGAAATATATACTTGTTTATCATATCAATTAAGGTTTTGTAACTTTCCACTCAAAAGGGGTCACGAATCCTTTCTTGCCGTAGTCATACGGCAACTCAGGAGTCACAGGCACTATGGCATCCCCTGATTCAATCACTTTTCTAAGACGATCCTTCTCGGAGGCAGGACCGCCCGACAAAGACAAATCCTCTCTTGGATTCGACACTATATCCGTGAAAAAATCCTCCGTAAGGCCAAGCCTTTTGTTCTTTCCCGCCAGAATCATCTTGTAATTATTGTTGACCGCCGCACCCACTCCGAGATAGAGATCCCTGTCAATGGAATCGGACTTTCCTGAAAGGACAGGAAGCATGCTCACCCCGTCATAAGGATGCACCGGAGCCTTCTTTATATCTATAATGTCAGCCAAAGTAGGGAGTATGTCCACGAAAGCGACCACCTGCTCCAGCTTATGGGTGTCATGCCTGAAACCGTCCTTCCAGTAAATAGCGGCCGCAGTCCTGACCCCGCCTTCCCATTCCTCGAACTTGGAGCCGCGGGAAGGACGATTGGAGCAATAGGGATATAGATTCGGCACTCCGCCGTTGTCGCTCATAAACAGCACGATAGTGTTGTCCATCTCGCCTGACTTCTCCAAAGCCGCGAGAATTTTTCCGACCCCTTTATCCATTCTCGAGACCATAGCCCTGTACGTCCAGCCCTTCTTGTCTTTGTCAGGAAGAAGATCAAAATCCTTCTTGGGAATAAGAGAATAAATCTCGTCCTCAGGAGCCTCGTAAGGAGAATGAGGAGCGTTGAAAGCCACATAAAGAAAAAAAGGATTGTCATTCTTTGCGTACTCACCCACGCATCTGACCGCCTCGCCGGCAATCAAGTCTGTCGAATAACCCTTGTCGTAGCAAGATTCCCAATCATTGTGCCAGTCAAGCTCACCGTCTCTCTGATGAGTGAAGTACTCGACGGCCCCGTTAAGATGACCGTAAAAATGGGTAAAACCTCTATTCAGAGGATAATACACCTTCCTGCTGTGTCCAAGATGCCATTTTCCGACAATCGCTCTGTCCTGATAACCGTTCTCGCCAAGAACATCAGCCATAGTGACCTCATTCTCGTCCAAGCCATAATCCCTCCAAGGAGGAATCACCGTCTCTCTGATTCCGAAACGGCTCGGGTAACGACCTGTCATTAGACCGCATCTGGTCGGAGAACTGACGGGAGCGGTGTAGTACCTGCCGAGTTCAATTCCCCTGTTGAAGAATCCGTCTATGTTCGGAGTCGGGATCACGCTGCCGTGACAACCTAAATCAGCCCATCCGAGATCATCAGCCACTATGATGACCACATTCGGCTTCTGCTGTGCGAATGCCATCGCAGGCACCGTAGCTGCCAACAGACCGGCGGCCTTGATACTCATTTTCATACCTGTTAATGTTTCACGTCCATAGAAGCTCCCGTGTCACCCTGCTCTTTCATCCAATTCAGAAGGAGAGACTTCATCTCGGAAATCTTTTTCTTGTACTTAGGCTCATCAGCGAGATTGTTTTCCTCCCAAGGATCATTCTTTAAATCATAGAACTCCACAGCGGGACGAGTCACATAACGGTTTTTCCAGAAAGCCGCCACTATGTCAGTCTTTGCCGCTTTCTCCCAAGCCTGCCAAACACCAGTGACGCTGTTCGGATCCATAAGATGTTTCTCGAAATAGCTTGCCTCAGGAGTGAGATTCAGAAGCAGCGCATAGCGGTCGTCCCTGATGCTCCTGATTGGATACGGAGTGCCCTCAGGAATGTTGTTGTGGATTCCGAAAGCATATTTCCTCGCCTTGTTGGTTTTCCCGAATAATGCGTTCTTGAAACTTTCGCCGTCAAGTTCCTCGCGAGCCTTTCCGCCGGCGATGTCTATGAATGTCGGCAACAAATCCTCATACTGGACAATAGCATCGCATTTGGCCCCCGCCTTGATCTTGGAAGGGTATCTCGCCAGCATCGCGCTATGGCATCCCGGATACCACAAAGTCCATTTTCCTCCCGGGAACTGTGGTCCCTGCTCACCGAGGAACATAACCAAAGTGTTGTCCAGACGACCCGTCTCCTCAAGCACTTTGAGCACGGAGCCAACCTCGTTGTCGAGGCAACGTACCTCTGCGAGGTAATGAGTGAATATCTCCCTCATCTCGGCATTGTCCGCGCAATTCTCCGGCATCTTCAGATCAGCGGCCTTAAACTCGGATGCGTCGCCCCAAGACCACGGGGCGTGAGGATTGACGCTGCACACATAGAGCAGGAAAGGATCTTCGGACTTAGTAATCCAACTCCTGATTCCGTCCACGGTGTAAGGAGCTTTCTTTGCGACGCAATTGACGGTAAATCCCGGAATTTCATCGAAAAGGTAGACGGACTTTGGGCCCGGATGAGTCTTGCCGGTTCTGCCGACCCTGTAGCCTTCCTCAGGCATATACTCGTTCACAGTCTTTGTTCCTTCAAATGTTGGTTTGTGATTCTGGAAAGAGCCGTGATGAGCAGGATATAGTCCTGTGTACATTGAGGCTCTGATGGGAACGCTCATTGCCTCGGATGCGAAACAACGGGAGAATTGGACGCCTTCAGCCGCAAGCCTGTCGATGTTAGGGGTCTTGATATTTTGTCCTCCGTAACAGCCCAGTTCGGTCGAGAGCAAATCGTCAGCGACGATTACCACAATGTTAGGTCTGTCCGAATTTTTCTTAACGTCAGCCTCGTCGCTTTTGGCATAGCAATTCGATAAAGGAATGAGTGAAGCTGAGATAGCTCCGATTTTCAACAATCTGTGTGACATTATATTTATTTTTTGAGAATTTCACCGGTGAAAAGCGGGGCGTCGTCACTCTCGTAGTACGGCCCGAAAGGACCTCTGTCCGAGATCAGCACCCCAGCCCTCTGGCTCCAGAACGGAGCCGAGCCTTGTTTGCCCGCAGCATAGAAAATGTACCATTTCCCGTTGATATGATGCATCTCCGGTGCCCACAATGAAGCCTTGTTCCAATGATCAGCTGAATCCGATGGCAAAGACCAGACTTTTACCCTTGTTTCCCCGTAAGACTTCCCGTCATTGAACTTGGTCATATAATCGGACTCCGTGACCATAATCCCGCCCGCTCCTGACTTGCAAGTGTAGTATTTGCCGTCCGCTTTCACAATCCACGGGTCGGCTCCGTCTCTGACAGGATTGGTAAAAGTCAAAGAAGGACAAGCAACACCCTGAGACTTTTCAATAGCCACCTCTCCCGCAGGCCTTGCCATCGGTACGGAAGGATCGGCAGGGAAACCGAACACAGGATAGCCGTCGGGACCGAAGTGAAATTTCTGAAAAAACACCTTCCTGTCAGTCCAACCTGCCTGAGGCGAAGTTTTCGAATGATAATTGATCCAATACTCCGTGTCGTCAGGAGACATAGTGAAGCTGGCGTGCCCCACGCCGTACATCAGGTAACCGAGATTGTCCGACTTCTGAACGCCACAAAACACCGGTTCGCTCTTCTTCTCCCATGAAGAAGGCACAAGTGGGTCAGCATCAAGGCTTTTCAGATACAGCAGCCCGAGCTTGTAATGGACAGTCCAGGAACCGCGGGTGGAATAAACAATGAACACGTCATCACCGTGGCAGAGCACCTCAGGCCCCTCCAGCAACGAAAGATGCTCACCCACCTTCAACTCCCACGGAAGCTCAGGCTCTGAAAGCAATACGCGTTTTCCCAGACGCACATAAGGCTTTGTCGGATGGAAGGTCATAGAAGCGATGTAAAGATTCTGACAAGGAGACTCCTCATTCACATAATTTTCATTCCATCCTGACCAAACCGCATAATAAGCCTCCCTGACCTTCAGCACAGTCATATCAATAGCGAACATATTCACGTCAGTGAACTCTTCCTTCTGCATAACCTCTTCTTTCGGTGAGGAAGAAGAGCAGGCCGAAAGCGGCAAAGCGAGACAAAAACACAGAATAATTGAAACCAGAAACTTACTCATATTCTTTTAGGATTTAGCTTTTTTCAGAAATTCGCTCGGCGTCTGTCCGAACTCTTTTCTGAAACATTTGGTAAAATAATTCGGGTCAGGAATACCGATGGCAAATGATGTCTCCGACACATTCATCCCGGCAAGGAGATGCTTCTTGGCCTCTTTCATCTTGATGGTACGCACAAGCTGGGTGACTGAGCATCCGGTCAGCGACTTGAGCTTTGAGTGGAGAGAGCTACGACTTATCCCTATGTTATCTATGATACTCTCCACATCAAAGTCCTCATTGGAGATGTTAGCCATAATCAAGTCGAAAATATTCTTCATAAAAGCATCATCCTTTGGGTTGTCAGACAACTTGACATTGTCCAACTCATCGGATCTCTTGAAATGCTCAATTATCTTTTTACGGCTTGACTTGATGTTATTGACCAGAAGTTCCAGATTGTCAGCGTTGAAAGGCTTGGTAATGTAGGCGTCCGCCCCGCTCCTGTAGCCTTGGGTCTGGTCATTCTCGTCCACCTTGGCAGTGAGCAATATCACAGGGATGTGAGATGTGCTGATGTTCTGCTTCACTTTTGAAGTCAATTCGTATCCGTCCATATTCGGCATCATCACATCGCTGATTATAATATCAGGGAGAGTGGTCTCCAGTACCTTGCTGGCCTCAGCCCCGTCGTAAGTCTGAATGACTTTGAACTCCGATCTGAAAATCTCGGCGACATAGTCGTTCAGCTCCTTGTTGTCCTCTACAACCAGCAGGACATCTCTGTGAGCGCTCCCGCTCTTCACATTGAGGTCGGACGGAATCAGCTCAAGAGTGTCTTTCATCCTTTGATTGTACTTCTCTATCTCGCTGCCGGATATCCCCTCAAAAGACCTCTGCTCCGGAAGGTAGGCGTCCTCGGACACATTGAGGCTCACATTGAAGACAGTTCCTTTTCCGAGTTCGCTATCAACTGTTATCTTCCCCTTGTGGATGTTCACAAGAGATTTCGTGAGAGCCAGCCCAAGGCCGAACCCCTCCCTGTGATCTCTCTTGTCTGCCTGATAATATTTGTCGAAGAGTTTCGGCAGAGCATCTTTGGGAATTCCTCTGCCGCTGTCTCTAACCGAGAAATCCGCGAAGACCTGTCCGTTCTCCTCCCTGTAATGAGCGCTCAGCTTTACGAAGCCTCCAGCCTGAGTGAACTTGAAGGCATTAGACAGCAGATTGTACATAATCCTTTCCAGTTTGGACGGAGAGAACCAGACCTGACGCTCATCCCCGTCCAACTCCAGAATGTAATCAATCTCCTTCTCGTCAGCGACCATATAGAATATGCTCGAAATCTCTTTCATAAAAAGCATAATGTCACCTTTGCGCACGTTAATCAGCGTCCTGTTCATCTCTATCTTGCTAAAAGAGAGCAATTCGTCAATCAGATAGTTCATCCTGTTGGCGTTCAGATAGATAATCTTCAGCTTGTCTCTATCCTGATTTGTGATTTCGCTCTGTTGGACAAGCCGCTGAAGAGGAGACACTATCAGGGTCAGCGGAGTCTTCAAGTCGTGAGACACGTAAGTGAAGAAATCCGTCTCCTGCTTGTTGAGCTTCTCGACATTCTGCCTTCGGACTTTCTCCTCCTTCAACTCCATTCTAAGATAGAGTCGGGTTTTGGCATATTTGTAAATCGCTATGAAAGAAGCGATTGCGATTGCGATATAGAAAGCTATGGCCCACCATGTCAGCCACCAAGGAGGCAAAACTCTGAGAGGAAGATTAAGCTGACCTTTGTCATCCCAGTTCATACCGTCGAAACTGCCTTTGATTCTAAGAACGTAATTTCCAGAGCTCAGATTGGAGAAGCGCACCTGATGCTGGTTGCCTACTACCTGCCAGTCCTTGTCTATCCCGTCCATCTTCATTGCGTAAAGAGTGTTCGAGCCGTACTGATAATTAAGCCCGGAGTACTCTATTCTTAAAGATTTGGCCTGCTTGTGAGTCAAGGTCAGTTTCTTGATTTCCGAGACAGTCATAGGGAGAGACGCCTCCTTGTTGTTAGGCGACATTTTGTCGTTGTTGGACCATATTCCAGTCAGGGAAATGTCGAAATCCGAATAGCTGTAGCGAATGTCGCGGGGATAGAAAGAGACCATTCCCTCAATGGTTCCGAAATACAGCCTTCCGTCAGGCCCTTTGCAGGCTGACGCAAAATTGAACTGATTGATCGGAAGCCCCTCGGAATAAGTGTACCTGACTATGCCCCCGTCCGACTTCAACCGGCACAGACCGTTTGTCGTCCCGACCCAGATCTCGCCGTTGTCGTCCTCTATTATCCCTTTAATGCCTGAGGATCCTAACTGAGCCTCTGAGTATGAGGCGATAAGTTCTTTATTCGGCTCCACCTCGAAAAGACCGTCATTGTTGGTACCTATCCAGATGTTGTCTTTGCTGTCCCTGAAAAAATACGTAACCCTCACGTGATTGTCAGGAAGTATCTCCAGAGGAGTGACTTTGAAAGTGTTGATGTTGATCTCAAGAACGCCGCTGAACTTACTGGCGACCCAGAAAGTACTGTCCGAACTGCTTAACAAAAAGAAGGTCTGTCTTGACGACACCTTAGTCGCAATGTGGTCAGGGCTCTTTTTGTCAATCACATATATCCCCGTGGGACTCGCATACCATATTCTGTCCCTGTTGTCCTCAGTTATGCAGAAACCGGAGGAACGCTCCGGACCGTCATTCTTGTAACTTATGCTTGCCCCGGTCCTCGAATTATATTTTCTGACACCTTTCTCGAACAGGCCGAACCAAAGGCAACCGTCTTTGTCCCTATATATATAATGGACATTCTTGGTGTCAATCCCGTACTTGGGATTGAGCACGGACGATCGGGTGATTTGATTGTCGGAATCGAGGCGATTCAGGCCGCCGTCTTCCGTTGCGATGAGCAGGCCGTTTTGCCCATCGTTTATGATTCCCCTGACAGCCTTGCCACTCAGATGGTTGGCCCCGTCACCGTAAGGGTAAAGAGCAAACTGGTCAGTCCCTGAGATGTAGTAATTGACTCCGCCGAAATAGGTCCCTACCCACATATTGTTTTCGCTGTCACGGAATATGCTGTAGACAGGAGAGTCGTTCAACATACTCAAATCCGTGTCTTTCTGCTCGTAATGAGCCTTCTGCTCCCCGTCCTCCCCAAGAACGAAAATTCCGTACTCAGTACCAATCCAGAAATTGCCTTCGGAATCCGTCTCGGCACAACGGATGACTTTGGTGGACAATGTCTCGGACAGCTTGTGCAGCCTTTCGGAACTCACCTCGTAACAATAAAGCACATTTTTAGAACTGAACACCAATCTGTCATTGTTGAGAAGCCGAACAAAGCCCATAACACCTTTGAACGGAGCCAACTGATTCGGAAGACTGAGATTCTTTCCGGTGACGGGGTCGATTAGGTGCAAGGAAGACTTTGAGAGAACCCAAAGACGATCATACTTGTCAATGAAAGGATAGTTGTAGCCTCCCCACTCCGAGACCTTGACAAACCGATCCGATTCTTTGTCAAATCTATAGATTCCGAAATTAGTGCAAGTCACTAACTCTCCTTTACTTGTGATGGCAAATTTTGCGCTGTTCGTTATGTGATCGTCAATCTTATAGGTGTTGAAAGCCTCATTCTTGTTGTCATAGCAACTGATGCCATAACTTGTGGACACCCAAAGCTTGTCGTTGATGCTGTCATTGAAGACAACTTCCGTGGAATTGTGACAGATGGTGGTTGAGTCCAAAGCGTTATGAGTAAAACGGGTGATGTCGTAGCCGTCGTACTTGCACAGGCCGTCAGGCGTGCTGTACCAGATGAAGCCGTGATTGTCCTGAGTTATGTCGTAGACGGTGTTGTGCGGAAGTCCGTCGCGCTGGCCGATCTGATCGAATCGGATGTTTGCATAATGAATCTGGCCGATCCCTCTGACCGGACAAAAACAAACGGCTGCCGTTAGCAATAGTAAAAATAGGTTTTTAGTCTCCATTATTAATTAATTGAACAAATATATATCGTTTGAACATCTTAAATCAGTAATTCTGTGCGGAAATATAGCAAATTTATTCACCCTGCCGTTTTGGCGGAAATGAAAAACACACAGGCTACACAAATTTGCTAATTATTTGACAAAACGTTCTATTGTTTCGCTGAAAAAACAATCAATTTTGTACCATCACTAACACCCGAAACTAATGAATCTCAAATTTTTCGCAATTGTCGCCATAAGCTTTGCTTCCTATTCTATTTCAGAGACGGCTAATGCAGATGACAGGCTCAACCTCAGGATCGACGGAAAATCCGTCAAAACAGTTTCTCCGGTAAAATACGGCTTGCATTACGAGGAAATCGGAATGATGGGTGAAGGCGCCCTCCATGCCGAACTGATAAGAAACCGATCTTTCGAAGAAGCGACACCTGCCAAAGATATGTCCGTTAGAAACGGCCTTTACGAAGATATACCGAACCCATCCGCGCGCGGTCTGAAAGAAGTAGTTATCGTAGATCCGATGATCGGATGGGAGACATTACCTTTATCATACTCTCCTATTTTCATCAGCAGGACAAATCGCAACAGACTGAATGTTCACAATGAGTGGTCAATGTTAGTGAATGTAACTGAGGACATCGCAGAGAGACCGAATTCAATCATCCTCAACAAAGGCTATTTCGGGATGAACCTTAAAATCGGTACCAATTACAATCTGTCGTTTTTTGCCAAAAGCAATAGCTTCTCCGGCAAAATAAAAGTGTTTCTGGTTGATGAGAACGGAAAACAGATCGGAGACGCTGAAACTATTGCCATTTCTGACAAAAAGTGGCAGAAGTTCACTTCCACGCTAACCGTCAGAAACGCCTCTAAAAGAGGAATGCTTGCAATTCAGCCTCTAAATGCAGGGAATTTCCAGATGGATGTTATTTCCTTAATGCCTTCAGACACTTTCAATGGAGGGAAATCCGTTTTCAGAGCTGACATAGTGGAGAACATCAAACATTACTCACCTTCATTCATAAGATTCCCGGGAGGGTGTATCGTCCACGGAATCAATGCTGCCACGATGTACAAATGGAAAGAGACAATCGGCCCTGCTGAAAACAGAAGAGGAGAATGGAGCAAATGGGCCCCTTTCTACCGTACTGACGGAATAGGTTATCACGAATTCTATGAACTGTGCGAATACACCGGAGCAGACGCAATGTATGTCATTCCCACCGGAATGGTTTGTCCCGGTTGGACAAAACAACCTACTAAGAATGATAATGGGAACGATGAAAACATCGCTTATTACATAAATGACGCTCTTGACGCAATTGAATATGCAATCGGAGACACAAACACCCCTTGGGGAGCAAAGAGAGCAGAAAATGGACATCCGGAGAAATTCCCTCTCAAATACATTCAAATTGGGAATGAGGACTTCGGACCGGAATATTGGCATAGGTATGAAATCTTCTATAAGGCGCTGGCTGAAAAATACCCGGATCTGATTTACATAACGGACAGTGCAATCGGAAAAGACAACGGCAAAAAGAGAGACGACATATCCAGATTTCCTAATCCAGAGAATGTCAAAGTGTTCGATGAACACTATTATCAAGATGTTGAATGGGCCTGCAATCAGCATTATAAATTCGACGGTTATGAGAGAGGAATAGCGGATCTCTACATTGCCGAGTTAGGGTTGAACGGGAAGTATCCTCTTGACATACTTGCCACTGCTGCCGTAAGAATGGCCTTAGAGCGAAATGGTGACTTGAACCCGATGTTGGCAGAAAGACCCGTAATGCGGAATTGGGATTTCATTGAGCACACCTACATTCAGCCGATGCTCCTGAACACAGCCGAAGGAAGTTTCAAGATGCCTTTATACTTTATTGCGGATATGTTCCGAAAAAACACTATCGACAAATTTATCAGCAGTGAAATCGAATGCGGGCAAAATGAGAGGAAGGTGTTTGCAACACTCGGGTTCGACAGCACTTCAGGAGATTTTATTCTTAAACTTCTTAATATCGACAGCAAGACAGTCACATTGACACCTAAAGTGAAGAATATGTCGAAAACACATAGTGCGGTTATAACATCACTGACACTGACTGACAAGGTGACTAATACTCCCGGCACTAAAGAGACAATAACTCCGATAAAAGCCAACTTTACCTTGTCTTTCAATAAGCCAATTGAGATGCTTCCGTACACACTATCAGTTATAAGATTCAAATAATGAAAAAAACACTACTTTTCGCAGCATCGCTTCTGCTGCTGACATTGACGACTAATTGTCAAAGCGACAGACAAAAGCTTCTGGACGGAATCAAGAGCCATAGCAGCGCGCAGCACATCAAAGACGGATGGATAAGAGATCCGTTCATCGTCCTTGCGCCTGACGGATACTATTATCTTACAGGCACGACCCCTCTTGAAAACGAAGAGAGAGAAAAAACCGACAAGTACAACAATGGGCTGCACGAGACCAGCATAGTAGGCAATCAGCTCAGGATATGGAAGAGCGACAATCTGGTTGATTGGACTTACCTTGGCAGTCCGTATTCAACCAAAGACAATCCCGTGATGCAGAACAAGAAAGACGTGGACTGGACTCAGCAGAGACTCTGGGCCCCTGAACTTCATTGGGCTGACGGCAAATGGCTTTTGACACATTGCCCGAGACCTGTGAGCACTCTTGCCGTGGCGGACGGTGATTTGATGGGGAAATGGGTAGTAATGACCCCAAAGGCATTTATTGGGAAACACGATCCTTCGCTTTTCAAAGACGATGACGGACAATGGTATATGCTTTCAGGAGGCGGGGAGAAATACTTCATCCAGCCTATAGCCAAAGACTTCTCCAACTATTCGGATTCAGCCGTAAGGATTGCTCCGAGCGACCGCAGACTGGGACACGAAGGCGGGACTATGCTGAAAATAGGAGGAAAGTACGTTTACTTCGGCACTGCGTGGTCCACAGACGAGGGGAGGAAAGGCTCCTATAATTTATATTACTGTACCTCGGACAACATCTATGGGCCTTACTCCGAAAGAAGATTTATGGGAAGATTCCTCGGACACGGAACTCCGTTCCAAGACAAAAATGGAAAGTGGTGGTGCACCGCTTTCTACAATGCCAATGTGCCGCCTCTGTCACGAGAGGGGATTCAGACCCGCGATTTAAAAGAGGACGCACAGACAATCAACCAAATGGGGACCACGATCGTTCCTATTGAGGTCAGGACACTTGAAGACGGAGACGTCTTCGTAAGAGCCATAGACCCAGATTACAGGAATCCGGGACCTGATGAGATAGAACAATTCGATTTTGCAAAATAACATTTTAACAAACTATTTATGAACACAAAAAAAGTTGGATTAATATTTTTTAGCGCATTTCTCCTTTGCAGCCTGAATTCTTCTGCGGCATCGGACTCCTCTACGAAAGTGATGAAGACCAGATGGGCCGATGAGGCTTCCGAAGGAAAAACGTGGAAGTCATATCCGCGGCCGCAACTCCAGAGGGAGCTTTGGGAGAACCTTAACGGCTCTTGGGATTACGCAGTGACAGATCAGAATGCCAAGTTCGGCAAAGTGAGCTATGAAGGGAAAATACTCGTACCTTTCTGTATTGAGTCCGTTCTTTCGGGAGTCGACAGAAAATTCAACCCTGAGGACGAGCTATGGTACAAGAGAACTTTCGCCATCGCTCCTTCGTGGAAGGGAAAAAGGATTCTGCTTCATTTCGGGGCAGTGGACTACAAATGCACCGCTTATGTGGACGGAAAGATCGCAGGCTCACACGAAGGCGGCAACAATCCTTTCTACTTCGACATAACCGACTGTCTGAAAGGAAATGGCAGCCACACTCTTGAATTGTCCGTGACAGACCCAACCGACACCGGCTCGCAACCGAGAGGAAAGCAGGTTCTCAATCCAAAGGGAATCTGGTATGAGGCAGTGTCCGGGATCTGGAAGACCGTGTGGATGGAGCCGGTTAACGAAAAACATATCGAAAAAATCCTCCCTTCATTCTCAATTAAAGACTCTAAAGCCGTGTTTGATGTCAGAGTTTCAGGCGCCACAGGCAAAGAGTCTGTCGGCATAATAGTTAGAGACAACGGCAGAATCGTGGCTCAAGGAAAAAATACCGTGGGGAAACCGGTGGAAATCAAATTCGATGACGTAAATTTGTGGACACCCGAGAACCCCAAATTATTTGACTTGGAGATTGTGCTGTCGCAAGGCAAAAAAGCTCTTGACAAGGCTGACAGTTATTTTGCGATGAGAGAGATTACAAAGCAAAAAGACTCTTGCGGTTACGAGAGAATCGCTCTTAACGGCAATCCGATTTTCCAATACGGCCCTCTTGATCAGGGCTGGTGGCCTGACGGTCTCCTCACTCCCCCTTCTGAGAAAGCAATGCTTTGGGATATGACCCAGCTCAAGGATATGGGATTCAATATGATCAGGAAACACATCAAGGTTGAGCCAGAACTCTATTATTATTATGCGGATTCACTCGGACTTATGATGTGGCAGGATATGCCGTCCGGCTTCAACTCGTCAAATGCTAAAGTCGAACACGTTGCTCCTGTCGCTGAAAAAGATTGGAATGCACCGGCTGATGTGGTAAGTCATTGGAAGCAAGAGTACAAAGAGATGGTGGACATCTTCGCCTTCTATCCGTGCATCACGACTTGGGTGGTGTTTAACGAAGGCTGGGGGCAGCACAACACCGCCGAGATGACAGATTATGCCCGCAGTCTCGACAAAACCAGAATAATCAACGCCGTGACAGGATGGACAGACAGAAATGTCGGAGACATCTATGATGTGCACAATTATCCTGAGACAGCAATGAGATTCCCGGAAGAAGTTCCCGGAAGGATCACCGTGTTGGGAGAATTCGGAGGTGTGTCTCTCGCAATTCCGGGCCATCTTTGGAAAGAAGACAAGAACTGGGGCTACAGAACTCTGGACAGAAGCATCGACCTGCTTTCCGGCTACACTCACCTTGTCTACAACCTTGAGACTCTCGTGGCGCAAGGCTTAGGAGCGGCTGTCTACACTCAGACCACGGACGTCGAAGGAGAGATTAACGGCCTGATGACCTACGACAGAGAGGTTACCAAATACCCTGTGGAAGTTTTGAACTTCCTGCACCACAGACTTTATGTGGCAGAACCCGCCTCAGCTACCATTCTTTTAAAAGCGACGAAGCCTGTGTCCGTTGCCCCTAAGGAAGTTTACGAGGGCGAGTACAACTTCAATGCGGACAAAGAGTACTCTAATATCAGCCTTTTTTCAGGCGCCGCAGGACAGGCGGTGATATGGCTCAACGGCCACAAAGTCTTCTCGGGAGAAGTAAGGAAGACAAGGACGTTTGAACAGTACAACATCAGCCATCATTCCGCTTGGATGAAAAAGGGAGAGAACGTGCTGAAAGTCAGAGTTGAGAACACTACAAAGAAGCCTACTGACGCGACATTCCAGCTGAGAGCTTTCTAAATCACCAATTATATGACACTCAAACAAATAATGCTTCCTATAGCAGTCCTCACCGCCGGTGAGGCTGCCATACTTTCAGGGACGCCGAAAAACGACAAACGCCCCAACATTCTGATCATCCTTGCGGATGACCTTGGCTATTCCGATTTGGGCTGCTACGGAGGTGAGATCCAAACGCCTAACCTTGACAGGCTTGCCTCACAGGGGGTTAGATTCACAAGATTCTACAACACCAGCAGAAGCTGCCCGACAAGAGCGTCTCTCCTGACGGGATTGTACCAGCATCAGGCGGGAATAGGGAAAATGACGTTTGATGACGGGCTTCCCGGCTACAGAGGCACTCTTTCGAGAGAGGCTGTCACTATCGCGGAAGTTCTAAAGCAGGCTGGCTACGAGACCGGAATGGTAGGAAAGTGGCACGTGGCTGAGACACCTCTCAGGGAAGACCAGACAGACTGGCTGAACCACAAAGTCTTTCACGAGACTTATTCCGATTTGTGCAACTACCCGGTCAACAGAGGCTTCGATTCCCATTACGGAATCATCTACGGAGTTGCCGACTATTTCGACCCGTTCAGTCTGGTGGACGGAGAGGTTCCGGTAAAAGACGTTCCAAAGGATTATTACATCACTCAGGCATTCTCGGACAAGGCGGTTGAGAAGATCAACGGTTACGCCAAAACCGAGGAGCCGTTCTTTATGTATCTTTCCTACACCTCTCCCCACTGGCCTCTCCAGGCGTTGCCTGAGGACATCGCAAAGTACGAAGACACTTACAAATGCGGTTGGGAGGCGATCAGGAACGCCAGATATGAAAGGCAAGTCAAAATGGGCCTGTTCGGAGACCAGAAAGATTTTCTGTCGGAAAGGCAGTTCGACGACAAATGGTCTGACGACAAAGATTCCGAGTGGGATGCCAGAGCGATGGCAGTCCACGCAGCTATGGTGGACAGAATGGATCAGGGAATCGGCGAGGTCATCGAGGCTTTGAGGAAGACCGGACAGTTGGACAATACTCTGATTGTCTTTATGTCCGACAACGGCTGCAGTTCCGAGAACTGCGAGAACATGTCCCCGGGTGAGAACGACCGGCCGAGTCTGACCAGAGACGGAGAGGTGATGGTGTACCCTAAGCACAAAGAAGTGCTTCCGGGTCCTGAGACAACATACGCTTCTCTCGGGCCTAAGTGGGCAAACGTGGCCAACACCCCTTTCCGCTTTTGGAAAGCCAAATCCTACGAGGGCGGTATCTGCACCCCTATGATTGCCTACTGGCCTAAAGGGATTAACAAGAATGAGAAAGGCGGTGTTACCAATCAGGTTGGCCACGTGATGGATTTGATGGCTACATGCGTGGATCTGGCCAAGACGGAGTACCCTAAGACTTACAAGGGACACGACATAATCCCGATGGAGGGGTTAAGCCTTGTGCCTATTCTCAAGAAAGGCTCGAGAGAAGGTCATCAGTACCTCGGGTTCGAGCATTTTCGTCAGAAAGCCTTTATCGGGAACGACGGATGGAAAATAGTCAGACAAGGCGACAAGTCTCCTTGGGAACTGTACAATCTCAACGAAGACCGCAGCGAGAAACACAATCTCGCAAAAAGCAATCCTGAGAAGCTCAACACCATGATTGCCGCTTATGACGAATGGGCGAATCGATGCATGGTGGAGCCTCACCCTGGAAGAAAATGATGAATTCAATTAATAACACTTAACGAAATGGACAAACAACGAAATTTCAAAATGATCTGCCTCTGCATGGTCTTTTTGTCGCTGCTTCTCAACGGCAAACCGATTCTCGCACAAGATCATCAGGAGGGAGAAAAGACCGTGTCAGGAATCGTTACCGATGATAAGGGCCTCGCCTTGATTGGCGTGTCAGTCTTCGTCGAGAACACTATGATCGGAGTCTCCACTAACGACGTCGGAGAGTACACAATCAAAATGCCGGCTAAAAATCAGAACCTCGTGTTCTCTTGCATCGGCTACGTTAGCCAGACTTTCGCAGTCACTCAGTCCAAGAGACTGGACGTGGCACTTGCGGAAGAGGCTCAGAGTCTGGATCAGGTTGTGGTGGTCGGCTACGGCGTGCAGAAGAAAGAGAGCTCGGTGGCCGCTATCGCACAGGTGAAGGGAGAATCTCTTTCAAAGACGACTTCCACCTCAATCGCCAATGCGCTTTCCGGACAGATAGCCGGAGTCTCGGTCGTTCAGCAGTCGGGACAACCCGGGGATGAGAGTACTTCAATTATGATCAGAGGAGTGTCATCTTGGGTTAGTTCGACTCCTCTGGTGCTTGTGGACGGTGTGGAGAGATCATTCAACAACATCGATCCGACTGAAATCGAGACAATGTCGGTTCTCAAGGATGCGTCAGCAACTGCCGTTTTCGGTGTACGCGGAGCCAACGGGGTGATTCTCATCACAACAAAGAGAGGCAAGGCCGGAAAGGTCAAAGTGGACTTTTCCACTGAAGTCGGTTTCAAACAACCGACAAATATGGTCAAGCCTGAAAGCAGTTATGCCTCCACTTTCGTAATCAACGAAGCGAGAAAGAATGACAATAACTGGGGCGAGCTTCTATCCGATGAGGTGATTGAGCATTACAGGACCGGAGATATGCCTTACGTTTACACCAACACTGATTGGCAGAAAGGAATGATTAAGAATGCCATTCAGCACAAGTACACGGTGAACATTTCTGGAGGAACTGATTTCGCGAGAGTGTTCGCATCGCTTTCCTATCTTCACGACGGGGACATAATCAACACAATCAAGAACGACATCTACGATCCTTCCTACAAGTACGACCGTTACAATTTCCGTTTCAACGTGGATATGGACATCACCAAAAGCACGTTGCTTTCAATTGACGCCGGCGGTTACATTGGGTTCAAGAACAGTCCGTTCGAAACAAATAATCAAAGAACTTTCAGAAACATCTACTGCCTCAGTCCTATGGACGGAGTAATGTACTACCCGGCAAGCGTGCTGGACGAGTACCCCGACGCAGAGCATCCTGAAGACACCGGCAGAAGAATCGGGACAACGGACATCACGAATTTCGAGAGTCCGCTCGTGGCGAACAGCTACAGCGGAAGCAGGAACATCCGAACCACTAACGTCAATCTCAGCCTCAGGCTAAAACAGGACCTGTCCTTCATCACAAAAGGACTTAGCGCAAAAATACAGGCCTCCTACAACAACACTTCAAGATGGGAGAGAACCATTTCTTACGAGGCAGTCACCTACAAACTAAACAAGGACGGTTCTTGGGTACGTCGCGTAGGAAGAGACGAAACCGGAAGGGAAGACCCTGCTGAGATACCAGGGGCCAACACTGAGGGAATGGACGGGGGCTTTCCGCGAAGGAACTATTATTATGAGGTTTCCGGCAATTACGACAGAACCTTCGGAAAGCACGCGGTCACAGGGCTTATAGTCGGACAGAGAAGAAAGACAACCTCCAACGTGACGTTCCCGAGCTACGAGCAGGGAATCGCCGCAAGAGCCACTTACGACTACGCCGGCAAGTACCTTTTCGAAGCCAATCTCGGCTACAACGGCTCGGAACAGTTCGCTTCGAGCAAACAGTACGGTTTGTTCCCTTCTTTCGCGGTTGGTTACAATCTCCATAACGAGAAGTTCTTCCAGCCTCTTAAGAAAATCATCAAAAGAGCCAAAATCAGAGCATCTTGGGGGCAGGTAGGAAGCGATGCCTCAGGGGGAGAAAGATGGCTGTTCACTTCTTCGTTCGTAACAGGAGGAGGTATGAACTACACCCCGGGCCTTCCTTCGTCATCAGGAACAAACAAAAATCCAATAATTGAAGAGAAAGCCGCCAACGTGAACGCAGGATGGGAAATTGCGACTAAAAGAGACATAGGTCTCGAACTGAGTTTTCTCAAAAACAATATGTTCGTGCTGAATATGGACTTTTTCAACGAGGACAGAGAGGGAATTCTTCTTTCCAGAAACTCCGTTCCTTCTTATGCGGGAATTGAACCTAAGAAGATGAACTTGGGAAAGACCAAGACTCAGGGCTATGAGATTGAGCTTAAATGGCAGTATAACACTCCCAACGGAGACTGGTATTTCTTCGCCAAACCTGCGATCAGCTACAGCGACAATCGCATTATCTCAAGAGACGAACCGGAATATACTCCGGCATACCTTAAGTCAGAAGGCTACAGAATCGGCCAGTTGTTCGGCTACCATCACTCAGGCCTTATTCAGGACGGGGACGTGGCTATGACTTCCGCAAGATACGGCAGTGGTCTTTTCGGCTTGGGAGATGCTGAATGGGTGGACTTTAACGGAGACGGAATCATAGATTCCAACGATATGTACAAAATCGGTTACGCTCAGACTTACCCTTTGTACAATTATTCCCTTGCTCTCGGCGTGACTTTCCATAATCTTTCCATTGACGTGCTTTTCCAGGCCGCGAGCCACGTCTCAAGATTGTTTGTGGACAGTTTCTCTTGGCCTCTTCACAGGCTCACCAATATGGTGTTCGATTATCAGACAGACGCATGGTCTCCTGATAACAGAGACGCAAGATACCCGTCGTATCACTTTGACAACAACAGGACAAACAACAACATAGCGGACGGGGTTATGTCTTCTATTAACCTTTACGATGCTTCTTACCTAAAATTGAAGAACATCAACATTACCTACCAACTGCCATCCAGATGGGCTGAGAGAGCAAAACTATCCTCGGCGAGAGTGATTCTGCGAGGAACCGACCTGTTCACTTATGCGCCAAACATCCCTATTGACCCTGAAGGATCAGACAGCGGTACTACTATTTGTAACGGATTCTATCCGATGACGAGAACTTTCACCCTTGGGCTACAACTCGGGTTTTAATTAATTGGAAATTATGAAAAAAATAATAACGATAACACTGCTGCTGACCTGCCTGCTGTCTTCCTGCGACTATCTTGACAAAAGAGACTCCACCGACGGCTACACTCTGGAAGAAGTGTTCGGCAATGCGACCAATTTCGACCTTTACGTGGATTGGATGGTCCAGAACCCCATAATAAAATACTTACAGAACGGATTGGTTCCGTTTGGCACTTATGATGACGTCACTGACAACTCAATGTCCTCAGCCACATTCCCGGTAGCCGGCACCAGAGCGGCTCAAGGCGATTATTGGTCGATGATCAATCACGGATGGTGTCCTATGTGCAATATGGACACTTGGAACAGAGCCTGGAAATACGTCCGTATTTCAAATATGGGCCTTAAGTACATTGATATGTACCCTGGAGACGAGAAAGGACGAAACAGACTTATGGGTACCTGTTATTTCTTCAGGGCATTCGCTTATTTCGAGCTGTGCAGACGCTGGGGCGGAATGCCTTATTTTACAGAGCCTTTCACAGACCTGGCGGCCAATCTTGACAGAGAGAGGCTTGATATGAGGACCACTTATCTTAACATCGCTGAGGATTTCCAGAAAGCATCGGAATACCTTGAGCCTGTAATTGACGCCACAGAATGGCAGCACCCCACAAGCGTGGCGGCACTGGGCTTCAAATCCAGAGCCTTGCTGTACGCAGCCAGCGAACAGGCCGCCACAGAAGGTGGCAAGACTCGTGACGACATTTGGAAAGAAGCTGTCTCGGCAGCCAGCGAGGCAATCGCCTCCGCAGAGTCCAACGGCTACGGCCTTGCGGCGGGATCCGACTACTATTCCTTGTTCAAAGGACTGAACTCAGACATCTACACCAAGGAAGTCCTTTTCGGCCGTAGAGCACAGATTGCATGGGGCTCAGACGCCTACAAGGGCACGATACGCCCTCCCGGAAAATTGAGCGGACTTTACGGCGTCGGAGCCAATCAGACTTTCGTAGACTGCTACGATATGGCTAACGGCTACCCTACTTCCGATCCCGAATCCGACTACAACCCACAGAACCCCTACATCAACAGAGGCTCCCGCTTCGAGCACGACATAATGTACAACCAGAAGAAAGTGTTCGGCAACAAATTGATGAATCTTTACAATCAGCAGGAAGCGGCGAACGGCAACATTTCTCTCGGCGGCGGAGACATCAAGTACGACGCCGGTTCCGTGTCCGCAGGCTACACCCGCACAGGAACTTACGTTATGAAATGGATGGGCGACCAGTGGAACACGGCTCTTCCTATGGTATGGCCTTACATAAGAATGGCGGAATTGTACCTCAACTATGCAGAGGCTGCCGCAGAAGCCGGGCTGGACATCAAATCGGTGGACTCGAAATGCGGTTACTCTCCTTTGCAGGCTTTGAACAAGATAAGACAAAGAGCAGGGATAGCAGATCTTCCTGAAAGCTATCAGGTGTCAGGAAAATTCCTTGAGAGAGTACGCAATGAGAGAAGGGTTGAGCTCAGCTTCGAGGACCACAGGCTATTCGATATGAGAAGATGGAAGATCGCCACTAAGACAGATCAGAACATCTACGGCTGTGTGATCACCAAATTAGCGGCGGGCTACGACAAAGCGGCCTACCCAACAGGCTTCAAATACGATTACACCAAGACAATCGTTCTCAGACGCACATTTGAGAATAAGCATTACCTCTTTCCTATCAACAGAGACGACACTTACATCGGACCGCTTTTCAAACAGAACGAAGGATGGTAGTCGGGTAAAGGATGTCACTTAATAATTTGACCAATATGAAACATTACAAAATAATCAACACACTGCTGACAGTCGGAACACTCTTTCTTTTGTGCGCTTCGTCATTCGGACAAAGCAAACAAAGCAAAGAGAGGATTACCGTCAGTGTGGAAGTAATCGACGACGCAGGCAGGCCAGTCTCAAGTCCCAAAGTAATCTCATCCAGAAACCGATGCGAGTGGACAGCCGACAAAAACGGCAAGCTGACAGTCAACGTTCCTTCCTCGGACTTCATCAAAGTGGTGGCCCAGGGTTATGAGGAAGCACTTGCCAACGCCTTCAACAACAAAGACGGCAAACTCACCGTAGTGCTTAAGAAAAGTCTTGAGGGCGAAGGCGAGGGACATCTTGTCTATTGTCTTCCGAGCGACTACATCTCCGAAAGAAGAGTAGTAGGCTCGTTCTCCAAAGTGGAAGGCAGCGAATTGGAGAAGAATCCCACAATGTCGGTTCTCGAAGGCTTGAGCGGCCGTCTGAACGGCTTCTTCTACAGAACCAACTCCACGGTCCCGGGTTTCACTTCCTGGGACGGATTCGTCCGCGCGCCCAACGGAGGCTCACCGGTAATTCTCGTGGACGGTGTGGAACGATCCATCGAGTACATCGAACCGGAGACCATCGAAAGTGTGGAGTTGCTTAAGGACGCATCTCTGAAAGCGATGTTCGGAGGTGTCCAGACCAACGGCATACTGATGATCAAAACCAAAAGAGGCAAGGCCTATGAGAACGGCGTCAAGATCAACTTCCAGAGCGGTGTCCAGATGGTGGGCAGAATGCCTTCCTACCTGAATTCTAAGGAATACACAACTCTTTACAATCAGGCTCTTGAGAATGTGGGGCAAAAGGCAATCTACGATCCTTCAAAATACGATGGATCCAATCCCATTCTCTACCCTGACGTGGACTATCAAAAGGAGTTTGTCAAAAAGGCTATGACTATCACCAGAGCCAACGCTCAGATGACAGGAGGCAACGACAACACTCAATACTTCGTGAACGCAGGCTTCCAGACCAACGGAGGACTTCTGAAGAACTCTACTGACTCATTCAACGATCAGGTAATCTCTGTCAGAGGTAACGTGGACAACAAAATCTTCGATTTCATCACTTTTAAGTTGGGAGTAAACGCGGCGATAGAGACAGTCAAATTCCCAGTCATCTCGGGTACTGATTTTATGAGCATCCTTTCAAGCACAAGACCTAACGAATACGCATTGCGCATCCCTGGAAGCCTCGTCGGCAGCGATCAGGAATATGTTCTCGGTGGCACTTCCGTCAGGCAGAACAATCCTCTCGGGCAATTGACTCAGAACGGTTTTGTGGAAAGGGAGTACTCTTATATGCAGTCTGATATGGCCATAGACATTGACTTGAACAAATGGGTGAAAGGCCTGAGCATACGTCCGAGCGTGACTTTCGATTTTTACAACGAATTCACCAGCAGGAAAGATCAGGATTTTTCCGTTTACGAGCTTGTGGTCAATCCGGAAACTGACGAGATTGAGAACTCCTACGAATGGGGGCTTGCGACAGAGAGCACAAAATTGGTACAGGGTGAAGTGGCAGTGGAGCGCAACTGGGTGTTCAGCAACACTGTCAAATACGACAGGACTTTCGGGACAAAGCACAAACTCACCGCCTTCGCCCTCGCTTACCTTCAGAACAGATCTTTCAACACCAGTCTCTACAATCTCAAAAGAATCAATTTCGGAGTGGGTGCCAACTACATCTACGATGAAAAGTACGTAATCGACGCCAGCGCCAATTACGTCGGAGTCCCGAGTTTTGCGGACGACAAGAAATTCGGCCTTTTCCCTACGGTGGGTCTGGGCTGGATTATGTCGGAGAACAATTTTCTGAAAGAGGCTCAGTGGCTTGACTATCTCAAGGTTAGAGGCTCGTTCGGAATGCTGGGCTCAACGCTCTTCAACAGCAACGGCACTGTTTCAAACTTCTACTACAGAGACGAGTGGCGAACTGACGGAACCTATTCTTTCTCCACCTTGTCGAACAAAGTCTCTCTCGACCAGACGGGCAACAAGAACGTAGGCTTTCAGAAGAGTTATGAGATCAACGCGGGAGTTGATTTCGCAATGCTCAAACATCTGGTTAGCGGTTCGGTCGGCTATTTCCACAATTCTCTCAACGGAAACATCGCCAACGCAGGATCTTCCAAGCCGGGAGTACTCGGCAACGGCGGCGCTCTGCTCTTCAACAACTGCAAGGATTTCGAAAGCCAGGGAATAGAGGCAGAACTTTATTTCAAGAAATCTTTCGGCGACTTCGCTCTTTCACTCGGAGGTAACGTGAGCTATGGTTACTCCAAAACCAGAAAAGACGTGGACGTGGCGTATCCTGACGAGCTCAGCGCACTTAGAAAAATAACGCGCAACGGAGATGTCAAAGGCTACAGAGCGATCGGCACCTTCACCGATCAGGGCGACATCGACAACTCACCTACCCAGTCTTTCGGTAATGTGTACCCCGGCGACATCAAATACGCCGACCTCAACAACGACAATGTCATCGACGCAAGAGACAAAGAGATAATTGCGAACACCACTCCTACCGTTCAGTACGGGATTAACCTTTCGCTCAAGTACAAAGGGTTCAATCTGGATGTGCTCGGCTACGGTTTGGCTGGCTACGACAGAATGCTTACCAACGGTTACTATGAGAACTACGGTGGCGGGAAGTACTCTCAAATCGTAATCGACGGGCTTCCTAACGGAAACGCACATCCGATCCTAAGGGCAGACAACTCGCTGAACAATTTCCAGGATTCCGATTATTGGACTGTCAACGGAGGATTCTTCAAACTTCGCAATGCCGAAGTGGGTTACACTCTTCCGCTGAGCCTAACTTCTAAGATAAGATTGAGCGGCGTCAAAGTGTTCGTCCGCGCGACCAATCTCTTCACCATCTCCAAGATCAAAGACCTTGATCCTGAGTACTTGTCAGCCGGAGTGTCCGATTACCCTCTGTTCACTACGGTGACAGGCGGACTGTCTTTGTCATTCTAATCAAAATCAAAAAGCAATGAAAAGATTCAATAACATCATATCAAATCTGATTGTCATTTCAGCATCACTGGCATTCGCGGCAAGCTGCGACTTCCTTGATCCGGAGACTGACAACACCAGGGACGAGAGCCTTCTGGACGAGGCCGCCTACATCTGCGGCCCGTTGAACAAAGTCTACAGCAACATCCCGGTTTTCTTCGACAACTCGATGGACATTATGACGGACAACGCGGTCAAGAGAGATTGTCTCGGAGACTACTACCGCTGCTCTCTTGGAGCGCTTTCCCCGGACTTCAATCCTCTTGGAATCTGGGCTTCGGCCTACAACAACATCCGCTATCTGAACATCTTCCTCGACAAAATGAAACTCAACGACGAGACTTCTTACAAAACTCCTGTCAGATTCATCGAGCTTCAGGACGCAACCTCCATTGAACAGAACATTCAGACCTTCTGGAGATTGAAAGGAGAAGCGTGGGGACTTAGGGCATACTGGATGGAAGAGCTGCTCAAAAACTACGGAGGCTGGACCTCAAGCGGCGAATTGCTCGGAGTTCCGATGGTAGGGTCCGAGATTCTCGACTACAACGACAACCTCAAAATCCCGAGAGCCACTTATCAGGAATGTGTGGATGCCATCGTGGCGGATTGCGATTCCGCTTTGACCATCGGCATGCTTCCCGACAAATACGAGGGCACAAGCATAGTCTACGGCGCCACTTTCAGAGGAAGACTCAGCGGAGCTGCTGTCAAGGCGTTGAAAGCCAGAGTGTTGCTTTATGCGGCAAGTCCCGCCATCAACACCAAAAACGACATCTCCCAATGGGAAAAGGCGGCAATTGCAGCTGCCGAGGCAATCAAAAGCATAGGAGGAATCAACGCTGCGTTCTCCACGAGAGAAGAGTACTATTTCACTCAGGCGGACAACGTCACTTGGGGTAAATGGGACATGATTATGGGAGGTAGAGTGCAGGCAGGCAATTCTTCTTTCGAGAATGCCAATTATCCTCCTCGCTGCTACGGAGACGCACAAATCAACGTCTCTCAGAATTATGTGGACGCCTTCCCTGACGCCAACGGTTACCCTATCTCCGAAAGCAGCTCATACGACAAGAACAACCCTTTCGGCAACAGAGATCCGAGACTGGATATGTTCGTGGCCGGGAACGGCAGCACAATCGGGAGTTACACCATCAACACGACGGAAGGCGGATTGGATGAGTACAAACTGACGTCCCGCACATCACGCTCAGGCTATTATCTGAAGAAAACTCTAAGAACGTCCGTCTCGCTCACACCCGGGTCTTCAACATCCACCAAAAGGGTCAACGTAATCCTCGGCCTGCCGGAATTACTTCTCAACTATGCGGAAGCCGCAAATAGAGCGTGGGGAGTGACCGGTGACCCTCAGGCCCTCGGATTCAACGCCAAGCAGGCATTGAACAGAATCCTCGTAAGAGACAACGCAAAAACCGGAGCCGACTATCTCAACAATGTCATCGGCACTGACAGTGGGAAATTCGAAGACTACGTGAGACTTCAGAGACGAATCGAGCTTAGTTTCGAAGGCCATTATTATTATGACCTGAGAAGATGGTACGCCTCGGAAAGCAACTGGGAAGACTATATCAACGTCACAGTGAACGGAGCAAGGATAAGCAAAGACAACGTCTACACTTCAATCCCACTGGAAAAAAGAGTATATTCGTCTCCTTGGCAGCCTATTCCTTTCTCTGAGATTTTCAATGCCGAGCTGACGCAGAATAAAGGCTGGTAGTTTTTAATTATTAAAAATTCAAATTAATGAAAAGATATTATTTTATCATAGCATCAATTGCGCTCTCATTCCTTTTCTCGGGATGCACTTACGATGATGACGATGTCTCCTACACCACCAAACAGGTGCTGTTCACCTACCAGACTTACAACAGGCAGGTCGTAGTGGGAGAGGATATGGGCATCAAAGTGGGATTCGTCTTTGCGGGTCTCGACAGAAATGACCGCAACAGGGTTGTCAAGTATCGCATCAACAACGACTTGATCACAGCTCCGGGACAGTCTCCCCTGCCTTCGGATTACTATTCTTTCGACAATGACTCACAGATCACAATCAAGAAAGGTGAGTTGAAAGCCTATATGCCGATGCGGCTTGACTCAACGAAATTCGTCAACGATCCCAAGGCTCTGACCGGCGAGTACGTTCTTGCTGTGCAGATTGTAGAGGCCGACGTGGATTCGATTGCCGCGGGCAAGGATTACACTCTAATATCCATCAGTTATCAGGGTCGCCAGTATGGCAATTACAGGTACAACGGCATCGCTGTGAACAAAGCCGCCTCGGACACCGTCAAGTACTCCAATCTCGCCACGACCACAGGAAGCATCCGTCAGCTACAGACTGTGGGCGCTGACAGATTCAGAGTCTATGCGGACCAGACAGGCAATCAGGACAATGCCAAAGGGAAGTACTCTATGATTGTGACCCTTCCTCCTTCGGGAAGCGGGGCAGTGAGGATTGAGGCTGATCCACAATACCTGCCTTCCGTTCAGGTGAGCGCCAACGGCGAATCCTACTATGAGGCGGCAAGCAAGACTTTGACTCTGCGTTACAAGTACACGGTAGACGGCAAGGAGTGGGAAGCGGAAGACGTGATGATTTTCCGAAACAGAATCAGAGACGACCAGGGAGACGGCAGAGTGCTTTACGAATGGAGAGGCTTCTAAATTATTAAAAAATGCGATTTTCAAGACCATTAGGAGCAATGGCTTTAGCCTTGCCATTTCTCTCCTGCACAAACGGGCAGGCCAAAGGTGAAAGGCCGAATATCATAGTCATACTGACTGACGATATGGGATTCTCAGACCTCGGATGCTACGGCGGCGAGGTTATGACCCCCAACATCGACAATCTTGCCGAGAACGGGCTGAGATGGTCTCAGTTCTACAACAATGCAAGAAGCTGCCCTTCCAGAGCGGCTCTGATGACGGGATTATATCCCCACCAGACAGGTATGGGCTGGATGGCCTGTGCGGATCAGGGGTTGCCTGGCTATGCGGGCACGCTGAACAATCACTGTATGACCATAGCAGAGGTGCTCGGAGGATCAGGCTACGAGACCTATATGGTCGGAAAATGGCATCTTTGCAGCGAGCGCCAATGCGAAGGCAACGTGACAGAGACTTGGCCTACGGGAAGAGGATTCCGGCATTTCTACGGACATCCGGAAGGCGCTTCGGACTATTTCAACGCACGTCTGGTGAACGGAGACAAAAGGCTTCCGAAGACAGGCGACGGCTTTTATCTCACGGACGCCATCACGGACACCGCAGCAAGCTATGTCAGCCGCCACAATTACGATGAGAAACCTCTTTTTCTCTATCTTGCTTTCAATGCCCCACACTGGCCTTTGCACGCTCTTCAGAAAGACATCGACAAGTACGTAGAGAGATACAAGGCTGGCTGGGACGTGCTTCGCGACGAAAGATTCAAAAGGCAGATAGCGATGGGCCTTTTTGCCGAGGGTACAGAACTCTCGGACAGAGACAAAAAGGTGCCTGCTTGGGACAGCCTCACTCCTGCGAAACAGAAAGAGTACACAATGAGAATGGCCATCTACGCCGCTCAGATTGACGCTATCGACAGAGGCGTGGGGAAAGTGGTCGAGGCTTTGAAGAAAACCGGGCAGTTCGACAACACTGTCATTATGCTTATGGATGACAACGGGGCCTGCGCAGAGAATCTCGGCAAGGACAACGAGGAAGTCACAGGACAGGCGGGAACTTGGGAGAGTTACCGCATCAACTGGGCTAACCTTAGCAGCACTCCTTACAGACTTTACAAGCACTACACCAACGAGGGCGGAATCGCCACTCCTCTGATCGTGTCATGGCCGGACGGGATAGCCCGTAAACGCAACGGGTCTTTCGTAAGGGATTACGGCTACTTCACGGACATTATGGCAACTTGCGTGGAGGTAGGAAAGGCGACATATCCCAAGACTTTCAACGGCAACGAGATAACTCCTTGCGAGGGGACAAGTCTCGTCCCGAATTTCAAAGGAAAGACCACGGACCGCGGTATGACTTTCTGGGAGCACGAGGGCAAGATGGCGGTACGTGACGGAAACTGGAAACTCGTGATAATCAATGAGGAGGGAGCGCCTGTGGATATGACCAAATACGAATTGTATGATATGTCCGCTGACCCTACGGAACTGCATAATCTGGCTTCAAAATATCCCGAAAAGGTAAAGTCTATGATGGGAGCATGGGACAAGTGGGCCCTGAGGTGCAATGTCTATCCTGTCTCGACAGAGAGATACGGACAGCGTCAGCAGGGCTACAAAAGGACTATCAACGGGGAGTTTGACGACAATTTCGGCGGATGGGACACTTCAAGCGAGATCGGGACGAGGTTCTCCATCGAGAAGGCCGAGCCTATATCAGGAAAAAAGTCCGCGAGAATAGATGTTATCAAAAAGGGATCTAAGCCCGATGCTTCTATCTTGGAATGGACTTTCCCGACTGTGACTCCGATGACCGCGACAGTGGGTTTCACCTACAAATGCGACAAGGCTAACTCTCTATGGCTGAGCCTCAGACCTTTCAAGGCCGGGGATGTCCCCGTGCTTTACAAGAAAGTCAGCTTGAAAGCGGCAGGGGGAAAGGTTCTGTTCGAGAATCTTCCTATTGAGAAAGGCCGTTATCAGGTCAAGTTCTATCTCGGCGAATCGGAACCCGGAAGGATTCTGATTGACAATGTTATTCTGGAATTAAAAGAAAAATAATGAGAAAAAACTCAAAAATGGTCCTGCTGCCATTGGCCGCCGGATCGGCTGTCCTCGGATGCTGCTCCGGGGCCAGGCCTCAGAAAAGCGAGACAAAGCCTAACGTCATCATTATCTACACTGATGATATGGGTTATTCGGACTGCGGTGCGTTCGGAGGAAAATTCACTCCCACACCGAACATTGACAGAATGGGCAGCGAGGGGATCATATTCAACCAGTACTACACGGCCTGTTCCATAAGCTCGCCTTCGAGAGTAGGCATCACGACCGGAATGTACCCTACGCAGTGGGGAATCACCACTTTCCTTAACAACAGAAAGGCCAACAGGGAGAACAATTCCAATGACTTCCTCAGCGCTCAGGCGCCGTCAATGGCCCGTTCTTTCAAAGCCGGAGGCTACGCCACGGCCCATATAGGCAAATGGCACATGGGAGGAGGGCGCGACGTGAAAGACGAGCCTCAGATCAGCGAGTTCGGCTTTGACGAGTGGTGCTCAACTTGGGAAAGCCCTTCTCCGGATCCGCTTATCACTGCGACAGACTGGATCTGGAGCGAGAAGGACAGCATCAAGAGATGGGAAAGGACCGCGTATTTCGTGGACAAGACCCTGGACTTCCTGAAGAGACATTCGGGAGAACCTTGTTTCGTGAATTTCTGGCCTGACGATATGCACACTCCATACGTGCCGAGCAAAGAGGAGTACGACAAGAGCGGCAAGGGCGGTAACTGGGAGAAAGTGGTCAACTTCATCCCCGTGCTTTCAGAATATGACAAGCAAATCGGGCGACTGATGGACGGAATCGAGAAATTAGGGATGAAGGACAACACGATAATCATCTTCACTTCCGACAACGGCCCTAATCCGAGCTACAAGAACGGCCGTACAGCAGGCCTTCGCGGACAGAAGGCGACTTTGTACGAAGGCGGCATCAGAATGCCTTTCATCATCAGATGGCCGGAGAAGATCAAGGCTGGTCAGGTGAACAACGAAACAGTTCTCACGAGTCTGGACCTCTTCCCTACTTTATGCTCTATGGCAGGCGTAAAACCGGTGACCGGAGGATATGTTCTCGACGGGATTGATTTCAGCAAGACTATGATCGGGGGCGGGGAGCATAAAAGAAACAAGCCGATGTACTGGGAGTTCGGGCAGCATTTCGTGGGCGAGCCTCTTCCTGAGAATCATTATCAGACCCGAAGCCCAAACATCGCCGTGAGAGATGGGGACTGGAAGCTTCTGATCAATTATGACGGCACTATGACCGAACTCTACAACCTTAAGGACGATGTTAACGAGACAACCAACGTTGCCGAGAAATATCCTTCCGTAACATCAAAACTGTCCAAGTTGGCTCTTGCATGGTACAAACAGTCTTTCAGAAAATACGCAGGGGAGCTTTAATATGAAAAAAGAATTACTGTTCACCTTATTAGGCGCTGTATCATTGACAGGCACTGCTCAGACTCATCAACAGGATAAGCCGAATCTGGTGCTTTTCATTTCTGACGACTGCTCGTACTATGATCTCGGCTGCTACGGGAGCAAAGACTCCAAGACTCCGGCCATAGACAATTTCGCAAAAGAGGGAATGCGTTTCAGCAAGGCCTATCAGGCAGCCCCGATGTCCTCTCCGACAAGACACAATCTCTACACGGGGATATGGCCGGTGAGAAGCGGAGCTTACCCGAACCACACTCACGCTAACGACAGCACTAACAGTATTGTGCAGCAGCTTCATCCGCTTGGCTACAAGGTTGCCCTCGTGGGGAAATCTCACATCGGACCTGCTTCCGTCTTTCCTTTCGACAAGTATTTTCCTCCTCTTAAAGGTCAGGAACTGGACTGGGCTTCGCTTGAGAGGTTCATCTCTGAATGCATCGCGGCCAAGGATCCTTTCTGTGTAATAGTGGCTTCCCACCAGCCACACACTCCGTGGAACAAGGGGGATGCAAGGGAGTTTAATCCCGACAGCTTGTCCCTGCCTCCGATGTACGTGGATTGCCCGGACACCAGAAGGGATTTTACAAAATATCTGGCCGAGATCAACTATATGGACGGGGAATTCAGCACGCTCCTGAACATACTTGACAAGAAGAAAGCTTCCGCTTCCTCGGTAGTCGTGTACCTGAGCGAGCAGGGCAACAGTCTGCCTTTTGCAAAATGGACCTGCTACGATGCGGGTGTCCATTCCGCGTGTCTAATCAGGTGGCCCGGGGTCATCCCCGCGGAGTCCTCAAGCGATGCTTTGATTGAATATGTGGACGTTCTGCCGACTTTTGTGGACATCGCGGGCGGCAAGCCTATTACCCCGATGGACGGAAGAAGTTTCAAAGGAGTGCTCACGGGCAAGTCCGGCAAGCATAAGGATTATTCTTTTTCTCTTCAGACGACAAGGGGCATTTTTGACGGCTCCGACTATTTCGGAATCCGGTCTGTCTTTGACGGGCGTTACCGCTACATTCTCAATCTCACGCCTGAGATGGAGTTCAAGAACACCTTCACCAAAAGCAAGTTGTTCCAGGAGTGGCAAAGTCGCGGTGCCACAGACCCTCACGCCGCTGAAGTGACCCACGACTATTCTTTCAGACCAAAAGAAGAGCTGTACGACGTCGCCTCCGACCCTTACTGCCGTCTCAACCTGATTCAGAATCCAGAACTCTCCGGCAAAGTCGCCGAGCTTTCCGCCGAACTGAAGAAGTGGATGGACTATTGCGGCGACAAGGGCCAGCAGACTGAACTGGAGGCCCTTGACCACATCAGCAAAGGAAAAGAGGAATGAGAAAGTGCTTTATGATACTGTTGCCGGCACTATTGCTGGTACAGTTTTCGTGCTCCTGCGGCAGCGACAAGAAGCGGGATGCTGCCGCCCTTGAAGACATAATTGACTGGTCAGATGAAGCCACTGAAAGCACTGACACTCTGATAGCCACTTTTTGGAGTGATTCTCTGTCGTACTTCCTCCCTGACAATAACGGTGGAACAGGGTTCCAATACTGGCCTCAAGCTCACGCGTTGGATGTGGTCACGGACGCTTTTATACGCACAGGAGACACAAAGTACGTTAAATTGATGAATTCTTGGCTATACGGAGTTAAGAAAGGCAATGGCGACAAGTGGAAAAATGACTATTACGATGATATGGAATGGATTGCGCTTGCACTTCAGCGTGCTTACAAAACTACAGGAGAGCAGAAATATCTTGATGTCGCACTTCATTTGTGGGGTTTCATAGAACAAGGTTGGAATGATTATGCGGGAGGCGGAATCGCCTGGAGAATTCAAGAGCCGAACAGTAAGAATGCCTGTTCCAACGGCCCTGCCTGCATCTTAGCGGCAAGACTTTACCAAAGCACCGGCAAAGAGTCTTACAAAAAATGGGCTATTAAAATATATCAGTGGGAGAAATCCAAATTGGTTGACGACTGGATGGTTCTTGATCATATTAACGGTTTGGACAACTCCGTGACGAAGTGGAAATTTACTTACAATCAAGGCACTTTCATCGGTTCCGCCGTAGAGTTGTACAGGATTACTAAGGATGCAAAATATTTATCGGACGCTGTCAATGCTGCGGACAGAGCCATCAGTTCAATGAGTGTAAATTCCGTTCTAAAATTGGAAGGCTCTCCGGACAGTTCTAAGGATAATGACGCACACCTTTTCAAGGGGATTCTTATCCGTTATATGGATTTGCTCGCTTCTGAAGTAATAAGCACTTCGTCGAAGACAAGATATTCCTCATTCATAACAGCAAATGCCGAGTCGCTGCTGCGAAATGGCACCAGCCATCTTTACGGTCCTGACTGGGGTGCTAAACCAGGGCCAGTGACCACGTTGAAAAGTGACGTAAGCGCCTGCACGCTGTTTGAATGCGCTGCTAATTAAGAATATATGCACAAAGAAGTTTATTATCGCGGAGTCATTGTCGCATGCAGTTCATTTTTGGTGATGCCTTTGGCCTGCAAAGCGCAGACCGCTAAGGTTGACAAACCGAACATTGTCTTCATTCTCGCCGACGATATGGGCTACGGGGACATCAGCTGCCTGAATCCCAATTCGGGAATAATGACGCCTCACATTGACAGACTGTGTTCTCAGGGATGTACTTCAGAGATGCGCATTCAGAGTCATCGCTGAGCACTCCGAGTCGTTACGGCATTATGACGGGAAGGTACTGTTTCCGCGGGCCTCTCAAAAAAGGCGTACTGAACGGCTACGGGGCTCCGCTGATTGAGACCACGAGACCCACTATTCCTTCGATGTTAGTTTCAGAGGGCTATCAGACTGCGATATTCGGAAAATGGCATCTCGGCCTCGGTTGGCAAACTTCAGTTTCGGGGAAAGCGCCCACCAATGAGACTGTAGCTTTCGACAAAAGCCTGACTTATTCTCCGAATGATGCAGGGTTCGAGGAGAGCTATGTGCTTCCGGCTTCTTTGGATATGCCACCTTACGTTTTTGTGAGCAATCACAGCGTGGAGGACCAAAATATAGTTGATGTGGCAGGTGCGGATCCGCCACCTTACAGAGGGCATCTGTGGAGAGCGGGCAAGGCTTCAGAGAGTTTTTCTTTCGAGTCTTGTCTTCAGAATCTCACGGACAAAGGTTTGGATTACATCAGAGCCCATTCTGACGTGGATAAGCCTTTTTTTGTTTATATGCCGTTGACGGCTCCTCACACTCCTTGGCTGCCTACCTCACAATTTAAAGGGGGCTCTAATGCAGGAGACTATGGGGATTTCGTGCTCAATGTAGATGAGGTTGTTGGCAAGGTTACGGCGCTTCTGGACAGTCTTCACATCAGCGACAACACTATTGTCATTTTCGCAAGTGACAACGGCGCGGACTGGAATCCTTCAGACAAAAAGACATATCCGCATCTTTCTAATTTCATCTGGAGAGGGCGCAAATCGGATATATGAGACGGCGGTCATCACGTTCCTCTCATAATCAGGTACCCGTCCGTAGTCAAATCCGGATCTTCGTCCTCGGCTTTGGTCTGTCTCAATGATATATTCGCTACAGTCTCAGAAATAGTCGATTACTGCATCCCTCCAGGTGCGGCTCAGGACAGTTACAGTTTCCTTCCGGCTCTAAAGGGTGAGGCTCATGGCAAAAGGACAGCGGTGATCTTGGAGTCGAACAACGGGAGTTTCGCCATCAAGAAGGGCAAATGGAAATTGCTTAACTGCAGCGGCAGCGGCGGATGGTCTCTCGGCGAGAATCCTTCTATGCCTCAGTGCCAGCTCTATGATATGGAAGCGGATCCTGAGGAGACCTCAAATCTCTATGACCTACATCCTGAGAAAGTGACCGAACTAAAGACATTGCTGGATTCTATTCGGACTGCCTCACCACGAACCTCAACGCACTAAGCAGTCTCCTGCCACAGGATCATTCCCAAACAGTCGGACTATCACAATCACTTCAAAGCTCTTAACAATACCTACGTCAGTCTCACAATCAAAGCAAAGAACAATTCCCTATTACATTTCCCCCATCAAAGCGATGAATGTAAAAAAGGCCGCTCTCTGTTTTAAGAGCAAGGCCTTGACATTATTATTTCTCCATTACAGCCACGTTATGACCGTAATCAGTCAATTGCATTTTTAGTTACAATGGCTTAGAGTTGAAGATAGACTGATTCTACTTTAACTCTTTCGCTTCAGCTATTGGGCTCCAACTCTTTGATAGCCTCCACGCTCAGGCCCGTCGATTTAGAGATCTTCTCAATCTCGACACCAAGCATCAGTAAATTGAAAGCGACTTCTGCCTTGCCTTGAGCAATGCCTTGAGCAATGCCTTTGTCAATGCCTCGATCGTAACTGTACGAAAGCTGGTTTTGAAAATCACGTTCCGTTCTCATATCCTTTATATATTTTACTTGCTCATCGGCAGTAAATTTAGCAATTTTTGCCGATTCAAACAACAAGTCGAAAATCTCCGCCTTCAATCTCGGCGGACGCCTCTCCAGCATATTCATATTTTTCAGCACATAACAGAAATTGTCTAATATCGTGGCTTTTGGCGTCAATGCCTTCTTACAGTTTGGCAGCTCAAGGAAAATAAAGTTGAGTTTCTCCGTCATACGTTCCCCGGTCTTCGTCTCCTGCAACTCGTAGCGGAAGAGCACTTCGTCCGTGTCTTCGTGCATCGAAAAGTTAACGATGGAGATGACGTACACCGCCGGATAATCATATTCTTTCGCTTTCCTTCCCTGCGAATCCACCTTGTCGCCCTTCTGAAGCTGCTCCAGAAGAGCATAAGCGGAATAGAACAAGACCCTATCACTGAAGAACTTCTGGTTGGCCACCTGCATCTCCACTATGAACCTCGTCCCTTCGGAATCCGTACACTCCACGTCTACCCTTATGTCCTTCATCCCAGGAAACAAATTGTCTTTCTCGGTCGGCAGATAACTCAGACCTTTGATTGTCCTCTCCGGTATAAGCTCGTTCAGCAGATCCGTCAGCAGTTGCGCCGATGTCTCCGAATTGGCGAACGTCCGCTTGAACCAGTAGTCCATCATTATGTTCGCATACCGGTGCTTCGTCTCATTGCTCGGACCCTCTTCTCCTTCATCCGCTCCTTC
>JBAYFJ010000003.1:0-45146 GCA_041667245.1 Bacteroidales bacterium | reverse complement strand
CAACTACCACCGTCGTCACCAGGGAATCAACCGCACGGTGCCAAGCAAACTCTACCTACGGTCGGTTGCTTGGACTTAACTTAAGAAAGGAACGGTACCTGTTTAAATACCGATACTGATATATTAGTTATGACTAAATCAATTTCCGCGGTTATCATAGAAGATGAGAGGCCGGCTGCAAGATTACTTAAATCAATGGTTGAGACTATTCGCCCTTTATGGAAATTCACAATCGTGCAGGGTAGCATCAAAGATGCCACACAGTGGTTTTCTCAGAACGAGAATCCTGATTTGATCTTTTTAGACATTCATCTTTCAGACGGTAACGCATTCGACTTTCTGTCCATTGCCCATCCTTCCTCAATGATCATTTTCACGACAGCATACGACGAATACGCGATACAAGCCTTTTCAGTAAATAGCATTGATTACATACTCAAGCCTGTCCATCAGGAAAGACTTGTTGAATCAATTGAAAAATACGAGAACACCTATCGCAGCAATTTAGAGTTTCAACAAGAGTACTTGAACAATATCCTTGAAAACATCTCTTCTCCAGCCTCTAAACGTTTCCGGACCAGGTTCCTTATCTACGGAGTGGACAAATACACCACACTGCAAGTAGCAAGCGTGGCCTATTTTTACTCTGAGAGCCGGGTCACTTCCGCCGTGACTCAATCAGGCGCAGAAGTAGTCATCGATTTCACGCTTGACAAACTCGGCGAGCAACTTGATCCAAACAAGTTTTTCAGGGTCAACAGACAGTTCCTTCTCAGCATTGATTCAATCAAAAAGATAGAGCCATACTTCAATTCCAAGCTGCTGGTCACTGTTGTGCCGGAATCAAGAATTCAAATCACGATCAGTCGCGAGAAACTCTCTTCTTTCAAGTCTTGGCTCAATTTCTAACACAAAGACAGTTTCATTTGTAAATTTGACGATTGAAATTGGCCGCATACAAAAAAGTCCCCTCGGAAAAATCCGAGAGGACTTGAAGTGGTGTCGGCAGGAGTTGAACCGGCGACACATGGATTTTCAGTCCATTGCTCTACCACCTGAGCTACGACACCTTGATAGCCGAATTGGAGATATTTCCGTTTCGGGAGCACAAAGGTAGGCATTTTTTTTAAGTCTGCAAACATTTTTACAGAAAAATTTTAATGAATGTTATCAGACCAAATGCGAATGAGGATAATCCACAAAAAAAACCTATTTTAGCGTTCTCAATGACAACAAAACAGTACATACAAGTCATAGTTCCTCTCAAATTGGAATGGGAGCCCTACTACTATGTTTGCAATCAAGAGGTTAAAATAGGAGAAAGGGTCAGAGTCTCATTCGCAGGCAAAAATCTGATAGCAGTCGTAAGCAAAACCGATGTTGAGCCGGGAACCGACATTCAGAAAATAAAGGCGATTACCGGAATTGCGGAAGGTCTGTCTCCCGTAAGTGAATCAGAAATCGATTTGTGGAAGAGCATTTCAGACTATTACCTATGCACGATAGGCGAGGTCTACAAAGCTGCCTACCCTTCCCAAAAAGTGTCCGGTGAAGAGGCTCTGGCAAAAATGGAAAAAAAAAGACAGGAGAAAAAGGAACAGACGATCATCAATCTCAGAAAGAAAGCGGACTTGCTGGGAACAAGACTGCTGAAAAGAAAAGACGCGCTTGAGAGAGCGACAAAAGAAGAGGCCAAGGTCAAATACGAGGCCGGGATGGAAACCATCAAAAATCAATTGGAAACAATAGGAGCGCAGCTCTCCTCACTTTTAGGGAGACCTCACGAAGCACAGGAAGAGATGCCGGGCTTGGCGATGACGGGGCAAAAATGCAATTTTGACACAATCACATTGACATCGGCTCAAGAGACGGCATTCGCCAAGATCAAAGAATCTTTCGCCAGCAACAAGCCCGCGCTTCTCAACGGCGTCACCGGCTCCGGAAAAACAGAAATCTACCTCAAACTTGCGCAAGACACGCTCCAAAAAGGAAAAAATGTACTTTATCTCGTTCCTGAAATCTCTCTTAGCCGGCAACTTGAAGAGAGACTAAGGAAGATCTTCCCGGACACACTGATGGCCTTCCATTCAAGAGAGACTCCCGCACAGCGGCAAGAGACCGCACAAGCAGTAAAAAATGGCCCATACATAGTGTTGGGGACAAGATCCGCACTGTTTCTCCCCCACCGGGATCTCGGTCTTGTCATAGTCGACGAAGAACACGACACCTCCTACAAACAGACGGAGCCGGCGCCTCGCTACAACGGAAGAGACACGGCTGTAATGCTGTCAGTGATCACTCGCTGCTCGATAGTGCTCGGTTCCGCCACCCCTTCCGCAGAGTCCCTGTTCAACTGTGCGGCAGGCAAATACGACAAAATAGACCTTCTTCAAAGATACTACGGCAATCAGGACTCCGAAGTGGAGATAATTGACACAGCCTCGGAAAGGAAGAAAAACGGGATGATAGGCAATTTTTCCAAAAAGCTGATAAAAGACATAAACGACACTCTTTCAAGAAAAGGACAGGTGATGATTCTGAGAGGAAGAAGAGCCTATTCGCTTATTCTTCAGTGCGACAATTGCGGAGAGATTGTGAAATGCCCGCACTGCGACGTGCCTATGAACCTGCACAAATGCCCCGGCACCGAAAATGAATATATGGAATGCCATTATTGCGGCTACAGAGAGCCTTTCAGCGGAAAGTGCCGAAAATGCGGGGGCGAGCTGAAGGCTTTTGGATCGGGAACGCAGAAAATTGAAGAAGAAGCCGTGAGACTGTTCCCGAACGCAAGAATTGCGAGACTTGACAGCGACTCAGTCAAAGAGAAAGACGAGGAAGAGAACGTCATAAAGGACTTCGCAAAAGGCGACATTGACATTATAGTGGGCACACAGATAGTCACTAAAGGCTTTGACTTCGCCGGATTGAATCTGGTGGCTGTGATGCAGGCAGACTCGCTTTTGGGGCAACAGGACTTCAGGGCTGACGAAAAAGCGCTTCAACTGCTTAAACAATTCAGAGGAAGAGCCGGCAGGAGAGGAGAAAAAGGACTGTTCGTCATCCAGACTAATCAGCCCGGACATCCTGTCTATCGGGAGATAGAAAGCGGAGAGTCGGGTAATTCGACAATCACCGCTAATATGTTAAATGAGAGAAGGACTTTCTCCTACCCTCCCTACTCAAGACTGATAGTGATAATCCTCAAAGACAGCAATCTGCCAAGACTGGAAAAGCTGTCAACAGCCCTTGCCCGAGAGATCGAAACATCTGCATCATCCGGCAATCCGATGGGCTGCATAGGCCCTTACGCTCCAGTAATCAGCAGGCTGTCAGACCAATACATAAGGCACATTAGGATAACGATAATGAAAGGTCCGGAACTCACTACACTAAAAAAACAACTTGCGGCGACTGTCGCGGGATTTGGGAAGACTCGAGCCTACGCCAACCATATAGTAATTGACGTGGATCCGCTCTGACGAAGTCCTGAAGGCATTATTCAAAATATAGCGACACTTCACACAAATTGTGGAATTATTTTTGTAATTTTGTACGAACAACATTATACGTAAATGGGAAAAGTAATAGCAGTCGCCAATCAGAAAGGCGGCGTCGGAAAAACAACCACCGCAATCAACCTTGCGGCATCTTTGGCAGTACTTGAGAAAAAAGTGCTGATAATTGATGCCGACCCTCAGGCAAACACTACGTCAGGCCTCAACTTTTCCCCCAACAATGATGAGAAAAGGACACTGTACGAAGTGCTTATCGGAAAGATCGACATCTCAGACGCTTTGATCCAGACGGAGATTAACAATCTCCAGATGATTCCGTCACACATCAATCTTGTCGGAGCTGAAATCGAAATGCTTGACACGGAAGAGCGCGAATCAGTCTTGAAGAACAGCATCTCCCAAATTAAAGACAATTACGATTACATCATAATAGACTGTTCCCCGTCACTGGGGCTCATCACTGTCAACTCGCTCACGGCGGCTGACTCTGTGATGATTCCGGTGCAGCCCGAATTCTTCGCTCTCGAAGGTCTCGGCAAACTGCTGCAGACCATCAAGCTGGTTCAGAACGGAGTCAATCCGTCATTGACTATCGAAGGTTTCGTGGTCACTATGTTCGACGGCAGGACGAAAGTCCACAATCAGGTTGTGGAGGAATTGAGAGAGCATTTCAAGGATCTGGTGTTCGAGACTGTGATTCAGCGAAACATCAGATTGAGCGAGGCTCCATCACACGGCAAACCGATCATTCTGTATGATGTGATGTGCAACGGCACCACCAACTACCTCAACCTCGCAAAAGAGGTTTTGGAAAAAGACAAGGCATTGGCCGCAGTCGGCGCCTGAACCGAATCTAAAGAAGGTAAAGGAAACGCATATTAAGAAGGTAAAGGACGCCGGATAGAAAAAAAGTAAAGGATAATGAGCAAACCAGTAAGAGGATTAGGCAAAGGGCTCGGAGCCCTGTTAGGAGACACATCAGACCTCAACCAGCTGCGCAAGCCGGTTGGCTATGTAAATAAAGAAGTAGTAGGAAGCGCAGCTCCGGCGGACACCGCCGACATTCTGCGGATTCCTATCGATTACATTGAGCCGAATCCGTTCCAGCCGAGAATGTCTTTCGACGAGACCGCGCTTCAGGAACTTGCGGAATCCATCAAGACATTCGGCTTGATTCAGCCGATCACGGTCAGAAAGAAATCAGATGACCGTTACCAGATTATCAGCGGTGAGAGGCGTTTCAGAGCTTGCAGGCTGGCGGGGATGGATATGATTCCGGCCTACATCAGAGACGCAAACGATCAGGGTATGCTGGAGATGGCCATAGTGGAGAACATTCAGAGAGAGAATCTTGACCCGATAGAAGTGGCGATGAGTTATGAGAGACTCATTGATGAATGCAACCTCACCCAAGAGCAGATGGCGGACAGGGTGGGAAAGAAAAGAACTTCCATCACCAATTTTCTTCGTCTCCTAAGGCTTCCCGCAAAAGTTCAGCATGACCTGAAAGTCGGGCTTCTGAGCGTAGGGCACGCAAAGGTACTGCTCGGAATTGAGGACAGCGACGCTCAAGAACAGCTGTGCGACCTCGTGATCAGAGAAGGCCTGTCAGTCAGGCAGCTGGAACAGAAGATCAGCAAACTCAGCAAAGACGAAAGCAATCCCTCACAACACGAACAGGATTTGCCGGAACCTTACTACAAAGTACTTGAGCACATCGGCAAATACTTCAACGACAACATCTCCTTGAAAAGGTCTTCAAACGGGAAAGGCTCTATGACAATCAGGTTTTCCTCAGATGAGGAAATCGAGAAATTCTTAAAAGCCCTGGACCAGTCTAATCTTTAGAATCGCCTTTTGAGAGAGATGATGAAGTTATTACGAAAAATAGCGCTTTTGATTGTCTGTACTACAGGATTTTCCATTTGCGCCAATGCGCAGTTCAAGGAACAGGCCTTCACCCAGAACTACAATGACGTCAACGACACCACAATGGCCGACTCCACAGCTTCAATGTTCTCAATCAAGCAGTTTTTCAGAGGCGTGGCGCACAAAGACTCTCTTAAGGTAGGCACGCTTTTCGCCGGATCAACAGTCTTCATCGGTTGCGAGCAGATTTACAATAGGGACTACTGGAAACTTCCTGTAATCTACGGCGGTCTCGGAGCCACAATCGGACTCGGAATCCACTACAGGAAAGACTTTAACTCCACAGGAAGCAAAAATTCCAAGAACTTGAGTACGATAATGTTCGCAGGAGCGACAGCAATCTATTGGGGGACGCTGCTTGACGGAGTGGCCTGCTTTGACAAAGGACGTTATCCCCAACCCGGCAAGGCCACACTCTATTCAGCTCTGGTACCGGGACTCGGACAGGTCTACAACGGAGACTACTGGAAGATCCCGATCTATTGGGGAGGCCTTATCGTGTCGACCCATCTCTACTCAGTCAACAACACCAATTACAAAAGATACAAGAGGATACACAACGAAGCCACCACCAGTGAGAATTATGAAGGATCCATTTCCGCGGAAACAGCTCTGTACTACAGAAACGTGTTCCGAAGATACAGGGACTACTCAATGGTGGCGATGCTCGGATTCTACCTTCTTCAGGTGATAGACGCCAACGTGTTCGCCTATATGCACGATTTCGATGTCGGAGACGACCTTTCGATGAACATATCCCCTACCATCATCTCGCCCGACAATTCCTACGCTTTCGGTCCTACACAAAACAGTTTCGGCGTGTCAATCGGACTAAAATTCTAAATTCACGATTTCAAAAATGAGATTATCAATATTCGCATCACTTCTTGTGCTTTCGTCAGCGCTTAATACGCCTGAAGCCGAAGGCCAGAACATTTTCCGGAAACTATTTCCCTTACAGGACACCACTCTTCAGACTCCTTCGCCTTCAATCGCCACAAAAGACCCCGGCAAAAGCAAATCCGCACTGAAAAAAGAAAACACGAGATTGAGATATCTCATTGATTCCCTTCAGAACGAGCTTAGCGGCTACAAGAACGAACTGAGCATTAACGACAGCCTGGATGCCGAGATTATCGGAATGTACGAAGAGAACGAGGACAAAGAAGCCGCCGGAATGGACGGCGACTATCAGGAAGTCACCGACAGTCTGCTAAGTATATGGTATGTCCATAATCAGTTGAGAAACATCAACGAGGACTATTCCTACGACATGGACTCGGTCCACTTCAGTTCCAACGTCCCAGACTCGGTCCTAATCGACAGAATAACTGATATGAACTCATTCATAACTCTTCCGTTCAACGAGACCGTTAAGAACTACATAATCCTCTATTCCGAGAAGATGCCTTCCAAGATGGCCAAGATACTCGCATTGTGCAAATTCTATATGCCAATATTCGAGGAGACATTCAACAAATATGACATCCCCGAAGAGCTGAAATATATGGCTATTATCGAATCGGCGATGAACCCGGTCGCCGTCTCATCTGCCGGAGCAAAGGGAATGTGGCAGTTTATGTACAACACCGCCAAACTCTACGGTCTGAAGATAGACTCTTTCGTGGACGAAAGACTTGACCCCGTGAAATCCGCAGATGCAGCCGCGCGTTACCTTAAAGATGCCTACGCCATCTTCGGAGACTGGAATCTGGCCATCTCTTCCTACAACTGCGGGGCAGGAAACGTCAGCAAAGCAATCAGAAGATGCGGAGCAAAGAAAGACTTCTGGTCCATCTACAACTATCTTCCGCGAGAGACCAGAGGTTACGTTCCCGCATTCGTCGGGGCTATGTACGCCGTTACCTACGCCAACAAATACGGTCTCGTGGCAGATGATATGCAGCTGCCGGCACACGTGGACACATTCGAAATCCACAGAATGCTCCATTTCACACAGATCAACGAGAAAGTCGGCGTACCAATGAACATGATCAAGAACCTGAACCCTCAGTACACTCACGAAATCATCCCCGGCAACGAGGGCACTTTCATATTCCGAGTACCTTACAACTACTCCAGCACCTTCCTTGACGTCGAAGACTCTCTGTACACCTACAAGGCTCAGGAATTGTTCAGCACCGTGAACATCAACAAGATCAAGAGCGGGTCCACCGGCTCCGGAGACAGAATCACCTACAAAGTCAGAAGCGGTGACTATCTCGGAAGAATCGCGTCAAGGTACCACGTCTCCGTGTCACAGCTCAAAAGATGGAACCATCTGCGCGGGACTAACCTAAGGGTTGGCCAGAGACTCATTATCTACAGAAATGGCAGCGCGCCAGTCGCCTCCTCATCTTCAGTCTCCTCTTCTAACAGTTCAAGCTCATCGTCATCGGCCTCCGCCAATTCGGGAGCGTCCTACTCCTACTACACCGTAAGGAGCGGTGATTCGCTCTACTCGATAGCTAAGAAATACGACGGCGTCTCAGCCAATGACATAATGGATTTCAACAAAATCGGATCGAAGATAACCCCTGGTATGAGGATCAAGATACCTAAACGTTAGAATTCGAACACACATTGAAGTTTAAGCTCGGTTCTGCCGGGCTTTTTCTTTTCCTCCTGCCACGGATAGGAAAGATGAGAAAAACGGGCATATAGCCGTGGAGCGAATCTTCTTGAACCTGTTTTCAGACCTCCTACGGCGGACAAGCAATAGCCTCTGCCGTAATAAGCAGGAACGGTGAAATTGCCAGGAGCATCTCTCTCGTAGCTGTAGATTCTGCAATCCCAGTCATCTACTTTGAAGACTGTTCCCCTGAGACCGGCGCAGAGCCTGGCCGTCTTGTAATACACATCAGCATAAACCAGCAGACTTGTTTTTTCACCAACGACAGTCTCACAGCGCAGAGTCATAAGCCAAGGGCCGGAGTTGTACTTGAAATCGGACCGAAGACCTGATATGGTTTTCTCATTTTCCTTCGCATTCGCTTTAGCAGACAACCTAAGTCCCAATTTCAAAGAAGGACTAAGACGACAATTGTAAGTGCCGAGGATTCTCAATAGCGAAGGCCAAGTCGCCGAGGCGCTGAGGTTCAAGACGTTCCTGAATTCTGAAGCGGCAAAACCTGTCGCCCCCTTGAGATTAACTCTATCCCCAAAAAAGAAGCTGCTCCCGATGTTAAGCACATACTTGTCGGAAAGGCAGCTCACTTTGACCGCAAGATCGGAGTTGTCGGAAAGACTCTGATAACATCCTGCGAGAAAAGAGGGCTTGCCTAAAGTGATATTCAATGCCACTTCTGAAAATATCTGTGTGCTTTGGAAAGCGTACCTGCAGTCGGAAGACACCACGACATCCCCTTGAAGGCCGAAAGCATATCCGGTTATTGCGGCGTGTCCTCTTTTAGTTACAAGAGAGAGATTGACGGCAGGCAACAGAGACACTTCCTTTCGCTTTGACCCTTCCATTCTGGATTTAATGCCGTCGGCTGCCAGAAAAGCGGAAAGGATGAGCTTGCCGAATCTCTTGTCCGCCGCAATGCCTCTGAACGAGCCGGTCCCTGTGAAAGAAGAAGTCAGAGTAAGGCCAGAGGGCCTTTTGCAGAAAGTGGACGGAAGAGAAAGTGATGAGAGAGAGAAGCCGCTCCATAGCAACAGCCCTTGTCCGAATCTGGCGTTGAAATCTCCTATCAGTACCTTGCCGGCTGATCGTTTGCCGTACAGAGAAGCTCCGAAAGTGTAGTCGGAAGGGGCGACCGTCTTGTCATCATAGGATGAATTGCATCCCAAGGCCATTTCAAGATTCTCTGACTCCACATAGTACTTCGCTCCGTATCTCCCCTCCAGATCATCGACTTGAGGCAGACGGGCGCTTCCTCTCATTGTCAAAGCGCCATACACTTTCGATGAAGAGTCAGCCACGGAGCCTGGCGCCGAGTAAGAATCGAAAGAGACGAAAGGCTCCAGCGCCCGCGCTAACTCTTCGCCGAAACCGTCAATCGATGCCAACTCAAAGACCGACAGGACATCACCGGAGAGCGACCTGTACTCAGAAAGTGTAACGCATTGGTACTGCGAGAGAATGCCGCTTGACGAAAGACGTCCGGAAGACAAAAGATTGATCCTCAAAGGGTGCTCAGCGTAATAAGAGTACTTCTCGACCACTCTTTCGTCAAGTTCTTCGACATCGGCACAGCCGGTCAATTTCAGAATATGTGGCAGATAATCGTCAGGCGCTCCCACCACGCAAGAAAGAAATGCTGACAAAACCGCAGAAAGCACTATCATCATCATAGAGTTGTTTTTGCGGACAATATCAGCTAATTATTCGTTAATTTAGATAATAAACAGATATACGTTGACAATTTTTCTCTTTTTTAAAGGAATTGTCTTATTTTTGTCCTTTAATTAATACTAATATGAGTACAGTCAGACTATTTGACAAGACTTTCAAGCCTTACATTTCAAAAGAGACATTGGACAAATCGATTGATGAGGTAGCAGCGAAAATCAACAAAGATTTCGAAGGCTGCGAAGACGTCCCGATTCTTCTTTGTGTCCTCAACGGAGCTATTATGTTCACCTCTGAACTGATGAAGCGGCTGACATTCAACTGCCAGCTCGTGTCCATCAAACTGACATCCTACTGCGGCACCAACACAACAGGATGCGTAAAACAGGCTATGGGACTGACGGCCGACATCACAGGAAGACGAGTAATCATAGTCGAGGACATCATCGACACCGGAAAGACAATGGTGGAGCTTCAGAAAATCCTTAAGGACAGAGGCGCTGAGGAAAGCAGAATCTGCACTATGCTTCTCAAGCCTGAGGCGCTTGAGGAAAAAATCGATATCGATTATGTTGCGATAAGAATTAAAAACAAGTTCATAGTCGGATTCGGCCTTGACTACAATGAGATAGGCCGCAATCTTCCTGAAATCTACATTTTGGACGAATAAATCTTTACATTTTATGAAATATTACATTCTTTTCGGGCCTCCGGGTGCGGGGAAAGGCACTCAGGCCACTGCGATGGTTGAGAATTTCAATCTTTGCCACATCTCAACAGGCGATTTGCTACGCAAGGAGATCAAAGCAGGGAGCACACTCGGACTAAAGGCCAAATCACTCATCGACGCCGGTGAGCTTGTTCCTGACGAGGTCGTGGAAGGTATGATAGAGAACGAATTTGACACAGTCAAGGGAGTGGACGGATTTCTGCTGGACGGATTTCCGAGGACCATCGCTCAAGCCAAGGCCCTCGATGAGATTTTAGCGAAGAAAAACGAGGCAGTGACTTCGGTAGTCTCGATTATGATTCCTGACTCGATGATAATTGAAAGAATCAAACACAGAGCCTCGATAGAAGGACGCGCTGATGATGCGAAAGAAGAGACTATCAAGAACCGCATCTCAACCTACCACGAAAAGACGGAACCGCTTATCGCATTCTACAAGAAGGCAGGCAAATATGAGGAAATCAACGGTCTGGGCAGCATTGAGCACGTCGGATCAGAGATCGCCTCGATAATGAACAAATTTTAGAACAATGGCTGAAAGTAACTTTATAGATTATGTGAAGATATTCTGCGCCTCAGGTCACGGCGGTGCGGGATCGATTCATCTTCACAGGGCCAAATACGTGCCGAAAGGCGGGCCCGACGGTGGAGACGGCGGACGGGGAGGGAACATAATCCTTAGAGCGAATCCTCAGTTTTGGACGCTTATCCACCTGAAATTCAGGAAAATCGTAAAAGCTGACAAAGGAGCTAACGGCAGCGGGGCGCTTCAGAAAGGAAAAGACGGTGAGGACATCTATCTTGACGTCCCTGTCGGAACCGTTGTGAAGAACGCTGAGAATGAGGAAGTCCTCTTCGAAATGCTCACTCCGAATGAGGAAAGGATTCTTTGCAAAGGCGGAAGAGGCGGACTTGGCAACAATGCGTTCAAAACCTCCACTTTTCAGACTCCTCGCTACGCTCAGCCGGGAGAGGACGGTGAGGAGGGCTGGTTCATTCTTGAACTCAAGGTTCTCGCCGACGTGGGCCTGGTTGGATTCCCTAACGCAGGAAAATCCACGCTCCTTGCTTCCGTGACTTCCGCAAAGCCTAAAATAGCGAATTACCCTTTCACGACTCTGGAACCGAATCTTGGAATCGTGAAATATTATGACGACAAGTCGTTCGCAATTGCGGACATACCAGGCATAATCGAAGGCGCGCACGAGGGCAAAGGCATAGGGATAAGATTCCTCAGACACATTGAAAGGAACTCTGTGCTTCTGTTTATGGTGTCGGCCGAAGAAAAAGAACCGGCCAAAGGCTATGAGGTGCTGCTCAATGAGTTAAAACTCTACAATCCCGAACTTCTGGTCAAAGAAAGGGTGCTGGCTATCACAAAATGTGACCTCATAGACAAGAAAAAAGAGGCCAAAATCAAAAAAACGCTTCCGGATACTATCCCCAATGTTTTCATTTCATCGGTCAGCGGTGAAGGACTTAAAGAACTTACGGATGTTCTCTGGAAAGAATTGAACAAATAATAATGCTGGATTCGTTTCAAAACGCCGACCAAGCGATAACCCTTTTCATAAACTCATTCCACTCGCAAATCAGCGACAACATTATGCAGATGTTTTCGAACAAGTACGTGTGGATTCCGGTCTATCTGTTCGTTGTATATATGGTGTTCAGAAGACTGGGGTGGAAAAAAGGGCTTGCAGTGGTACTGAGCGTTGTACTTGCAATTGTGATATGCGACCAGTTCTCCGGTTTGGTAAAGAATTACGTGGACAGGCTCAGGCCTAACTATAATTCCGAAATGATCAGAGGCCAGTTGCATCTGCTTGAGGTCAGGACAGGCTATTTCGGATTCTTTTCAGGTCACGCCACAAATGCGTTCTGCTTTGCGGTCTGCACCATAATCGGATTCAGAAATGACGAAAAGCACACCTACAACGCCTACAGAACGTGGGTTCTCATCTGGGCCGCATTCGTGTCATTAAGCAGAGTTTTCGTAGGCAAACACTACTTCGGAGACATCCTCGTGGGAGCCGGCGTGGGAGTACTGATCGGCTACTGCGCAGGAGCCTTGTGCAGGCACCTGATAGCGAAATACCTTACAGAAGCTTAAGGACTTTCTCCATTTCGATTCCTCTGGAGCCTTTAATAAGCACCGTGCTGTCTCTCAAGGGATTGGTTCTCAGCCAATTTGCGAGATCATCTGATGTGGCGAACCATTTCACGTTGTCGGGACAGGAAGTCTCGGAGAGAGCCTTTCTGAACTCGTCCCCGACGAAAAACACCAGATCCGGCCTTAGAGAAAAGACCTTTTCAACCACCTTGCGATGCTCTCCGACGGAATCCCCGCCGAGTTCTCTCATATCTCCAAGCATTAGGACTTTTGTCTTGGCCTCGACATTGCTGAAGTTGTCCAAAGCTGCCGCCATACTCGAAGGATTAGCATTGTAGGCGTCAATGATAAGATCATTGCAATCAGTCTTCTGCAGTTGCGAGCGGTTGTTTGAAGGAACAAATGCGGCAACAGCCTTGACCGCATCCTCCGGAGAAACGCCGAAATACTCTCCGATGACGATAGCCGCAATGACGTTGTCAGCATTGTAAGTACCTACGAGATTGGTGTCAAGTTCGATTTGAGCTTCTCCTGAAGGAATCTTCAGACGGAGATAAGGATGCTCTGAGGATGAAGGGAGAATTTCTGTTCCGCTGAGTTTCAGACCATAGTAAATCTTGCTCAGTCCCCTGCGTGAGGACAGCATATCCATAAGCACCAGATCGTCCACATTCACGAAAACGGTGCCGAAATGTTCGCAGACATAGTCATACAGCTGTCCTTTGGCCTTTTTCACACCCTCATAACTACCGAATCCAAGAAGATGCGCCCTGCCCACATTGGTAATGAGACCGAAATCCGGATGTGAGACCGCAGTGAGTTCCTTGATGTCATCAGGGTGACTGGCGCCCATCTCGATAACCGCAATTTGAGTCTTGGCAGTTATCTTGAGCAAAGACAAAGGAACTCCGATGCTGTTGTTCAGGTTGCCTTCAGTTGCCGTGACAATGTACTTAACCGAAAGCACTCGTCTTATCAGTTCTTTAGTGGTCGTCTTTCCGTTAGTTCCCGTCAACCCGATGACAGTCAGACGCTTTCCTTTGACGATAGTATTGTCTCTGTGGTAAGTGGCCAAGGCCTGAAGAATGGCCAAAGTGTCATCAACTGAAATAATTCTGGAACGGCCGCTCTCATCTCTGAACTGATCTGAATGAGAGGCGGCTTCTGAAGAAGAGTTCACCACCGCATAAGCAGCCCCGCTTTCCAATGCTTTGAGGGCATACTCATTCCCGTCGAAATTGTCTCCCTTAAGAGCAAAAAACATCTCACCCCCTTTAATTGAGCGGCTGTCGGTAGTGACAGATCCGCACGATAGGAAAAGGCCGTGTAATTCTTTAATATCCATTGGATTGTTCAATTATTTCATTCCTGTGCTCCCGAAACCTCCCTCTCCTCTGGAAGTTACGTCCAGAGTGTCACACTCTTCCCATTGAGCTTTGGTGAACGGAGCTACGACCATCTGAGCCACTCTTTCTCCAGGCACTATCTCAAAATCATCGTTAGAAAGATTGACAAGGATAACTTTAATCTCTCCTCGATAATCAGAATCTATAGTCCCCGGAGAATTGAGGACTGTGATTCCGTGTTTTGCCGCAAGACCGCTTCTGGGACGCACCTGGGCTTCGTAACCTTGAGGAAGAGCGATGAAAAGCCCCGTAGGGACAAGTGCCCTTTCCAAAGGTCTGAGCAGGACAGGCTCCTGAATATTAGCCTTAAGGTCCAAACCGGCCGACAACTCGGTGGCGTAGGAAGGAGAAGGGAAAGACGATTTGTTGACTATTCTTATGTTCATATCCGATTATTTTGAAGCCTGTCTGTAAAGCACTGCCGCTACTACGGCAAAGATGATGTTCGGGAGCCAGATGGCAATCCCCGGCGGCAGCATATCCGTGTAGACGAACATCTGGCTGAATCTCAGGAACAGAATGTAAGAGAAACTCAGAGCGATTCCGATTCCTATGTTCCATCCTATGCCGCCTCTACGCTTCCTTGATGAAAGCGACACCCCCATTATCGTCAGAATAAAAGCGGAAAAAGGCAGGGCAAGTCTGGTGTGCTTCTCAATCAAGGCGTACATCACATCCGCATCGCCCCTGATTTTCTGAGTGTCGATGAGATTGTTCAAATCCTTGAAAGACAATGTCTCCACAGTCTTGTTGATACGCTTGAAATCCGCAACCGTAAGAGCAATCAAAGTGTCCTTCTCCTCCCCCATAGTAACCAGATCCTGAAGACCTTCCGTGTACTCTCTCTGAAAATATCTCTGCAATTTCCATTTGCCGGAAACGCTGTCCCAGACAGCTGTGTTTGCGCTTAACTTGGTCACCAGTTTGTTGTCCTTCACCGTCTCCAGAGTGAACTTGTAGGCAGTGTTGTTCCAAGGACTGAATGACTCCACATAGACGAACTCTCCCGGACGAAGCTGATAATGAATGTCCTGACCTCTGTCCGTTCCGTGATGCTTGGTGTACTTTGCCTCGAACTGCACCCTCTTGGCATTAGCCTGAGGGATGACGAACAGATTGAGGCTCATTGACATAATGGCAATAAGCGTAGCTGAGATAATGTAAGGGACCATCATTCTGTGATAGCTCACCCCGCAAGAGAGAATGGCAATAATCTCCGAGTTGGAGGCCATCTTGGATGTGAAGAAAATAACGGTTATGAACACGAACAAAGGGCTGAACATATTCATAAAGTAAGGCACGAAATTGACGTAGTAATCCAATATGACAGCGCGCAGCGGTGCGTGCAACGCCACAAAGTCGTCAATTTTCTCACTTATGTCAAAAATGATGACGATGCCGATAATCAAGAGAATCGCGACCAGGAAAGTCGAGATGAATTTGTTGATTATGTACCAATCTATCTTCTTCAGTATCATTTCATTCCTGTTTTAAAGCCTTGAAGAGACCTTTTTGACCATTCTGTCTTTCCATTCTTTGAAATCGCCAGCCTGTATGTGGGTTCTCGATTGCCTGACCAAGTCAAGATAGAAAGCGAGATTATGCTCGCTCGCAATCATGGCCGCGAACATCTCCTTTGCAACGAAAAGATGTCTAAGATACGCTCTCGAATATGTTTTGTCCACGAAGGAGGTGCCTTCCGGGTCAAGAACGGAGAAGTCATTCTCCCACTTCTTGTTTCGCATATTCATAATACCGTTCCAAGTGAAGAGCATCCCGTTTCTGCCGTTTCTCGTTGGCATCACGCAATCGAACATATCCACGCCTCTGGCTATTCCCTCGAGAATGTTGGCCGGAGTGCCGACTCCCATCAGGTACCTAGGTTTGTCATAAGGCAGCAGAGGGCACACCAGTTCAAGCATCTCGTACATCTTCTCAGTCGGCTCCCCGACGGCAAGTCCGCCTATCGCATAACCGTCTTTGTCATATTTAAGAGAAAACTCCACCGATCTCTTTCTCAAATCCGGATAGACGCAGCCCTGAATTATCGGAAACATCGCCTGAGAATAACCGTAGAGCGGCTTAGTCTCATTGAATCTTTTGACGTACCTTCCGAGCCAGCTTTCTGTAAGAAGCAGAGACTTTTCGGCATAATGGTAATCCGCGTCCCCGGGGCAGCACTCGTCCAGAGCCATCATAATGTCGGCTCCTATAATCCTCTGAGTGTCAACGTTGTTCTCAGGTGTGAACGTGTGCCTGGAACCGTCAATGTGGGATGCGAAAGTGCAGCCCTCCGGTGTCAGTTTCCTAATCGGAGTCAAAGAGAAGATCTGGAATCCGCCGCTGTCAGTAAGAATGGGACGGTCCCACGACTCGAACTTATGAAGGCCTCCGGCCGCTTTCAGTGTCTCAAGGCCCGGCCTAAGATACAAATGATAAGTGTTCCCAAGAATAATCTCGGCATTGATGTCTTCCTTAAGGGATTTGTGATAGACTCCTTTCACAGAGCCGACAGTACCGACAGGCATAAAAATCGGGGTCTTAATCTCCCCGTGATCCGTGGAAATGACTCCGCATCTCGCATCTGATTGCGAATCTTTAGCTGTCTGTACGAATTTCATCCTCTTCTTAAGTTATTTTAGCCTTCAAAGATACAATAATTCGGGCAAAAACTCGTACATTTGTTCATCTTAACGATTAAATCACATTTTTTACAATGAGAAACAAAGCAATATCACTAAGGCTGATTATTATGAATTTCCTCCAGTACGCCATCTGGGGAGCCTACCTTACTTCTATGGGCAGCTACCTTTTCGGCGTGGGGCTGTCATCCAAAATCGGCATCTTCTACGCTATGCAGGGCATCGTGTCCATCTTTATGCCGGCGCTGATCGGCATTATTGCGGACAAGTATATGCCTGCTCAGAAAGTCCTCAGTCTATGCCATGGCCTGGCAGGATTGTTTATGCTGGCTTCCGGTTTTTACGCTATGTCAGCAGGAGGAGACGTTCAGTTCAGCATACTCTTCACACTTTACTCATTGAGCGTGGGTTTCTATATGCCTACCATAGCTCTCTCTAACTCAGTGGCTTACAACGTCCTTGAAAGTGAGGGCAAAGACACCGTCAAGGCCTTCCCTCCTATCAGAGTGTTCGGGACGATAGGATTCATCTGCAGTATGCTGTTCGTCAATTTTATGAAAAACGGTGACGGAATCCAGTTTCAGCTCAGCTACAATCAGTTCCTTACATCCGGCTCATTGGGAATACTCCTTGCGCTCTACTCCCTGACGCTTCCTAATTGCCCTGCGAAAGCGCACAATTCCGGCCAGAGTTTCATTGAGACCAGCGGCCTCAAGGCATTCACTCTGTTCAAAGACAGACAGATGGCCATATTCTTCATATTCTCGATGTGCCTGGGCGTCGCTCTTCAGATTACAAACGGCTTCGCCAATCCTTTCATCACCAGTTTCAAGGAAAGCGCGGATCCGATGCTTGCCGACTCCTTCGGAGCCAGGAACGCAAACGCGCTCATCTCCATCTCACAAGTGTCCGAGACTTTGTGTATACTGCTGATTCCTTTCTTTATGAAAAAATTCGGAATCAAGATAGTTATGGTCATATCAATGTTCGCTTGGGTGTTCAGATTCGGGCTTTTCGGAGCGGGCAATCCCGGACCCGGCGTGTGGATGTTCATCCTTTCGATGATAGTCTACGGAGTAGCGTTCGACTTTTTCAACATTTCAGGTTCACTTTACGTCAACAAGAAGACGTCCGAAGACATCCGCTCAAGCGCGCAGGGACTGTTTATGCTGATGACCAACGGATTCGGCGCCACCATCGGCACGCTTGGGGCTCAGGCTGTCATCAACCATTTTGTCTACAATGCAGCCACCCCGGATTGGAGCACAGCATGGTACATTTTCGCCGGTTACGCGCTTGTGGTCGCCATATTGTTCATCATTCTTTTCAGAGATCCTCGCAGAGAACTTGAAAAAGACCCTCTGAAAGCCTAAATCAGGCCCAGCTTTCTCAAAAGAGCTTCCGGCTCAGGAGAATGGCCTCTAAATCTTTTGTAGAGAACAGACTCGTCTTCGGACGAGCCTTTTTCTAATATATTGGCTCTGAATGAGTCCGCAACCTCTTTGCTGAATATCCCCTTCTCCTTGAACAGGCTGAAGGCATCCGCTTCCATAACCTCAGCCCATTTGTAGGAATAATAACCGGCGGAATATCCGCCCGAAAATATGTGGGTAAACGTCGGACACACAGCGGTTAATTCAATGACGGGAAGCACTTCGTAGCGGTCCAGAATCTTATGTTCGAACTCCACTGTCCCATCCTCCGGCAATTTCGTCAGAGAATGCCAAGCGAAATCAATGTAACCGAATTTCAATTGGCGTACTTGAAAATAGCCTGAAAGAAAATTTCTGGAGGCGTTGATCTTCTCCACGAGTTCGCGCGGAATCCGCTCGCCGGTCTTGTAATGCTTTGCGAAAGTGTCCAGCCACTGCGGCTCATAAGCCCAGTTCTCCATCAGTTGGGAAGGCAGTTCAACGAAATCTCTTGCGACTGAGGTTCCGCACTGCGACGGGTACCGTCCTTTGGACAGCATCCCGTGAAGGCAATGACCGAATTCGTGAAGAATAGTGGTCAGCTCATAGAACGAAAGAAGCGCAGGGGCTCCGGCAGTAGGTTTGCTTACATTTGCGACCATACTTACAAAAGGCCTGTAGTCAATGCCTTTGCGGCAGAATTGGCCTCTGAATTCCGTCATCCAAGCTCCGCCCTTCTTGCTTTTGCGAGGATAGAAATCAGCATAGAACAGAGCTATGTGGCTTCCGTTCTTGTCTTTCACATCATAGACCCTGACATCTTTTTGGTAGACAGGAATGTCGCCTCTGGACTCGAACTTCAGATCATACAGATTCTCCGCAAGCGAGAAGACTGCTCTCAGACTATCCTCAAGAGGAAAATATGGCTTAAGTTCTTCCTCGCTCAGGTCGAATTTGGTCTTTCTGTAACGTTCAGCCCAATACGGAAAATCCCACGGCTGAAGCACGTCTTCCGAAAAGCCGTTTGCCATGGCATAGCCGGTCAGTTCGGCAATCTCTCTTTTTGCCGCGGGGAGTGACGGGACCATTAGTTTTTCAAGGAAAGCCTCAGCCTCCGCACGAGTCTTTACCATTCTGTTCTCCAAGGCATAATCAGCATAATCAGCATATCCGAGAAGATTTGCGATCTTGATGCGCAGATCCACTATGTCCCTGATGATGCCGGTGTTGTCGAAATCGCCTCCTATAGCCCTCGTGTTATAAGCAAGGTACATTATTTTCCTCAATCCCCTTCTGGAGCTGAATTTCATAAAAGAATCGAAACTCGTTCTGTCAAGAGTAAACTCCCAGCCCGACTTACCGTTTTCGGAAGCGCTCTCCTTTCCCATCTCTCTCACGAACTCCGGCAAGCCCTCAAGGTCTTTTTCGTCAGTGAGAAGAATAGTGAAAGCCTTGGTCGCCTCAAGAGCGTTATGGCTGAATTTCAACTCTTTAAGTGAAATCCGCTCAGACCATTCCCTGAACATCTCTCTATCCGATTCTCCCAAATTAGCTCCTCCTCTGACGAAATCTTTATAGGTGTCTTCGAGCAGCCGCATCTGATCTGTGTCCAGAGGCAGAGAGTCCCTGAGCTCGTAAACCTTTCTGCATCTTTCGAAAAGGGGGCGATTCAAACTGACGTACAACTCATAATCAGTGACGATGGGCGAGATCTGTTCGGCCAGAGACTCAAGCTCATCACTGGAATCTGCCTCAAGCAAATTAAAAAAAACGCTTTCCACATCGTCCAAAGTGCGACCGCTGTACTCCAACGCCTCAATAGTGTTGCTGAAAGACGGCTCCTCAAGATTGGAAGTGATGGAGTCTATTTCTTTTTTTGCCACCGAGACAGCCTCCCTGAAAGCCGGAAGGGAATCTGAAATTTGGATTATGTCGAACCTCGGGGCCCCATAAGGAGCATCCGAGCGGGAAAGCAATGGATTGTTGTTTGTCATTTGAATTATTATTATCCTGTAAAGTTAGTAATTATTATCCATCACCATCTTATTATTCAGCATTTGACTGGCTTCCAATCTTAGGATGTCACAGACTTTGGTCCCGCAAATCTTGTAACTTATGTCAAAGCACCTCATCACACTATGATTGTCGAATTTCAGACAGACTGTGGAATAATCAGGATTAAACCCCATACAGAGTAGTTTGGCGAGGTTAACAGTGTGAATGTCCCTCTCAAGAATCAAGTCCAGGACATAATAATTCCTCAACAGGACTTCCACAGTCATTTTAGCATAATGCTCTCTGTTTGCCCTTACCCTGTAATTGTAGCGGTTCTTACATCTTTCGCAACAGAATTTCCTGCCGGAACGACATTCTTCAATCATCTCTCCGCATTCGATGCAGAAGCCTTTTACGGGCAGTTTCTTTTTGTGTGACATAGCGCATTTGTATTAGACGAGGCTAATCTCAGAATGTTTTCTCACAATTCCAAGAATGATAAAAAACAAACTCAAAGTTTATCTGAATTTTATCTTTAAGGCTAATAATCAGTCATTTCAAACGATACTAAAATTTAATTTATGCCTTTAAAATTTTCCCGAAAAAGACGAGCTTTTTTTATCTGTGGAGATAAATTAAAACAATAAATTAAAAAAACGGAAAAGAATCGGGCCTTTGGTTTCTATGCCGGAACATCGCTTTCTTGAAACCATTTACTTTGTGGCAAACCCCGGCAAGCGCGCTGCCGCAAGGGCCTAATGTAAATTAACAAAAATATGGAACAAATCAACAAAATCGAACTAAGAGGAATCGTCGGGAATGCCCGCGTCCAGGTCGTGGGAGACAAAAAGGTCATTCGATTCTCTCTGGCCACAGAGTACGCCTACAAAGACCGAAACGGAGAGCCGGTCATCGACACCACCTGGCACAATGTCTCTGCTTGGGAAGGCAAAGGGATGCCGGATCTTGACACTATCACCAAAGGATCTGCCGTCCACGTGATAGGCAGAATGCGCTATTCCAAGTACACCGGGAGCGACGGGACGGAGAAACAGTCGTTCGAAGTGTCAGCCTATTGGATTGAGGTGGAAAAAGAAAGGGCTCAGACACAGATCGGCGCCTCATAGTCTGTAATAGTGTGGAAGGGCGGAAATCCTCCGCCCATTATCTTGCTTTTATGAAAACGATTCCTGTAATATTGACCGTCGCAGCCTTGACGACTTGCTGCTCTATGCAGAAAAAAATCGACTATATCCATTCCAACTCTCTTACAGCTCATGTAAGTCCTTCTGAAGAGACTGAGATGGACGAAGTCTTCTGCAAAGACACTCTGCTTTCAGACACTTTGGAAATCAGAGATGCGGAAACAGACGAACTCATCATAATGAAAGCGGTGAAAGACGAGAACGGGGAGATGGTGGCCACGGATGTCATAAACGCAGCAAAAATAACCGCCAGATTCAGAAATGTCGCCGAGAGACACGGGAAAGTGGATTTGAGTTTTCAAGTAATTGTGCCGCACACTATGCTTGACAGCAGATGGCAGCTGAGACTGATCCCGCAATTGTACGTGCTTGAGGACAGCGCTCTGCTCGACCCGGTGATAGTGACAGGTTGCGACTACAGAAAAGCGCAATTGAAAGGCTATGAGCAGTACAGACGCTTTCTTTCCTCAATCATCACGGATCCAAATCAACTCATTGACATTCATCAGCTTGAAGTCTTCATTAAAAGAAACATCCCCGCATTGTACAGATTCAAGACTGATTCCTCTTTCGTCAGCGACGAGAGATTCGAATCAGCTTACGGGGTCACTGAGAAGCAAGCGATGTCTCACTACACCAACGAACTGGCCTTATGGAGAAACGAGAGACGAAAATCCAGAAAAAAAACTATGTACGCGAAGTTCGTGAAGGCCCCTCTGGTTTCGGAAGGTATAAGACTGGACACGGTAATTTTCAACACTGGCGGAGACGTTGTGTACGAGTATGTCCAGACTCTGAACACGAGGCCGAAACTGAAGAAGGCCACCATAGTTCTAAGCGGGGCCATCTATGAGATGGCCGACAAGATCTACACGATTCCTCCGAGCGAGCCGCTTGTGTTCTACATTAGTTCGGTCAGTTCTCTGATAGATGACAAAAGGCGCTATCTGGACAAAGTAATCGAAAGAAGGGCTATGGCCAACACGGTCTGTTACATTGACTTCGACCTCTCTTCCTCTATAATTGACGAAAGGATGGGTGAGAACTCAAACGAGATCAGGAGAATCAAAGAAAATGTGCTTAGCTTATGCGAGAACAGACATTTCGACATAGATTCGATACTGGTGACGGCATCCTGCTCTCCGGAAGGTACTATAGCCTACAACAAGCGTCTGGCTCAACGTCGTTCGGAATCAGTATCGGACTACTTCAGCACTTACTTGAGGCACGTGCGGGACTCACTTGACAGAGAACACGGATTCAGTCTTGACGAGGAAGGCAAAAAAGTCAAAGAGCAAGAAGATGGGATAAGGTTCCTTTCAAGAAGCAATCCTGAGAATTGGGCTATGCTTGACGCAATGGTGCATTCGGACAGCATCTTGACCGAAAGTCAGAAGAAAGATTACTCAGGCGTCACCGCAGGGGTCAAAACTGACGCAAAAGAGAGGTCTCTTCACGACAAACCCTACTATCAGAGGCTTCGCACGGTTTTATATCCGCGCCTTAGAACGGTTCGCTTCGACTTCTATCTGCACAGAAAGGGAATGATCAAGGACACCGTCCACACCACCGTTCTCGACTCTGTCTATATGATAGGGCTTGAAGCAATCCGTGACAGGGATTACAAAAAAGCAGTCTCGATTCTCAGGCCTTACAATGATCTCAATTCGGCTGTGGCATTTTGCGCGATGGACTACAACGCAAGCGCGATGGCTATTTTGAACTCGCTTGAGAAAACGGCGAAAGTGAATTATATGATGGCCATAATCTACGGCCGCAACGGAGATGAAAGGAATGCGGTGCAGAGTTTTCTGCGCTCATGCAAACAGAACCCATCGTTTGTTCACAGAGGGAATCTTGACCCGGAGATTTCAATTCTGATTAAAAAATACGGGCTTAACAAAAATCATTAAAAACAAATGAAAAAACATCTAATTCTGCTGTCAGTGTTGTCAGCGGCAGGCTTGATCGCCTGTGACAAAAACACAATCTTCGAAGAGCCGGATAGTCCGGCTGAAAGGACTGAACTGAACGTCAACATCAGCGGAACCACTAAAATTACCGATGTCACCGATGAGGAGACTGTGAAAACTCTTCAGGTGCTGGTGTTCCGAGAGGACAACACTCTTGACGCTTACGCCACTGCCTCAAACACCAAGACATTGTCTATCAGCTGCACTACAGGAGAAAGGACTGTGTACGCTTTCGCAAACGCACCTTCGCTTAGCGCGATTCAGAATTTGGAAGCACTGAAAGCCACCGTGTCCTCTTTATCAGACAACGACAAAGGGGCGCTGATTATGTTCGGATCAAAGGGCACAACTGTACCGACTACCGCTGACGTGAGCATAGAGGTCGTCAGAATTGTGTCGAGGTTCTTCCTCAAGACTCTCAAGACTGATTTTGCCTCAAAGGCCTACCAGAATATGACATTCACCGTCAAGAAGGTCTATTTAATCAATGTCGCCGCCAACACCTCTTATGCTGCAGCACAGCCAACTGAATGGATCAACAAAATGAAGAACGAGAATAGCACATCAGCTTTAGTTTGCGATGAAGTCAACAAAACCATAGCCAACGGAGGAACGCTCGGGGACAACCACTATCTTTACGCCTACCCGAACCCGACGACTCCCGACAATTTCGCCGACACCTGGAGTCCGAGAATGACAAGGTTTGTCATAGAGACGACATTAGGAAGCACAACCTACTATTACCCTATCACCATAGCCGAGACACTCTCGAACAAAAGTTACGAAATCAATCTCACCATCAAGCATCCTGGCTCCCTGGACCCTGACGAGCCAATCTCAAGCAAAGAATTCAATGTTGTGATTGACGTCAAAGACTGGACCACCGTACCGGTGACTGAAACTATCTAACCGATGAAAACAAAGCGGAATATGAGAAAGGTTATGTCTTTGTTTATTGTCATCGGGATTGTCGCAGCCTGCTCTGTGAAAGAGGAAAGGGTCAAGTGTCCTTGCAAACTCAAGATTGACTTTTCTCTATGCCGCTATGTTGACATTAAAGACAAAATCAGCATTATCTTGAGCGGGGAGCAGTTCCACACTGAGCAGTCAGTGCCGGCATCCAACTACAGCGATGACTATTACACATACGTACCGAAAGGCACAATCGTAGTCTCCTCCATTTCCGGTGTCATTACCTCGGCGGTGGAAAACGGAGAAGTAATCATCCCACTTGGGCGTGACTCTGACAGCCTTTGGGCTTACTCGGACTATGTGGAAGCCTTCGGTGAAGAGGCACTTGACACGCTGGATATGTCGAAAGAATACGCTTCGCTCACCCTCGCCGCCTCCGGCGGGGACAGCGAGACTTATCCTTACGAAATCGAAATAAACGGAAACGTTAACGGGCTATCTATGGACGGACTGAAACCGCATTCCGGAGAATTTCGCTACAAGCCGGAACGGGATGAAGACAACACCTTCTCGGTCAATTTGCCGAGACAGATTGACAACTCACTGACTGTCAAAGTCTTTGCAAGTCAATCAGGAGACATAGAGGATGTGTTGGCCATAGGAGAGTATATGGCGAAAATCGGCTACGACTGGTCCAAGAAGAATCTGGACGACATCTACATCAGAATGGACTTCGCCAGAGAGCACTTCACCATCACAATCAGAAAATGGGAAACAGGTGAATTAATAGAAATGACGATATGACAAGAAAGATCAACTACAAAATAACGGTTCTCTCTCTTTGCGCTGTCATTGCCGCTTCAGCCTGCGGCTCGGTCACGGAGATAGCGGAGACCGTTGACGGCGGTAAGACCGAGCTTTTCTTCAAAATTCAAGAAGACGAATTCCGCATAGTCCCGACAAGGGGCGTTGCCGAGATGGAAGGCAAAATCAGCAACGTGAGAATAATAGCCTACAAAGAAGACGGAACTCTTGATGCCGACGGAGTCTTTACGGACTGTTCTGACCTGCATCTCAATCTGTCTTCCGAGAGTCGTCTGAACATCTACGCGCTCGTCAATTACGGAGACCTTACTGTTCCCTCTGACGAGGCATCGCTTAAAAGTCTCACTATCAGAGTACCCGACTACTCTTCTATCTCTACGAACGGAATTGTGATGAGCGGGATGGTCGGGAACGTTGACCCTAAAAGCGACGGGGTGATTAAGATCGAGGTTGACAGATTGATAGCTAAGGTGGTAATCGCCATCGATCAGAGCGGAATCACGCCGGAAGGCTACACGGACAACCTGCTCAGCGACATCAGGTTCAGGATAAAGCAATGCTCAGACATTGTGAAGCCCTTCGACAAAACCGAAAGCCTCGCCAGTTCCGGCGCTGAGCTGACTGACGGGTACTGTCCTGAAATTTCGCTTACATCATCAGAAGAGAGCGCGGTGTTCTATGTACCCGAGAATATGCAGGGAACATTACTGACGGACAACACAGATTCTTGGAAGAAGACTCCTGACTATCTTAAGGAAAACGGGCTGGAGAGCAAGTCAGCTCTTTGCACCTATGTGGAATGCGAATGCTCACACAGCAGTTCTCTCTTCGGAGCAGGAGGCACATTGTTGTACAGATTCTGTCTCGGCTCAGACAACGTGGGTAATTTCGATGTGGAAAGGAATTGCAGATACAACTTGACTCTCTGCCTAACAAGAGACGGAGTCAACACCATCGGGAACTGGAAAGTCACAAAAGAGAGTGACTGGAACGACAGCCGCGTGCTGAGATTCGAGAACGCGCCCTATTACGTGAAAGCGACAGGAGCGGCCGGCAAAATCGATGTCTATTACGGCTTCAATTCAAAAAGAGTACTCGGCAAACTCAATGACGGGGCCGGATGGAGATTCATCGCGGATCCCGCCGCGCTCTCCGCAGCCGGTCTGGCCTACAGCTACAACAGCGACAGCGATGTCATCAGCGTCTCAGGATCTGCCGGCTCTTCTATTGGGACATCTATTCCATTGATAATAAAGACATTCGACGATCAGATCAGCGATGAGAGCACTATCACGATAATCCCGGGGCAGGAGTTGTCTCCGTTCTGGGAAAACGCACCCGAATACATAGCCCAGAAAGGCAAATTGTCCGTCAGCGGCCTTTCGGACGGGACCTCAGCCTCATTCAGTCTGAAAGACGACGGAAGTGACAAAATCATAAGGATTATCGACAACGGTGACAACACCTGCACTGTCTCAGCCATCAACTCCGGAACCGCTGTCATCACAGTGACGGACTCCTACGGGCAGACAGCTTCGGTCTCGTTGACAATACTTAAGCCGAATTTGAGATTTTCCCAAACACGGCTCAATCTGAATGTGGAGGGCGACAAGACCGCCTATTCAGCAACCTACTACGACAATTCGGGAAAGACGATGTCCACAGGCAGTTCGAACGCCGCCACCAGATTCGACTCTTCCCTTTACAACGAATTGCTTTCTTTCAAATGCGCTCTCACAGAGAACACAGGCTATTTCACTCTCTCGCAATCTGAGATTTACGTCAGTAACATCATCTTGGGAAGCAGCGCGCTTGTCTGCGACGGCAACACTGTCGTCACGCAGATTAAGGCGGACTCCGAATCAGTGTCTACGACGGGAATCTCGGCATTGCTGGATGTCTACGTGATGAATCCGTTCGGGACTATGGCCGCGGGCACTTTCATTGGCAAAATGGACGACTACACTCTTTTGAGCGCCTACTCAAATCTAAAAACCGCGTTCAGACAAACCTCGTTCAGTTACGACATAGACGCAATCGCGGCGTCAGATGCCAACGTCAGCCTTGAATTCAGCAGCGGCAACAACTGGTCGGAACAACCTAACTCTCTTTCACATAGTTATTCCAATGGAGTCATCACCGTGACGGGAAGCTCCACCGGCAGTCATGCGGCCGGAAAAGTGATTGTGAGAGCAGCCGTCAAGAACAAGCATTGCGGCGAGGAGGTAAGCGCAGACATAGGCTACATTGAGGTCTATCTTCACTCTGCGATTGGAGGCAAAATCTTCGACAGCACCGACAATTCTTTCGACATCGGCGCGGACTTCATAGACAGTTCCAAAGGGATGGCCTCTTTCGACAGTTTTGAGAATTTGGCATTGAGATATACTGCTATTAAAGTCTCTGTACAGGACGGCTACAGCGAACCTGGAGGTATGGGAGGAACTTATGACTACACTCACATCAACGGTGGCTCAGGTGTTGGCAAAGCCATTTACAGGATGACCGCATCGGAAGAAGAAGTAGAAGGAGGCTTCCAACCCTCAGACAAAGAGGGTTACTACTCCAACGGACCTGCAAAATTCGACATCTATCCTTGCGCCGGATTCAAGAGGGAATCGAACGCCTCGTCAGACAACGGCTACAACATTTTCCACTACGAATACGCCCCTAACGGTTCCGCAAGCATCGGAACTGCGGATGCGGACGGCAGAGGCTATTATGTAATTCACAACCTCAAGGACCTTGAAGGGAGTAGTTACAATGGATGGGTTGAACTTAAATAGAGCTACTTGCGAACGTGCAGTCCGCATTCGCGGTGATCCGGATCCTCCCACCACCAGCGGCCGGAGCGTATGTCCTCGCCGGGTGCCACAGCTCTGGTGCAAGGTTGGCAGCCTATGCTCGGAAAACCATTGTCATGCAGTTTGTTGTAGGGCACCTCGTTCTGTTTGACATACTCTTTCACCTGAGCCTCTGACCAAAGGATTAGAGGATTGAATTTCAACACATTGTCGGCTGAATCGTACTCAAGCATACGCATCGATGCTCTTGTGACCGATTGGGAGCGGCGCAGACCGCTTATCCACAACTCGACCCCACGCAAGGCTCTCTTCAACGGCTCAACTTTGCGCACGTTGCAGCAAAGATGTCTCAATTCCACGCTGTCATAAAAGAGATTGACTCCGTGTTCCCTGACCATTTTCTGTACCAGAGCGAAGTCGGGAAAAAACACTTCTATCTTTATCCCGTAACGAGCGTCGGTCCTTTCGATCAAGTCGTAAGTCTCCGGGAACTGCCTGCCCGTGTCAAGCGTAAAGATTCTTGTGTCCTTCCTGATGGAGCAGATCATATCTGTGATGACCTGATCCTCAAAACTCAAACTGGAAGACAGGGCCGAACAGCCTGCGAAAGCGTTGAGAAAAAAGTCCAGCGCTTTTGAAGGTTCCTGATTGATGAACTCCTCGTTCTTTGAGGATGCGAATTTAACTTTTTCCTCAACACTCATCAGACGGAATTTCTCCGCGATCTCAGTTCCGACCATGGTCAAATCTCTTCTTTCACTATCATCCCGGCTCCGACAGTGTCGTTAGTGCCCTCCTCAATGAAAATGGCGCTGCCCATCGTGCGGTTGTCTTTATAGTAATCGTAAATCAAAGGATCGGCAGTCTTCACTCTGACCCTTGCTATGTCGTTCATAATCAACTTGTCCACCTCGAAGTCTCTGCTTTGGGTGTTGATGTCCACCTTGAACTCGATTTCTCTCACAATGCAGAGCGTCTGATGAGAGGCGTGCATAAGAACGTACTTCTTCCCGACAGTCATCGGAGAATTTCTGAACCAGCACACATCCATCTCCACCTCCTGACTCATCACAGGCTGTTTTCCGGATGCGGAGACAATCACGTCCCCTCTGCTGATGTCAATGTCATCCTCAAGAGTGATGTCCACGGATTCGGTGGCCGCGGCGCAGGAAAGAGATTTCTCGCCTAAGAAAACGCCCTTGACTACTGAAGTCAGCTCGGAAGGATAGACTCTCACCTTGTCACCCACTGCAATAGAACCTTCCGCAAGCCTTCCGGCATAACCTCTGAAATCCGGATATTTGTCCGAGATCGGTCTCACCACATACTGCACAGGCAGACGCATAGAATTGCCGTCCGCATTGTAAAGCGGCACCGTCTCCAGAAAATCAAGGAGAGCTTTTCCCGTGTACCAAGTCATATTATCCGATTTATTCACCACATTGTCGCCGAGCTTCGCCGAAATAGGAATGAAAGTCACTTGGCCCAAGCCCAGATGCTCCGACATCTTTTTGTAGTCCCCTACAATCTTGTCGAACACTTCTTTGGAGAAATCCGCTAAATCCATCTTGTTGACACACACCACAATCTGCTTGATCGCCAGAAGAGATGCAATGTAGGAATGCCTTACAGTCTGCTCCATAATGCCGTGTCTGGCATCCACCAGAATCACCGCCAGATCAGCAGTTGATGCTCCCGTTACCATATTCCTTGTGTACTGAATATGCCCCGGAGTGTCTGCTATGATAAATTTCCTCTTGGGAGTCGCGAAATAGCGGTACGCAACGTCAATAGTGATCCCCTGCTCCCTTTCGGCCCTAAGTCCGTCAGTGAGAAGAGCCAGATTGACATCCTCGTTACCTCTGCTTCTGGAAGCCTCCTCAACCGCCTCCAGTTGATCCTCGAATATGGATTTGGAATCGTAGAGCAGACGCCCTATAAGCGTGCTTTTGCCATCGTCCACGCTACCTGCTGTAGTAAAGCGCAGCAGCTCCATATCAAGATAACCGTTTGTGTTATTTGTGTCCATCGTAATACAATCCATTAAAAATAACCTGCCTTCTTGCGGTCTTCCATCGCAGTCTCGGAACGTTTGTCATCAGCCCTGCCACCTCTCTCGGTGACACGGGTGGCCGCTATCTCAGAAATAATCTCCTCAATAGTGTGAGCCTTTGAAAGAGTCAGCCCTGTGCAAGTGATGTCCCCGATAGTCCTGCATCTCACCTCTTTCTCCTCCACCTTCTCATCAGGTTTTCTCAAGATGACAGGAGGATCCGCGGCAAGCCATTGTCCGTCTCTCTGAAAGACCTCTCTGGTGTGCGTGTAGTAGAGGCTTGGCAATTCAATGCCTTCCTGATAGATATATTGCCACACGTCCATTTCTGTCCAGTTGCTTATAGGGAAAACCCTGAAATGTTCCCCTACGTTTTTCCTTCCGTTGTAGATGTCCCATAGCTCAGGCCTCTGATTCTTTGGATTCCACTGCCCGAACTCGTCTCTGTGCGAAAAAATACGTTCTTTCGCCCGAGCCTTTTCCTCGTCACGACGGGCGCCGCCGATGGCAGCGTCGAATTTGTACTTGGCGAGCGTGTCCAGAAGTGTCACCGTCTGAAGTTTGTTGCGACTGGCGTTAAATCCGACTTCTTCCTTCACCTTACCCTCGTCAATGGATTCCTGAACGGAGCCCACGATAAGATCCGCATTAAGTTTCTTGACCAGATCGTCCCTGTACGTGATGGTCTCCGGGAAATTGTGTCCCGTGTCGATGTGCACCAAAGGGAAAGGGATTCTTGCAGGAAAAAATGCCTTGTAAGCCAGATATGTCACCACTATCGAATCCTTTCCGCCGGAAAACAGGATGCACGGACGCTCAAACTGCGCAGCTACCTCCCTCATTATGTAAATAGACTCCGCCTCCAGTTCTTTGAGATGTGTCAAATGCTTCTCACTCATATTCTAAAAAATTTCATCTTACAAAGATAACTAAAACTCCGCTAACTAAACACCCCTTCGAGATACTTCTTGGTAAGCTCGTTCTGAGGATTGTTGAAAATCTTCTCGGCCTCCCCCATCTCGACCACCTCGCCGAGATAGATGAAAACGGCATAATCGGCTATTCTCAAAGCCTGTCTCAAAGTGTGGGTGACCATAATGATAGTGTAGCGCTCTTTCATTTTGACGAACAGATCCTCCACAATTTTGCTTGAGACAGGATCCAAGGCACTCGTGGCCTCGTCAGCCAGGATGAACTCAGGTCTCACTGCGAGACTTCTGGCAAGACACAGCCTCTGCTGCTGTCCAATAGATAGTTTGCCGGCCGAGGAATTGAGCCTGTCTTTCACCTCGTCCCAAAGCCCGACTTCGCTCAAGTACTTCTCCACCACCTCGTTAAGCGCTTTTTTGGTCTTACACAGCCCGTGGATTCTGCACCCGTAGGCCACATTTTCGTAAATTGACATCGGCAGCGGGCACGGCCTCTGAGGGACAAGCCCTATATGCCTGCGGGCTTCAATAAGCTCCGGCCCTTTGGCCGAGAGGATATTCTTTCCTCCTATCATAACTTCCCCGAAGTACTTCACCTTCTCAGTGTCGTCTATAAGACGGTTGAAGGTCTTCAGCAGCGTGCTCTTGCCACACCCTGAAGGGCCGACGATGCAAGTAATCTTGTTGTTCGGTATCGTCAGGTTTATGTTCTTGAGAATCTTGTTTCCGTCAATGGAGAGATTCAGATTATTGACAACAAGCGAAGATCTGTTTGTTTCCATATCCATTTACAAATTATGTTTTGAGAAATGACCTGAAATCGCCCTGCCTCCTATACTGAGAACAAGCACAATAACAGTCAAAATCAACGCCGCCGCATAAGCTCTCTCAGGAAAAGGCGAAGGCATAATTATCCAATTGAAAATTGCAAGCGGCAACGTGGCCGTCGGCTGAGAGAGAGATTTCGGAATAGCGTCAGAGAATCCTGCGGTAAACATCACGCTCGCAGCGTCTCCGACAGCCTTGCCCACAGCCAGGAGCACAGCGGTCATCATCCCCGGAAGAGCCTGACGCAGAATCACTTTCATAGTCTCGTATTTTGTTGCCCCCAAAGAATAAGTGGCCTCGTGGATCTCATCAGGAATCGACTTGGCAATCTCATCACCTGACCTGATGAGCATCGGGATGATCAGCAGAGTGGTCACAATTATACCGCCCAGCAGAGAAGCCCTCATTCCCACAAGCACCATCACTGAGAAAGCGAAAGCGCCGTACACAATGGAAGGAATACCATAGAGGACATCATAAGCAAGACGAGCCGCATAAGATAGTTTGTCGTTCCTCTTTCTATAGAGAGTAATGTAGAACACAACCGGAATGCTGATTATGATTCCGATCAGCGTTGAAGGAATTACAATCAGAAGAGAGCCGACTATAGCGTTCAGGAAGCCTCCGTCATTCTTGGTATTGAAGTCGGGACCCGGGACTTTGGTGATCATATCCCAGGTCACCGATGATAAGCCTTTCTGAAAAATTGTCCAGATGATGGTCACCACAAAAGCCAGCACAAGGAACACACAGATGTACATCACCACCTTCATCACTGCCTCCTCAATATATTTCTGTTTTCTTTTTTTCATTGGTCTTTCCGGATTTTGTAAAGAATCACTCTTGATAACACATTGAAAATAAGCACTATAACAAACAACAGCAACGCTGCGAACATAATAGCCGATTCATAAAGAGGAACAGAAGCCATCTCTCCGTAATTGTTGCCTATCAACGCCGGAAGAGGATAGAAGCCGTCGAGAAGTCCAGTAGGAATCTTCAACAGACTGCCGCAGACCATCATCACCGCAATCGTCTCCCCCATCGCCTTCGAAAGAGCGAGCACCACGGCTGCGAAAATGCCCGGAATCGATCTTCTCAAGACTACGTGCTTAGTAGTCTGCCATTTAGTCGCCCCCAGAGAAGTGGATGCGTCACGCAGATCACTTGGGACGGAAGAGAAAATCTCCACGAACAGGCTTACCAAGATCGGAAGAACCATAACGAAAAGCACGAGAGACGCTGTCAGAAGAGAATAGCCGAATATGGGAATGAGAATCAGAATACCCCAGACTCCGTAAATTACGGAAGGCAGCGCCGCAAGAATGTCAAGTGCGGGATAAACCAGCTTCCGAAGGAATTTCTTTGAATATTCAGTCAGGAAAATCGCGGTGAACAAGGAAAGAGGCACCGCAATGACCATTGACAATATGGTCACATAAAGAGTGCCCGTTATAAAAGGCAGAAATCCGAATATGTGCTTGGACGGTTTCCATTCGGTAGAAGTTAGAAGACTCCAGAGAGAATTATCTTTCAGCAGCGGCAGCGATTTGTAGAAGAGTCCCCCAAGAATGGCAAGAAGCAGCAAAATCGAGCCTATCGTGAGAATGAACATAAAGACGGAAGACGCCCTCTCCTTGAACATCCTCCGCTTGTTCCAAGATTTGATGAAAAACGAAGGAGACAACAGCGCAAGCACTATAAGGATCAGACCCACGAAAAACAATACAGTTGAATCGGTGTTGTTGATTTTCAATTGCGTGGAGTTCTTCCTTGACTCAAGACGTATCATCCTCAGCTGTTCGTTGATCACTTTTCCGGAAGCCCTGACGTAACCGGACGGCTCGTTGAATTTCTGTCCTTCTTTGAGAATGAAACGCAGAAAAGCCTGAGCCACCGTGTCCGAAGGCACCCCGTTACTTACAAGATAAAGATTTCTGGAAGGAGGAGAGGGATATTTGTCATTATTGATCGCCTTCACAATCTCGTCTCTCGTCTTGTAGAAAAGTTCATTATGTTCCACCACGCCGGATGTGTCCACATCAATCGGAAAAAGCTTCAAACCGTCCGGAGGCAAAAGGGTCTCAGGGTCATAAGCATAGGCTATATTGTTGAATCCAAGCCCATTGACATCATTTTCCACCGCACTGGCTATACCGGGATCCCCGTAGACCGCGGTACCCGTCAAATCTTCCTGATGCGCACCGAAGTAAGCAGCCCAAGTCTGTGCGGCTCCGCAGGCGTCCGAACGGGTGTACACGTGCAGAGGCGTGTCGTCATCGATTCCGAGAAGATCTCCCCACGTCTTGCATCCGCCATTCAACCAAGCTTTCGCTGCCATTTCCGGTGTCAGACCTTTAGCCACGACTACCGGCAAAAGAGGATTTTTCGAATTGAGCGTTGCGACGACCGCATCTCTACCGACAACAAATGCGACGGCACCTCTGTCCCGCTCCTCCTGATGAAGATCTCTGGAAAGCATTCCGAAATCCACCATCCCGTTCATCACGTCTGTCATTCCTTTGCCTGCCCCGCCGGCAGACACTGAGACGTGAACGCGAGGGTGAATGGTCTGGAAATCATTAGCCCATTGAACCGCAAGCGGATAGAGCGCAAACGCCCCCGAGACCGAGACTTCTCCGCTGAGAGGGTCTTTCTCCTTTTTGACTTTGTCAGGACTTCCGCAGGCTACCGTCGAAATCATCACGGCGATGACAAGCAGCGTCTGAAATAAAGATTTAGGCGTACAAAACATAATTCAAAGATAACACATTATCCGTGATTATCGCTATTTCTTTCTCAAGACCCTGTCAAGAGAATCCACCTTTGCGCTGTAGTAAGCCACAAGCGGCGTGAAGGATGCAAGAGAATCATTGCGTATCGGGTCCGCCGGAGGTGATGAGACTGTCAAAGGGTTGATTGGAGAGCCGTTTTTCCAGACTCTGAAATCAAGATGAGGCCCGGTGGACATACCGGTCGATCCGACATAGCCTATGACCTGTCCCTGTCTCACTCTCGCCCCAGTCTTAATTCCCTGACCATAACCGGAAAGATGAAGATATGCCGTAGTGTAAACGGAATTATGCCGAATCTTCACAGTGTTGCCGCCTCCGCCGCCCCAGCCTCTGCTGATTACGGTACCGTCTCCAATAGAGACAACCGGAGTCCCTTTAGGAGCCGCATAATCAACTCCCGTGTGAGGCCGCACCTTGCCGGTGACAGGGTGCCTTCTTGAATAAGAGAACTTTGAACTGATTCTTGAAAAATGGAGAGGTGCCTTCAAAAAAGCCTTCCTCATGCTCTCTCCTTTGTCATTCCAATAGAGATTGCCTCCGTCTCCCTGATCGAATCTTATCGCGGGAAACGTCTTCCCATCGTGCGTGAACTCCGCATAATAGATGTCCTCAATGTCGAAAGGCTCACCTTCGCAGAAACTCTGATTGTACAGCACCCTGAACCTGTCCCCCTGCTGCAAGCCGAAGAAGTCCACTGTCCAAGCATAAATGTCCGAAAGTTGGAGAATGATAAGAGGAGACGTCCCGGCGTCAGACATATCATTCCATAGAGAAGTCTCTATGTCCACGTCGGAGTACATCATCTTTGTCTCCACAGGCTTTTCCACATTCCACACCTTGAACGGTTCGAAACATTTAAACACCGTCGTGTGGACAATGTCGGCCTCATAGACGAAAAACCTCAGTGAATCCGCCTCGTAATAGGCCTTCCATCTGTTGCCCGCCTTCATCTGACGCATATCGAAAACGGTGTCGGAAGCCATTGCCAGTTTGTTGGCCTGATCCAACGAAAGTCCCAGACCGGAGACCAAACTCGCAAAGACCTCCCCGCTTTTGAGACTGCCCTCTCTCAAATCGAGCGAATCTGTACAAAAGCCCAAGGGGTACAAAGTGTCAACTTGAACGGAAGAATCGTCATCCTTTTGCCGTCCACCCGAGCAAGAACAGGAATTAAGAACAAAACAAGACAATAATCCGAAAATGAATGTATAGTTAAGTAAATTTATATTTCTCATTCCTCAAAGATACAGATTTCTTTTGTATTTTTGCAAAATATAATCATACACTCAAATTTGTCCGGATGCTATGAACAGAACAGCAGACTACGAATTCACGATAATTATTCCCGTCTTCAATGAGGAAGACAACATAGACAATCTTGAAAAGGCGCTTTCGTCTTTTCTGCCCCACAGTTTGCGCAAAACTTGCGTCTTGTTCGTAAACGACGGCTCCAAAGACTCCAGTCTTGATGGCCTGAGGCGCATTTGCAAAAGAAACGAAGGGTTCTTCTACCTGAGTTTCAAGAAAAACGCCGGACTGAGCGCCGCTCTGAAAGCCGGGATTGACTACACCCAATCCGAACTTCTTGGCTATATGGACGCTGATCTTCAGACTTCCCCCGATGATTTCAACCTGCTTCTGAAAGACATCAGTGATTTCAGTATGGTGGTAGGCTACAGAGCGAACAGGAAAGACACCATATTCAAAAAAATTCAGTCCAAAATCGCAAACGGATTCAGGCGTATGATGACCGGAGACGGAGCCATAGACACAGGCTGCCCTCTAAAAGTACTCCACACGGATGTGGCGAAGAGGATTCCTCTCTTCAAAGGACTTCACAGATTTCTTCCGGCAATGGTCCTGCTTCAGAAAGGCTGCACCTACAAGCAAATCCCCGTCAGACACTTTCCGAGAAAAGCCGGGGAGTCGAAATACCACCTCTGGAACAGACTTTGGGGCCCGTTCGCGGATTGTTTCGCTTATCGCTGGATGCGCCCCCGCTACATCAATTATGCCGTAGGGGAAACAGATCTCAATGACCAAACCAACAACTGATTATGTCTCAATACAGTTGGATTGTCTACGCCATAGGCTTTCTCGCGCAAGGGTTCTTCTCTGCGAGAATCCTCGTTCAGTGGATTCAATCCGAAAAGGCAAAGGCACTGGTCTCGCCCACTGTGTATTGGGTTTTCAGCCTGATCGGAGCCTATCTTATGTTCATCTACGGATGGTGCAGGGATGACTTCTCCATCATTCTTGGACAATTGATTTCTTACTACATCTACATCTGGAACCTTAACGCCAAGGGATTGTGGCAAAAAATCAACAGAATTGTTCGTTACGTGCTTCTGCTGACCCCGGCGCTGGCGCTGATTCTGGTCTTCGATGACGCCAGCCATTTCGTTAGCACTTTCCTTCAAAACAAAGACATTCCGCTCTGGCTGGTGGCGTTCGGTTCGCTCGGTCAGATCATATTCACGCTCAGATTCGTCTATCAGTTGCTTTACTCTTACGAGAAGCACCAGTCCACCCTTCCGATTGGTTTCTGGATAATCAGTCTCATAGGCTCGGGCACCATAATCGCCTACGGAATCATAAGGCTTGATCCTGTCCTCATCCTCGGACAGTCATTCGGCTTCGTGGTGTACATCCGCAACGTGTTCATCGGCATTAACGAAAAGAAAAGAAGAAAGCAAGAATGAAAAAATTCATACAGAACCATCCTATACTGTGCGCAATAGCCTTCATAACATTATGTCTTCTGCCTGCGCTCACCTCAAGAGACTTCACGTATATGAACGAGCTCCGCTACCTTGAGATCACCGATGAGGCTCTCAGCAAAGGGGAGATATTCGCTCTTACCAACAACGGTTTGCCTTACGCCGACAAACCTCCTCTCTACTTCTGGCTTATGATGCTGTGCAAGACTATAGCGGGAGAACACTCTATCTTACTGCTTTCGCTTCTGGCCTTCATCCCGGCTATGGTCACCATATTCATTATGGACAGATGGCTACTCGCAGCAGCGAAAGAATCAGGCAAAATCATAAGACCGCTCACCAGAATAGCAACGGCTCTCATTCTCGCGTCTACAGGAATCTACCTCGGCACCGGGGTCTTCATACGAATGGACCAGATGATGGTGATGTTCATCGTCCTCTCACTTTTCGCCTTCTACAGAATGTTCACAGGCACAGGACACACGAAACTGCAAAGCTGGCTGTTCCCCTTTTGGATTTTTATGGCGTTGTTCACCAAAGGTCCAGTGGGACTGCTTGCGCCCCTTGTGTCAGTGCTGTGCTTCCTGATAGTGACACGCAACTGCAAGCAGATTGGCAGATATCTGGGTTTCAAGACTTTCGGAGTGATTCTCGCACTGTCGGCAATCTGGTTCGGCGGCGTCCTGATTGAAAGCGGGCCGGACTATCTTTACGATCTCACGATTCATCAGACCTTTGGAAGGGCCGTGAACGCTTTCCATCACAAGATGCCGTTCTACTTCTACCTGTACGCAATCATACCTATAACGCTGCCCTATGTGTTCTTCACGCTGCCTGCGGCGATAGGAGGATTCTTCAAGAAGAAAGATGAGCCACAGAGGACCGTGACCGAGACTTTTTTCCTTTGCATAATCGCGAGCACCTTCGTAATGCTGTCTCTTTTCAGTTCGAAACTCCCGATTTATCTTCTGCCTATTATCCCGTTCATAGTCTATCTTGGACCTATCGTAATAATGCGCAAAGGACTTAAGAAATGGATGAGGAACTGCGTGGTGGGCACTCTACTTCTTCTGATAGCCATCAGCGGAGCCGGAGCCTACGCAGTGAAGCACATTGACTCTCTGACCTTCCTCCACGAGATTCTCCTCCAGTATCCGTTCATAGCCTACAATATGACATTCTACGCCTGCCTGATTCTGCTAGCCGGCAACATTCTGGCTCTGGCGACAATAGTGACCGGAAAAAGTTATTCGAGAGCGCTCACCTATATGGCCTGCGGCGTACTGATGTGCGTCTATGCTTTCACTTTCCAGATGAACAGCATCAACCCTTACATAGGCTATGGGGAATTATGCTCCAAGGTGCCTGAAGGAACCACGGTCAACACGCTTTATCTGAACAGGCCTGAGAACATGAGCGTTTACCTAGGAAGGGAAATTGTGGATTATAAGAAAGACACCCGATCATTCTTGGACGAGATGCAAAAAGACAGTGCCGACAGCAATAATGTTCTGCTTGTCAACACTGTCAGATACCTTTCAGACACACAACTGTCAGACTACGTAAAGAGCCACGGCAAAAGCGTCACTATCTCAGGGCCTTTCTCAATCATTCTCTTTTAGCGGATTCTTTGACGAGAGGTACCACTCCACGAACCTGTCCACCCCTTCTTTCAAAGAGACCTTTGGTTTGTAGCCGAGATCTTGTTGGAGCTTGGTCGTGTCAGCATAAGTCTCGTAGACATCTCCCTGCTGCATATCCATAAAATTCTTTTCAGCCTTTTTGCCCAAAGCGTCCTCAAGAGTCGAGATGAAATCCATCAGTTTGACAGGATGCCCGCAACCAATGTTATAGATAGAGTACGGCACGCCGCCGGATGCCTCAGACGGAGTTGGCATTGAATCCACCACTCTGAGAGTACCCTCAACTATGTCATCAATGAAGGTAAAGTCTCGCAACATATCTCCGTGATTGAACACGTTGATCGGCTTCCCGGACAATATTGAGGAAGCGAAGAGCATAGGGGACATATCAGGCCTGCCCCAAGGACCGTAAACCGTGAAATACCTTAACCCTGTCGAGGCGAAACCGTACAACTTGGAATACGCGAAAGCCATCAGCTCGTCGGATTTCTTGCTCGCTGCATAAAGGCTGACCGGTTTGTCCACATTGTCGGTCTCATTGAAAGGCACCTTGGAATTAAGCCCGTAGACGGAACTTGAAGAAGCGAAAACCAAATGCTTTACGTTGAAATTGCGACAACCCTCAAGAACGTTAACAAAGCCGATTATGTTGGACTGAATGTAAGCGTAAGGATTGGTAATGGAATAGCGGACCCCCGCCTGTGCGGCGAGATTCACAACCTTGTCGAACTTCTCGGCTGAGAAAAGAGAGTTGAGAGCATCAGCGTCATCAATGGCCACCTTACCGAAACGGCAGTTGGGAAACCGCTTGCTTACAAAAAAATCCCCGCCTACAAACGGCCTTTCGAAACCGGCTGCCTCAAGACGACCGTATTTCAATCTTACGTCATAATAGTCGTTGATGTTGTCGATTCCGACCACTTCATCGCCTCTTGAGGCAAGTCTGAGCATCACGCCGCTTCCGATGAACCCGGCGGCTCCGGTTACGAGAATCTTCATTTATTGTCGTCATTTACGGCAGTCTTGATGTCATCATAGACATTGACCGCTGCATTCTTCACTCCTTTTGCCGCTGTCTTGGCAGCGGATTTCACGCTTGTCAAAGTCGCATTGAAATGAGCCTGCAGATCAGAAGCGTCGATGTTTTTGAACGACCTGGCGAAAGATCGGGCCCAATAGTTTCTCAGTCCCATTCCGCCGCTCTGACCTCTTTTCTGGAACACGTTGATGACCGAACCGTCCTTCTCGTTGAAAAATACATAATAATAAGTACCTATGTCCGTGCTCTTGTTCAGCTCCATCGCTATCACAACAAGGCCCTCGCCTTTGCCGCTTATGTCCAGACTTTTGACCTCTTCGACAATTTCCTTGTCGGTAAGGGAACTCTTGGCAACAAATGACTTAAGCCCGTCAGGGTCAATGTCTTTGTTCCTGTTCTGCACAAAAGACAAATCAACATTATCGAAATTCAAGTTCAACTTTACTTCAAGGGGTGTTATGTACTTGTCAGGTTCGGCGACCAACAGAGAGTTGATGGCGTCGAAGGCATTTATGAAGTCCCGAGGCGTCTCCCCGGCACCGTACACCGACACCTTGTTAAAGTCTATGCCGTAGAATGTCACGGACTGCTGGACCGGCTTTTTTGCGATGCATATAGCACCGGCGAAAAGCAAAAACAATAAAATGATTTTTTTCATAACAATAAGTTTTTATCGTAAATCTATGAATTTAACTGGTTTCCTGCTCATCGGAGGAAACATTATCTTGGCTACTTCCTCAGGGGAAAGGAACTCTACGTCAGGCGCGACTCTCACTTTCGCTCTGAACAGATCCTTGATTTCTTTCTCGAAGACGTCGCCGCTTTTCTGAGTGCCGACTTTCACCAGCACATTGTCAGTGCCGAGATCATTTGTGGAGACCTCGACCACGTAATTCGCGACCCCCGGAATGTTGTCCAGAATGTCAAACAGCGCAGGCGGATAAAGAGTGGTTCCTTTGAACTTGATCATCTGGCCCTTGCGTCCCAACACTGAACCCAGTCTGGTTGTGTTCCTGCCGCAGCGGCAAGGCTCGTCGAAATGATAGACTATGTCCCCTGTCTTGAATCTTAAAAGCGGCATACCGGTCACCCCCAAAGTCGTAACGGTTACTTCCCCAGGCTCGTCAGGGCCTACCGGATTGTTGTCATCGTCCAGAAACTCCACGATAATAAGCTCAGGCTGTACGTGACCGCCGTTGAAATACTCGCAATCAGTATAGGAATGCTGCATTTCCGTGGAGGCATAAGTGGAATAGAGCACAAGCTCAGGCCATTCCTCTTGGATTCTTTGCCCCAAAGTGTTCAAACGGAAAGTCCTCGGATCTCTCAAAGCCTCTCCGATGCAGATGCACTTGCGCATAGAACAGTTATGATAGTCGATTCCATGCTCTTTGGCAAATGAGATCAGTTTCATCAGAAAAGAAGGGACTGCCATTCCCACAGTGGGATTGATTCTATTGATAGTGTCCCATTGAAGTTCCGGAATGCCGTTGCCCACTCTCGCAATTCCCATCCCAAGCTCTCTGGCACCGAGAAAATAAGCGAGTCCGGCCATAAACCGTCTGTCAATAGTCGTCATCAGTTGCATAATGTCCCTTTTGGAACATCCTGCGGTAGAAAAAGAGAGAAACTCGTTGTAGGCGAGGTGGTCCAGATCCTCGCCAGTCTCCGTGAAGGTCACCGGATCTCCCAAAGTGCCCGAAGTGGTGACATAATCGATTATGCGCTCCTGTGGGACACAACGGAATTCTTGGTTGTGAAGCTGCAAGTCAGTCTTGGTGGTGACAGGCACGCACGTCAAATCTTCTATCTTCTTGATCTTTCCTATGTCAATCTTGTTGTCCTTAAACAGATTCTGATAAAAGGCGGAATGAGTCTGAAGGTATTCCAAAGCATCTGAAAGACGCTTTTCCTGATACCGTTTGATTTCCCTGCGGGAAAGAAATTGAATGCGAGGGTTATTTTTCATTATTTTTCTTTATATCAGCAAGTTTCGTTTCCAATAGCGATTTTTCCTGCTTTTTGGAAGGTAAAGATAACGCTTTTCTCCATAGCGAGCAAGCATGCGATGAATCACCTCTGCCAAGATAATAGTCACCGAGAGTAACGTAGGTCCCGTAATAATCCGGATTCAAGCCCGAGAACATCGCAAGAGAATCCTTAGACACCTCTCTCGATGACCTTTGCGCCTTTCTGATGATTGAAGAGCACTCTCTGTACTTGAGCACTTTCCGGTAATCTTCAGAATTAATGAAAGGATCCTCAGCTACGTCCAATGCCTTCTCACTGACATCAGACTTATAATCGAGACTGTCGGAAAAAACTTTGTTCAGATCATAGCAGACGTACTTCCCGCATTGCCAAGGAGAGGTCGAGACCCACATTCTCAGCTCTCCCGGCTTGAAGACAACCGAGTGATGTGCGATCAATTGATTGACTGCAAGATCATTGCAATAGCCGATATTCTCTCCGCCTTTGCCTTTTTTGTCTCTGAGCACGTAAACTGACTTCACGACATCCATACCGCCTAAAGAATCCAAAAGCTCTCCGATTCTCAGATAACGACTTCTCGAATCCGACATCTTTATGTTCTCCTGATTGCGCCTGTCGTCATCGAAGGCTGATGACTGATAATGATTAGTGCACACAACCCTTTCTTTCTCAGGCTGATAGAGCGCAATCTTCACCGGAGTCTTCTCGATTATCGCCGCTCTGCCGTCCGCCACCGATGAGACAAGAATTGACTCCGACACGAAAGTCTTGTACCGCTGAGCAATCCCGTAAGCTTCAGAGATAGTTCCCGCATACTGGAGAATTTCTCTGGCGAGAATCGAAATAGGAGTCGCCGAAGATTGCGGAATGACTGATTTTGCTGCGTTGATGGTCACGGTCAGCCCTTTCTCGTTCATCCCCGAAAGCACTCCCATCATTCCCGGCCATGTAACCGATGCGAAGCGGTATCCCTTGTCAGGAGAAACGAAAAGCACGATTTTGTTCTTTGCGAAGTCATCCCCCATATAGAAATCGAAATTTCTGCCGGTTATCAGAGAAGAGTCAGCGCTCATTCCCCCCCAACAAGAGAATGAACTGCATCCCACAAGCATATAATCCTGCATAGCGTGACCTATGTCGTGAGCCGAATGATAATTCATCTGGCGCTCGTAGGGAGTGCCGAAATCATCGAACTCGTGAGAACAGTATTGAGAAACCGCATAAATCTCCTTCCTATACTCCTCAGGCACATTCCTGCCGAGATTTCTGTTGAAAATGATGATCAGCTTATGCAGGAAACTGACATACCCTCTGGAAGGGACAAGTTTGTAGATCTGATCCACAAACACCTTTTCCTGATCATACAGAAGATCTCCGGACATCTTGCCTATTGCCTCACCACGGGAATACGGATCACCTGATACCTTCATCTCCCAAAGGCCGTACTCGTCAAGTTTCAGCCAATTGCTCCCGCAAGTCCTCAGGCTGTCGCTTACGAAGACCTCAGCGGAAGACGCCTCGAAACCTTTCGGTTTCATGAAATCAGCCGAGAAGTAAAGAATTGACAAAAGGATCACGATTACAAGCAAAAGCGCGAGAATCGCAAGCATAGTCCACTTGATTATTTTCCAAAATGTCCTCATAATTTTCTTAGTACGTAAAAAGTGTTGGAAGTCAGCGAATCATTACCGACCGTCTCGTCAATCCTCAACCCGTGTTGCAAGCAGAGACTTGAAATTTGAGCTGCGGAAAGGAACCGCAACTCCCCCGCAGTTTTGTTGAATCGGAATACTTTAGTGGACAGTACTTCCGTAAAGTCAGTAACTTTCTGTCCTTTAGCCTTTTCCGTGTCAGCATCTCTAATCAGAATCATTCCTCCGGCCTTCAATCGCCCTGCGCAGCGGCGAATCAACGCCTCCTGTTTGTCCCGCTCCAGATAATGCAGCATATCGCTTAACACGAACGCATCGCTTTCCGACAAATCGCACGAGCACACGTCTTCGCATCTGAACGACACGTTGCTCAGTCTTCGCGAAAGATAACCGTTTGCGGCAATCTCGATTTTCTCTTTGTCATAATCAACGCCATACAGCTCTCTTTCATGCGAGTACATAGCCAGCATAAAGCACATCTGCCCCATTCCGCAGCCCAAATCCGTGATTCTCCCCTTTCGAGGCAAAACCGAATCGAAGAATGCGTAATTGTTCTCCATCCTGGTCTTCACCCGGACATACCACTCGGTCACAGGCCCTTTGTAAATGTAATTCTTGACGAGCGACCAATAGAAATACGGATTGGAAGGCACATCGAATCTCTCTTCCAAAGATTCCAACTGTGTACGGAACTCTTCCTCCACTCTTTTCGTCTCTGCCTGATAGGTGAGCGAAACACTTTCCGGCTTTATCTCAGGAAGGAAACGCATAACGGAAACCCCGTCCGAAGGATTGAAACTCTGCGATTTAGGCACCACCATATTGTTGCCGTAAAAGACCACCGGGCGAATGCTAACCTTAAGCAAAGACGCAAGATAGAACGCGCCTTTGTGGAATCTGCCGATGCGGCCGTCCGCAGATCTGGTACCCTCAGGGAATATGACCACAGACCATCCGTTCTCAAGATCTTTCCTGATCTGATCCGTCTGAGTCTCGTAGCCTTTGCTCTTTGAATAATAGCCCATAAACCTTATCGGGAATCCCATTATCGGAGAGCGGTGTACCCAGTCCGCAACCATGAATCTCACTTTCGGATAGACTGCCAGCACCATAAGTATATCGTAAAAAGACTGATGATTGGCAATTATGACAGACGAGCTTGCGACAGAATCGCGCAAAGACTCCCCCTCCGGCAGTTCAATCTTCCTCTTTATGAAAAACCCGGATCTCAGAACCATCCTGCAGCAAAGATGGGAAAGCACGGATGTGGCAGTCTGCTTTCTCTCTTTAGGGATAGGAAGAATTGCCAGAATCAAGATAGAAAAAGTGACCAGAAGGCAGCTCACGGCAAAAAGCCCGTACACAGCAACCACTCTCACAAGCGAGGAAAAAGTGTAAGGAGGCCTTCCTTTTGACGCAGGTCCCGAAGCAATCAGATTGAACAGAATCGGTTCCGCCGTGTAGGCCACCAACACAACCGCTATCATCCCGAGAATGGTGATCAGCGCAATTGAATGGAGAGCGGGATGTTTAGCGAATATAAGCACTCCCACTCCCACGATAATCGTGAACGTGGAAAAGAAAATTGCGGTCTTGTGTGAGTTGAGCAGAGCTCTGCCGGTTTTATATTTGCTGAGCAGGCCGTCCAGAATGAATATGCTGAAGTCATCCCCCATACCGAATATGAATGTGGACAGAATGATGTTCACGATGTTGAACTCAATTCCGATCATT
>JBAYFJ010000002.1:0-82274 GCA_041667245.1 Bacteroidales bacterium | reverse complement strand
TATTTCCCGAGTGATTTCGATCAGGTGATCAACAACAAGCAGACAGCTCACGTGTCCGTGTATGCGGATATGGGCACGTTCCTTTACTACAAGAACGCTATGGTGGCGAGCAATCTGGTTATGCTTGACGAGATTCACCAGATTCAGCTTGAGCGGTTCAGCAGTATGGGGATGGGTTCCGAGAATGCTTGGGAGATGATTGAGCCCGTGCCTTACGAGGCCAACAATCCTTACAACAATGCGTTTTCCTACCGATTCTTTCTCGTGACCGTGATTTTGTTCGTGATCATTCAGCAGCTTATGTTCTACGGAATGTCGCTGCTGGTGGGGACTGCGAGAGAGGAGAACAGGAGTTTCGCTACTATGCCTGACAGTTTCGAGGGTCTCGGCATCGGGAGGATTGTGCTGGGCAGAGGGATGGCCTACTGGATCGTCTTTATGATTATCGGCATCTACATCACTTTCATAGTTCCTGCAATCTTCGGATTGCCTCAAAGGGGCGATTTCTTTCAGGTAATGGTGCTTCTGATGGTGTTTGTGACTGACTGTGTGTTCTTCTGCGAGGCTTGGAGCTCGGTCATCACAAGAAGGGAGTCTGTGTTCATACTGTTTCTCTTCGTGTCAGTGCTCTGCGTTTTCCTGAGCGGATCTTCTTGGCCTACTTCAGAGTTCCCTAAGTTCTGGAAATGGTTCTCGTACCTGTTCCCTACGACATTCGGATGTCAGGCGTTTCTGAATATGAATGCGGCAGGAGGTAGTTTCGCGGAGGCTCAGACTCAGTTCGCGGGGTTGTTCATCCAGACGATCAGCTACTACTGCCTCGCCACCATTGCGGTGCACATCGAGAATTGGATTCTCAAGCACAAGGAAGTGCTGAAGGCCAGAAAAGCAGAACTTGCCTCACGTGCCGGAATCGATGAGGATGAGGACAGGAGAATTATCGCCGGAGAGTGATTTTTACGCTTGCGTTTTGGAAGATAATAAGTATATTTGAAAAAATAAAAATAAGATGAAAAAATACGTTTGTACAATTTGCGGTTATGTCTATGATCCCGAAGTCGGTGATCCGGACAACGGAATAGAAGCGGGAACGGCTTTCGAAAGCCTTCCTGAGGATTGGGTCTGCCCGCTGTGCGGAGTAGGAAAAGAGGATTTCAAACCAGTTGAATAATCCTCACCAATTGCCATAAAAAAGCCGGCCGATAGATGTTATCGGCCGGCTTTTCCGTTTTACTTTTACTTTTCCTCGTCCTGAACAGGGAACAATCCGAACAATTCAGCGTCAATCTTGTCGGTCACTGTCTGGAAATCTTCCGGACGATTCTCAAACTTGATTTTGTCGACATCAATCACAAGAAGATGATGGCTGTAGTCTTTGATCCAGTCCTCATATCTTTTGTTAAGGCCTGTAAGATAGTCAATTCGAATGCTCTTTTCGTACTCTCTGCCTCTTTTCTGGATCTGAGAAACGAGATTTGGAATAGTCGAACGAAGATAAATCAACAGATCAGGTGCCTTGACAAGGGACATCATCAAGTCGAACAAATCGGAATAATTCTCGAAGTCACGGGAACTCATCAGGCCCATCGAATGGAGGTTGGGCGCGAATATCCTCGCGTCCTCGTAAATCGTCCTGTCCTGAATCACGACATCGTTGCATTTGGAGATGTCCACAACATCCTTAAATCGCTTGTTCAGAAAATAAATCTGGAGGTTGAATGACCATCTTTCCATATCCTCATAGAAGTCAGACAGATACGGATTGTAATCTACGGATTCGAATTTAGGTGTCCAACCATAATGGGCGGCTAACATCTTCGTCAGCGTGGTCTTCCCGCTCCCTATATTTCCTGCTATAGCGATGTGCATATCAATGAGTTATCTTTGATTTATTATAATTTGACTATTTTGTGTATGCAAATATACTCTTAAAAAACGACAACTCAAACCCTCTATTTGCCGTTTAGATATCTCGTATGCTTGGACTCAATTCTCTGCTTCAGGAATGCCACGTCAGGCCCCCAGCTGCTGACGCCTGCGGAGTCGATGATGAACGTGTCTTCAAGAACTGCCGGGTCATCGCCTCTGCGGTATTTGACAGTGAGACCTTTTTCGTTTTTCTTCCCTATGCTCGCCTTTTGGTAAAGGCCATAGAGTTCTCTCTCCCAAACAGTGTCTGCGAGATTTAGATTCGAGTAGGCCTGTCCAATCTGTCTATAGTCTTCGGCAGGCCAGTAAAGGCTGTCCAAACGCGTTGCGGAGACGATGTGGATGTCTTCGCGGTAGTAGTTTTTGAGAAACGGTTTAACATAGCGGTTGCCGGCAAATCTGCCTCCGCACGACACTGCGGCGATGGCCACAATCATAATTACGAGTAACTTTTTCATTATCATAAACTTTAAAAAATTCAATTTCGCAATTTCAAAGTTATTAATAATTTCATCATCCACAAAAATATCTCAAGCCTCTCAAGTGGATTTCCGATGAGAACCCCACTGGAGAATGAAGCAAGAGGGCTCCCTTAAAATGAGCCATAAATTATTGGTTTTAAAATTAATTAAGTTGTTACTAACAAAGACACCAGAAGAGGAAGATTGTACTATGATAACACAAATAGTTTTCATATTTCAACTGTCAGGAAAGATGACCACATAGTGACGGGTCCGAAAAGTTGGCGAGATTTCTTGACACTTACGGTGTGTAAGAAAATTTTGATAATAAATAATAAAACGTTATATTTGATACACTATTCCAAGTGGAATGAAAGCAAAAATTAACTCTAAAACTTCTATCATTTATGGACAGATCTAAAAGGATCGGTAAGACTTGTTTGCGCAAGTCTTTGGCAGTCATCTCATTAGCCACCGCATTAATTTGCGCGACAAATGTCCCTACTGTCTATGCCTCCGGCACCGAGAACGCCGGTGCGGCATCACAACAACAATCTCAAAAACTTATTTCAGGAACTGTAATTGATGCTTCAGGGCAGCCTGTTGTTGGCGCCAGCATCGTGGAAAAAGGAACCACCAACGGAATTATGACCGATGAGAACGGACGATTCTCAATTGAGGTTAAGACGAATTCCAAACTGGTTGTGTCATTCATCGGTTTCACAACCCAGGAAATCCTCGCAGCTAACAATCTCAAAATTGTTCTGGCCGTGGACAACGAATTCCTTGATGAAGTCGTAGTGGTAGGCTACGGCACTCAGAAGAAGGCCAACCTTACGGGGGCCGTCTCAACGGTTGATGTGGGCAAAACGCTGGAAAACAGACCGCTGGCCAATGTCGGGAAAGCTCTTCAGGGGGCAGTTCCGGGTCTCACGGTCCTGAACACCAACGGTAAGATAAACAACTCGCCGTCAATCACTATCAGGGGTCTGGGCACTTTGAGCAACAGCGCCACCTCCAATCCGCTGATAGTTGTGGACGGAGTAGTAATGGACGACCTGTCCTACGTCAACCCCAACGACATTGAGAACATCTCTGTCCTTAAGGATGCAGCATCCACATCCATTTACGGAACTCGCGCCGCGTTCGGAGTGCTGCTGATAACCACAAAAGCGGCACAAAAGACAGACAAAGTCTCAATCACCTACTCCAACAACTTCGGATTCGAGACCCCGACGGTACTCCCTAACTATCCGAACGGAGTGGAGCAAGTCAAAGCTTTGATGGAGACCAACTCACGCGCGGGACTTGCCGCAGAACTGTTCGGAATGAATTTCGACGATGATTATCTCAAGAACATAACCGCTTGGGAAGAGAGACACAACTGGAAGAAGAGCGACTACAGAGAAATGATCCTCGGAGACGACTTCGACATCCAGGAAAACGGCAAGGGCAACTACTACACCGACTGGGACGTACAGAAGATTTTCTTCAAGAAGACCACGCCTACGCAGACCCACAATTTCGCCGTCCAGGGAACAAGCGGAAAGACATCCTACTACATGTCATTCGGCTACAACAAAGAGGAAGGCACTATGAGATTCGGAGCCGACCAGCTGAAAAAGTGGAACGTAACTTCAAACATAACCACCAACCCGACTGACTGGCTTCAGATGGGAGTACGGTTCAATTACAGCAAGAAAGACTACTCCACGGCCAACAACATCGGACAAGGAGCCTTCCAGTACCTGTGGCGCTGGCCATCATTCTTCGGTCCCTACGGAACTTACAACGGAGAGGATTTCAGACCGCTGTCCTATCGCAAACAAGCCGGTACAGACAAGTACTACTATGACTACACCCGTATAGGCGGATTCGCGAAAGCGACCATATTGCCGGGCCTCACCGTCAATGCCGACTACACTTATATGGTCAATGAAATCGAGAATAAGTACAATTCAACGAAGATCTACGGCTACAACAACTGGTCGACGATAACCGCTCCAGGCTACATCAGCACATCCACAGGAGTCGGAGAGTCATCCACCCGCGATGTCTCCTACGCATTCAACGCCTACGTTGACTACAACAAGACTTGGAAAGACGCTCATCATCTCCACGCCATGGTCGGAGTGAACGCCGAAGAGGGAGAAATGATGTACCACGACGGCTACCGTAAAGACCTGCTTGACGAAAACCTCCCTGAATTCAATCTTGCAACAGGAGATATGACAGCAGAAGGCTCTCACACTCATTGGGGCACGGCCGGGTACTTCGGACGAATCAACTACGATTACAAGGGTATATACCTGCTTGAATTGAACGGGCGTTACGACGGTTCTTCCAAATTCCCGTCTGACGAGCACTGGGCATTTTTCCCTTCAGCATCTGCGGGCTACCGTTTCAGCGAGGAGCCTTACTTCGAGCCTTTGAGACAGTATATCACGGCCGGCAAACTCCGCGCTTCTTTCGGAGAAATCGGAAATGAGGCCATCGGCAGCAACAGATTCGTGTCCACTCTCACCAGAAGAGATGATGACGACTACGGCTCCATCAACTGGGTAGGAAACGGCACGCAGAAAGTGACGATGTACAATCTTCCTGACCTCGTGTCCTCATCACTGTCTTGGGAAAGGATTCAGACTCTCGACATAGGTCTTGACTTGAGCGCTCTGAAGAATGAGCTGAATCTCACATTTGACTGGTACCAGAGGAACACATTGGATATGCTCGCTCCGGCTGCCTCATTACCGGCTGTGCTTGGTGATTCCGCACCTTACACCAACAACGGAACGCTGCGCACACGCGGCTGGGAACTTGCGATTGACTGGAATCACACGTTCAGCGATGTGCACGTCTACGCAAATGCCTCAATCGGCGATTTCAAATCCAAGGTCACCAAATGGGACAATGAAACCAAATCTCTTGACAGCACTTACGAGGGGATGACTTACGGAGACATCTGGGGATTCGAGACGGACAGACTCTTCACTCCTGATGACTTTGCGGGATACGACGAAAACGGTAAACCTACGGCCTACGCAAGCGGAATAGCTGATCAGACAGGCCTTCAGCAAGGCTCATTCGTCTATGGTCCCGGTGACATCAAGTTCAAGGATCTGGACGGCAGCGGTGTGATTGACGGAGGTTCCGGAACCGCGAACGATCACGGAGACCTCAAGGTCATAGGCAACACTCAGCCGCGCTATCAGTACAGCTTCCGTCTCGGAGCTTCTTGGAAAGGGATTGACATCGACGCCTTCTTCCAGGGAGTCGGCAAACGCGACATCTGGACAAGATCGGCATTCACGATGCCATTCTTCCGCGGCGCGGATGCGATTTACTCCAACGAAATGGATTACTGGCAGGGCACATTCCAGAACTCGTCATGGACAGTCACCAACGCTGACGCCAAGTACCCGAGACTATGGCCGGACAACAGCGGTGTCGGCACCGTGGACGGCATAGCAGCGGGCAATCACAACTACTATCCTCAGTCCAAGTTCGTGTCTCAGATGTCCTATCTTCGTCTGAAGAACCTGACTGTGGGCTACACCCTTCCTCAGAACATCACGAGGAAGATCTATCTTGAGAAAGTGCGCGTCTATTTCAGCGGCGAGAATCTGCTTGAGGTGATCAACAATTGCGACGCGCCTTTCGATCCAGAGATCAATTCCGGCAACGGGAATCTGGGGTATGGAGTGTTCGGTCGTATAGACCCGATGTACCGCACCTATTCATTCGGCGTCCAAATCACGCTATAACTCATTAAATACGAAATGAATATGAAAAAATATATTTACATTTTGGCCGCAAGTCTGATGGCGTTCACTTCTTGCGACGAGATTCTGGACAAATCCCCGCTGGACACTTTCGCGGATGAGAACTTCTGGACAGGCGAAGGAAATGTGGAGTCGTATGCCAACACCTTCTTCAACAATTTTTCGGGATATGGGAACGGCGGAGGCGGAGGGACTTTCTACTTCCCTACTTTGAATGACAATCAGGCCGGCAGCGGCTTCAGAGATTGGAACTATTCGGACAATCTTGTTTCCAACGGAGACTGGGACAGCGCCTACGAGGAAATCCGCAGGGCCTGCATTCTGATCAACAGGGTTTCGGGAATGTCTTCTCTTTCAAGCAAACAGAAGGCTAACTGGAAAGGGGTCGCTCGTATGAACCGCGCTCTTCAGTACTATTGGCTTGTGCGCGAGTTCGGAGATGTGCCTCTGGTACTCAGCGAGTTGAACAATGAGGACAAATCGCTTTTCGGTGAGAGGATAGACAGGGACGTGGTCATCGATTCCGCTCTTGCTGACATTAATTATGCGGTCGCAAACATCACGACCAAGTCGAACAAGACGGGTTGGAGCGTCGATCTCGCGAATGCGATGAAGGCGGAGATATGCCTGTTTGAAGGCACCTATTGCAAGTACCGGGTTGCGGCTGACGGGCAGAAGGCGCCTGACGCTACAAGGGCAACGGCTTACTTGAAAGCAGCCAAGGAGGCCTGCTTGGCCTTGATGGGAAGCGGCTATTCTCTGAGCAAAAGCTATCAGTCCAACTACAATTCTCTGGATTTGAAGTCGAACACGGAGATGATTCTTTACAAGCATTATGTCAAGGATGTTTTTGACCATTCTCTTGTGGACTACACTTGTTCCTCAAGTCAGCAGAACGGAATGACTAAAGATGCCTTTGACGCATTTCTGTTCATTGACGGGAAGCCTAAGGCCACGACTTCGGAAGTGAAGACGGACGCTGCTTCGACATTCCTCACTCAAGGAGCAGTGAAATTGCTTGATCTCGGACCGCTTCTGAGCGTGAGGGATCCTCGACTCGCAGTCTGCATTGACCGTGGCGTCGATTATGACGACAATCACACTTACATCCGTTTCTTCGACAAGAACCGTACGGATGCCACTCCTATGACATCTTCCACGGGATATAGCGTCAACAAGTTCGACACTAACGAGTTGCCGGCTCCGTACCGTGTTCAGACTAGTTACAACTACACTGACGCTCCTCTGTACTGGTACTCTGTGGTGCTTTTGGAATATGCAGAGGCTTGCGCTGAACTTGGCGCTTGCAATCAGAATGATCTGGACATTTCCGTGAATCTGCTCAGGGAGAGAGTGGGGATGAATGATATGAGCGTGAGCCCTGAGGCCGATCCAGCAAACAATATGAATGTCAGCAATTTAATCTGGGAAATCCGACGCGAGCGCCGTGTGGAGCTTATGTTCGACAATGATTTCCGATTCTGGGATCTGAACAGATGGCACCAGCTTGACAAACTGGACACTCAGAAGTATCCTGATATTATGCTGGGAGCGAATGTGACGAATGATTCGAACTTCTCTTCGAGCACTGTTGTCAAGAACGGCTACATTGACGCTTCAAGTGGCAAGGTCCGCACTTACGAAAGCAAGTTCTATTTCTACCCTATCCCTACAAGTCAGATTAAGCTCAACGAGGCTCTGACTCAGAACCCGGGCTGGGGAAAATAGCCGCCTACTGTGGTAAATAGCACTCTTTGAGGGTCGGGACTTAAGTTCCGGCCCTTTTTTGTGAGGATATGTTCATTTTTTTACGTAAGTTTGTTCACATATACATATAATATTCAAATGGAGAATCAGAAACAATCGCTCCCGGAGAACGCTCATCGCGAGCTGAAACCGGGGGAAGAGTACAAGCCGTTACTCTCTTCGGGCAAAAATTATCCTGAAGTCACACCGTATTCAGTGATAACGGGACTGCTTATGGTGGTCATTTTCTCGGCTGCCGCGGCATTCCTCGGCCTTAAAGTGGGGCAGGTCTTCGAAGCAGCCATACCCATAGCAATCATAGCGGTGGGACTCACGACCTCACTCGGCAAAAAGAACGGTCTGGGTCAGAATGTCATTATCCAGTCAATAGGCGGATGCTCCGGTGCCATCGTGGCCGGTGCCATATTCACGCTCCCCGCTCTTTACATCCTTCAGGGCAAGACAGACGCAAGCGGAGCGCTGCTATATCCTGGACTCAATGTGAATTTTATGCAAATGTTCCTTTCCTCTCTACTCGGAGGATTCCTCGGAATTCTGTTCCTTATCCCTTTCAGAAAGTACTTCGTGAAAGAGATGCACGGGAAATATCCTTTCCCCGAGGCCACGGCCACCACACAGGTACTGGTCAGCGGAGAAGGCAGCGGGACAGGGGCCAAGACGCTGCTAATCAGCGGTCTGATAGGAGGAGCCTACGATTTCATAGTGTCCACGTTCGGGCTTTGGGCAGAGACTGTCTCCACCACAGTGGTCCATTTCGGACAGGTCATTGCGGACAAAGCAAAAGTGATGCTGAAATTGAACACCGGAGCCGCGGTTCTGGGACTCGGGTATATTGTCGGGCTGAAATATTCATTCATAATCTGCTGCGGCAGCCTTTTGGTTTGGCTTATCATCATTCCTCTGATCAACTTCTTCTGGGGCGGACAGGTAATCGACCTTATGGGCAGCGGAATCACGACGCTGGTCGGGGATATGAGCGCTGACCAGATCTTCAGAGAGTACGCCAGACACATCGGCATCGGAGGCATCGCCACAGCCGGAATCATCGGAATCATAAAATCTTTCGGCGTCATCAAGTCAGCGGTGGGGCTTGCCGCGGGAGAGTTTTCCAAAAAGAAAGCGGCGGACTCCGATGTCAAAAGGACTGATAAAGACCTGAGTATGAGAGTGGTGGTGAGCGGGATCATCATAACCCTTCTCGTGGTCTTCGCATTCTTTGCGTTCGGCGGAGTTGTCAGCAACATCTGGCAGGCTCTCGTCGGCCTGCTGATCGTGGCCGTGATTTCGTTCCTATTCACCACCGTGGCGGCAAACGCAATAGCAATCGTCGGCACCAATCCTGTGAGCGGAATGACTTTGATGACATTGATCATAGCTTCCCTTGTGCTGGTGGCAGTGGGGCTGAAAGGCAACACAGGAATGGCCGCCTCACTTGTCATCGGAGGCGTGGTCTGCACGGCTCTCTCGATGTCAGGCTCGTTCATAACTGACTTAAAGATAGGATATTGGATAGGCAGCACGCCTAAGAAACAGGAAATATGGAAATTTGCCGGTACCATTGTCGCGGCAGCTACCGTCTGCGGGGTTATGCTTATCCTCAACAAGACCTACGGATTCACCGGGGACAATGCTCTTGTGGCTCCTCAGGCCAATGCGATGGCGGCTGTCATTGAGCCGATGATGAATGGCGGAGGCGCCCCATGGCTCATGTACGGAATAGGAGCGGCGATTGCCATAGCACTGACCATTTTCAAGGTTCCGGCCCTTGCGTTCGCCCTCGGAATGTTCATCCCTATAGATCTAAACCTTCCTCTCCTTGTGGGAGGTGCGATTTCGTGGTTCGTGGGCAGCCGCTCGAAAGACAAGACTCTGAATCAGGAACGTCAGGAGAAAGGTACTCTAATCGCATCGGGTTTCATAGCCGGAGGTGCTCTTATGGGAGTCGTCAGCGCATTCCTCAAATTCGCCGAGGTGGACTGGTTCCTTTCCGGATGGAACGCCAAATTCGCCGAACCGGTGGCGATAATCCCTTACGCAGCTATTATCATTTATCTAATCTACGCTTCGATGCACACAAAACAAAGCGCGAGACAATAAACATTAAATACAATGGAAAAAATATCTGAAAGATTCCTTAGGTACGTGGGCGTGGACACTCAGTCGGACGAGAATTCCGAGAGCCAGCCCAGCACCGAAAAGCAGCTTAATCTGCTGAAAATGCTTAGAAATGAGCTTGCGGCAATGGGCATTGACTCAAAACTCGACCAATACGGCTACGTGATGGCCTCAATCCCGGCTAACACGGACAAGAAGATCCCTGCAATCGGATTCATCTCGCACGTGGACACGTCTCCTGACGCACCCGGCAACGACATAAAACCTCAAATCATTGAGAATTACGACGGTGGCGAGATTGCCCTCAAAGGTGTGAAAGGATTGGCTTTGAAGCCTTCAGAGTTCCCTGAGATGACAAAGTACAAAGGTCAGACTCTCATCACTACCGACGGCACCACTCTGCTCGGGGCTGACGACAAGGCCGGTGTCGCGGCGATAATGAACGCAGCCCAGTACGTTATTGAGCATCCTGAACTTAAACACGGAAAAATCTGCATCGGATTCACTCCTGACGAGGAGATAGGCAGAGGAGTGGTCAAATTCGACGTGCCGGCTTTCGGAGCCGAATATGCTTACACGGTGGACGGTGGCGAAACAGGAGAACTGGAATATGAGAACTTCAACGCCGCGTCAGCCTCCGTCAAGATTCAGGGCAGAAACGTGCATCCGGGCTATGCAAAAGGCAAAATGAAGAATGCAATCCGTATCGCTATGGAACTGAACGGCCTTCTTCCGGCGGACGAAATTCCGGAAAAGACTGAGGGTTATGAGGGATTTTTCCACGTAATAGGCATCAAAGGCAGCGTGGAGGAAGCGGAGATTAGCTATATAATAAGAGATCACGACAGGGCGCTTTTCGAGCAGAAAAAAGCTCTGATGGAGAAGTGCGTCAGCGAAATCAACAAGAAATACGGTGAAGGCTCTGCCACGGCCACAATCAAGGACCAGTACTACAACATGAAGAAAGAAGTAGAACCTTTCTACTTCATTGTGGAGAAGGCTGTCAAGGCTATGGAACTCGCAGGAGTGAAGCCGAAGATTCAGCCGATCAGAGGCGGCACGGACGGGGCCAACCTGTCATTCAGGAACCTTCCTTGCCCTAACTTGTTCGCCGGCGGTCTGAATTTCCACGGAAAAATGGAATTCGTGCCTCTTCAGAGTATTGAGAAGGCCTCCGAAGTGGTTTTGAATATAATAAAGTTGTTTGCCCAGTAGGCTTTTCAGCCGGTTGCGCGATAGGCTTAGCCTCAAATTTGTCGATTCTCTTGCCTGGCTTCACTAAAGTGGTGTCAGGCATTTTTTTCGTCTTCACGAGAATGCTGTCTTTAACATTCTTCGTCTCCACAATAGTGCTGTCAGGCGTTATTTTAACCTTTTTGGCTTTCCGGGCGTCAAGGCGGGCTTTGCGTTTTTCGAATCTCGCCTTGAATCTGGCGATTTTGGCAGCCTGTTTCGCTTCTGTCTGTCTTTCCTGAATCACAAGACGCGCCGTGTTCTTGCGCTGCTTGGCGAGTTTCTTGTCAGCCTTAAGCTTCTCCTTGTCCTTATCTTTCTTCAGAATCGAGGCAATCAGAGTGTCGCGCTGAGCGATTTTGGCCTCTTTCTTTTTCTGTTTCTCGGCTTGGGCCTTTGCCTTGAGATACGCTTTTGAAAGAGTGTCCTGATTGACCTGAAGGCTGTCGGAGGAGACCTTGAGGCTGTCACCCGTCATCTTCAGACTGTCAGAAGGAACCTTCAGACTGTCAGAAGAAGCCTTCAAGCTGTCGGCTGCCACTTTCAGGCTGTCCTTAATGGAGAGAGAGTCTCGTACGGAAAGAGGATCTCTCACTTTCAGACTGTCTTTGGCATTAAGAGAATCAATCCTCGCCTGACTCTTGGCAAGCTCTCTCGCAATACGCCGAGCATTTTTCAGGGAATCGGCCTTAGCTAAAGATTTGTACACTCCTTTCATATAGCCCGGAAAATACGTGTCAGTCTCTTTGAACGTGGTTTTCGGTCTTGAGAGATATTGAGCTCTCTCACTTGATCTGAAAACTATCGGGGTTATGTCGTCTTTGCTCTTTGGACGTGCCTTGCTCTGCCAGTCGAAGCCTTTGAGAACGCGATCCTTTTCGGACAACTGCACTGTCGGATAGGCGTCATTCTTTGCGGCGTCAAAATAGTAGATTCTTTCAACGTCCCCGTTCTTGAATTCAGCATAGAGCATCTTGGACGCCACTTTATTGACAGTGGCCAGTGCATCGTGCTCCTTGAGATAGAAAATGGCGGAAGCGTCTCCGAGTGCGTCGAATCTCTTCAGCGTACCGGTGGAGTCGAAATAGGCCACAACCTCGGTGCTTTTAATCTGATCGAAACAGATGGAGTCTTCCTGAGTTATGATGAAGGCGTTCGACATCAAATTGGCTCTGTCGACTGCCTTATTCCTGACGACCACATAAATACTGTCGGCAGTGTACTGTCTTTTGACCTCATTCCAGACCACCGGCTTCTTGAACAATCTTGCGAGAGAGTCCAAATCACAGTACTCCAGAGAGTCACAGACTACCTGCATATCTTTTCTGAACACTTTTACATTTCGAAGAGCAGTCAGAAAGCCCAGTTTTGAAGTGTCTTTCGCAATCACCGCAGTGTCTTTGGCGACTGAAAGGCTGTCTTGTTTTGCTGAAAGAGAATCCGTTTTGGCAGAAAGAGCGGGACTCTTTTTTGACATAGCGGGCGTTTTGCCGCCAAGGCTGTCAAGTGCGGCCGAAAGACCTACGTTGTTTGTCCCGAGACCGTCAGGAGATATGTCGTCCGGTGCCATTGCCGTACTGTCGCCGGCATCCGGAGGATTTTCCGGTCCGATGCCAAGACTGTCTTTCGCCATTTCCGAGACGGCATCCGGTTTCGGAGGCGCTGCAAGGTCTGATGCAGGCGGTGCGATCTGATCTTGTTTTGGCGGAGCATTATGATCGGATTTCGGAGGCGCTGTCTGCTCCTGCTTTGGTGGTGTCTGAGGAGATTGTGCGTTCTGTGAGGACTGAGGGCCTCCTGAATTGCCGCGGTTCGGAATCCTTCCTTTACGCGGCGCCCCGCCTCTTGAAGCTTCGTCAGCCTCATCGGCAGCCTTTTTCGCTTCTTCAGCCGCAGCCGAAGCAGCCTTTCTACGATATTCCGAGACAGGGTCACCGCTCAGGTCATCCGTCCTCTTTTTGGCAGCCGCCACCACTGAAGAGTCTATGTCACACTTCTTTATGGTCTTGTAAATCAACGAATCCGCCCCGAAATAGACAGTGTCCACCTGATCCCCGCTTTTAGTCTTCATCACGATAGCGGGCTTCCTGGTCATAGTGACCGTGGAAACAGTGTCCTGATAGAAAAGACGACCTCCCAAAGCCCCCGCATCGTGGAGAGAATCCACGACCTGCGCATTGCCGAGCATCTCAACATCATTCGGAGTTCTGTAATAATACAACGAGTCGGACCATCCCTCCTGGTCTTTGGTCAGAACGTGAACATTGCCGTTGAAGAGAAACACCTCTTTAGGCCGGTTGTACCAGCCGGCGTCTGAAGAGAGCATGTTATCGTCCCTCCACGCATTTGTGCCTCTGCCGAACTCCGCCACTCCCGGAGTGCTGTGATAAGACAGCCGGGTCGTTTTCACAAATATGGAATCAGTGAACATATTCACGTTATCCACGAACGTGAAAAGTTTTATCTTGGAATCATACGTACCGTTCAGACTCTCGATAATCTGCCCGTCTTTGTCCTTCATACTGCCGCCGTTGTGGAAGACTCCCACGCTGTCCTTAGTGTTGAAATCAAGATACCTGGTGCGCAGGGTGTTCTTGTCCTTGTCCCTCAACTGAACCACCCCTCCTCTGAACTGAGCCAGATCCTGATCTATGTAATAGTCCAACTTGTCACTCTGAAGTACTGTGCGGTCCTGAATGATCTCCACGTGGCCGATGCCGTAAATCACCCTCAAATCCACATCCCACATAGCCGTGTCGCAATTCAGATAAGTGTTGTTGTGGAAGAACGTCGCCGGATTGCCCACAACCTTACGGTAGACTCTTCCGAACTGCTCGATGAGTTGGACTGACTCGCCTTTGACCAGGCGCACGATACTGTCATTCTGCTCAGTTTGCTGGGCAAAAGAAGGAATAGCGGTTAGAAAAGCTATGAGAAAATATGTCAATCGTCTAAGAAACGACATTGTCATTCATCAACTGATGAGAATTTGGTAGCCCAGCCTTCGCGGGTGAAATTGCAATCTTTGAATATAGGGTCGATAACGATGTAGGTAACTTTTATCTTGCTGTTCACGAAAGCGTTAATAGCCTGCATCTGTTTTTCCGACTTTACCTGTTCCATCAACTGGCTGTAGTCGTGTTCGAAAGTAGCCGGATGTGCCGGAATGATTTTGTCCACTCTCACAATTTTGTAGACTGTGTTGCCGGAACGTCCCTCGTTGTCAAGAGATTCGATAGGCTCCGAAATCTCGCCCTCTTTCAGAGAACTGATGGCAGCATAATCCTGAGGTTTGAGCTGATCGATCTCAAAATAAGATGAACCGCTGTTAGGGTCCGCCATCTGGCCTCCGTTAGTCCTGGTTGCGGGATCCTGAGAATAGAACTTTGCCGCGAGAGGGAATGTGACCGCATTGTTCAAAACCTCGCTCCTTAGACTGTCCAGCGTCCTGAAAGATTTGGTGCGATCATCATCGGTGTACTGAGGCTTCATCAGAATGTGCCGCGCATTGAACATATCGCCTTTTTTCTCAAGGACTTCGATAATGTGGAACCCGTCGGGAGTCTCGACTATCTGAGAAATAACGCCCGGTTTCAGAGCCATAGCCGCATCGGAGAAAGCAGGCCAGAAAATGGACTTTGAAGCCATCCCGAGTTCTCCGCCTTTTCTCGCGCTTCCCTCATCCTCTGAATATATTCTCGCCAAAGTGGAAAACTTCTCCCCATTGATAATCCTTTCGCGCAGATTGAGAAGTTTCTCTTTCACTGCCATATTGGCCGCCTCGCGGTCAGGATAAATACAAATCTGACTAAGCTGGTACTTGATAGGGACCATCGGCAAATCCGCTTTGTCTGCGGTGTCGAGGTAATGCTTGACGTCTTTCGGAGTAATTTCAGGCACTGCGGACGCTATTTTGCTCTGCTCCTGCTGAATTAGACTGCTCTCCTCCAACTGAGTGTTCCATTCCTGACGGAGTTTGAAAAGAGGCTTGCCGAAATACTTCTCCACTTCCTCATCACCGCCGAGCTGGGTTCTGATCTGATCAAGACGCTGGCTCAATTCACCCGTCACCATGTCCTGATTGATGGAAAGAGAGTCGAGACGCGCCTGCATAAGGAACAATCTGGACTCCATCATTCTCTCAAGAAGCTCGCATCTGGCATTCTGATCCGAAGACATACCCTGAGCCTTCATCATCTGCAATTCCTGCTCAATGTCAGAAATCGAAATCATCTCATTGCCAACCACGGCTACTGATTTGTCAATGACGCCCTTTGGGTAAATCTGGGCATTAACGGAAATCGACACGGCAATCAAGGCCGCAGCTGATGCAAGTCTAAATATATTCCTCATTTGTTGCTAATAAATTACAAAATTTTCCTCATCTCGCGCTTTCTCTATCAAGTCTTGTTCCAAAGTCGAAACAAGGGAATGTTTTCTTGCGCTCAAGATAATATCTTTTATCCTTGCGCTGCTGTACTCGACAGGCGCGTACTCCCCTTCTCCGATCATTTGAAAAACGTAGGCTAGATTGAGATTTCCCTCAGAATCAGAACCCTCTATGAAGGAATGGCTCATTCTTGATAACATAGACACATAGTCTATCCCGAATTTCTCCGCAAGTCTCGATGCCTCAACCCATCTATAGTCGAAATCAGTGTAATCCCGAGCGGACATATACGCCAGGCTGTCAGCGAGATGCACATCGTCCTCGTCCCTTGAGGTCATAAGGTGGCGAAGAATGTCAAGATTCGGAGAATCTTTGGATATCTTCAAGAAAGACGCTTTGACCACGGGGGTCTCAAGCCTGAATTTGGATCTGTTGTTGTCGTAGTACTCCTCAATCTGAGCCTCAGTCACCGAGGTGTCGAGACGCTCGTTGATGTAACGCTGCTCGTATCGGTACTTCAGAAGCGATTTCTTGTAATCCTCCAGTTCGGTGGTCACATCCTTCTCTTCTTTGGACAACTGCTTTTCGGCCACATCCAGAAAAAGCTGCTCGCTTGCCCAAGAATTGATGTACTGCAAGGCGAGTTTGGTGCTATCTTCCGCGGAAACCCCTTTCGGCAGGAACTGATTGAGCTGTGAACGGTACAATCTGTGCCTACCCACAGAAGCGACTGCGTCATCTTTGTGCATAAAAGACGAAATTGCTCTACAGGAACACAGTCCGGACAGCAGAATCAGAACCGAAAGAAATTTGGCAGCGCTTCTCATCGTGAGTAATTCGGGGCTTCCTTGGTGATGGTCACGTCGTGAGGATGGCTCTCAAGGAATCCGGCGTGAGTGATTCTCACGAACTTGGCCTTCTGAAGAGCCTCGATGTTCCCGGCTCCCACGTAACCCATTCCTGAGCGTAGGCCACCGATAAGCTGATAGACGACTTCCGCCACGGTACCTTTGAAAGGGACCTGGGCCACAATGCCTTCAGGGACAAGTTTCTTGATGTCATCTTCCATATCCTGGAAATACCTGTCTTTGGAGCCTCTCTCCATCGCTTCGATGGAGCCCATTCCTCTGTAGGCCTTGAATTTCCTACCGTTGAGAATAATAGTCTCCCCTGGAGACTCCTCGGTGCCTGCGAACAGAGAGCCGGCCATAACCGTACTTGCTCCCGCGGCCAGCGCCTTGGTCACGTCACCGGAATATCTTATGCCTCCGTCAGCTATGACTGGGACTCCGGTCCCCTCCAGAGCTTCGGCGGCCAGCATCACTGCCGTCAACTGAGGCATTCCGACTCCCGCAATGATACGCGTGGTGCAGATTGAGCCCGGGCCTATACCCACTTTCACCGCATCTACTCCGGCATCCGCGAGAGCTTTCGCTCCCTCGGCCGTCGCAACATTACCCGCTATAATCTGTATGTTATTGAATGCGGCGCAAGCCTTGTGGATAACCTCAAGCACCGAGACGGAATGCCCGTGCGCGGTGTCAATCACCACAGCGTCAGCTCCCGCTCCTGAGAGCATCTCAATTCTGTCCAAAGTGTCGGATTTGACCCCCACTGCCGCTGACACTAAAAGACGGCCTTTGTCATCTTTGGATGCGATAGGATTGTCCTTGATCTTCATCAAATCCTTGTACGTGATCAACCCTACAAGTTTGCCGTCGGCATCCACTACGGGCAGTTTCTCAACCTTCGTCTGACGAAGAATAGCGGTGGCCTCGACAAGAGTGGTGCCTTTTTTGGCGGTTATGAGATTCTCCGACGTCATAACCTGAGTCACAGGCATCTTTTTGTTCTCCTGAAAACGCAAATCGCGGTTAGTCACTATACCTATCAGAAAATTGTTGCTGTCCACGACCGGAATCCCGCCGATGTGGTGCTTGGACATCATATTCAGCACGTCTCCAACGGTAGCGTCAGCGTGAATCGTGACAGGATCATAGATCATCCCGTTCTCGGCTCTCTTCACTCTGCGGACCTGATCACACTGCTGCTCGATGGTCATATTCTTGTGTATGACTCCTATTCCGCCGGAACGGGCCATCGCTATCGCGAGGTCTGACTCGGTGACAGTGTCCATCGCCGATGAGACAATAGGGGTGTGCAAAGAAATCTTACGTGTGAACTTTGTGGCTACATCGACCTCTCTTGGAAGGACTTCCGAGCGTGCCGGGATTAGCAAAACATCATCGAAGGTAAGACCTTCGGGAATATTTGAACTAACAAATTTCTGCATTGCGTTTATTTTAATTTACAAATATAAAACAAAAAAATCATTCTTTCGGTAATAGTTCTCCCTGGAAGGCGTTACGGGCAGCGAGCTTTTTGTCAAGAAGATGAAGAATCTGAAAATTACGGACAAGTCCCCACTGGGTGTCGTTTACAAATCGCGGAGGCACTTCTCCCGCCACTCTTTCGATGAAAAGGTCCGGACGCAGACGCTGAAGCATATCAGTGATTAAATCCAGATAGTCGTCCAGACTCAGCCTCAGAAAATCCTCAGGATGAGCCGCAAACTCCTTCTCCATTCTCGTGCCCTTGATGAATTGCAACTGATGGAACTTGACTGAAGTCAGTGGAAGACTGTTTATGATTGCGCACTCGTCAATCATCATCTCACGAGTCTCCCCTGGCAGTCCGAGGATGAAGTGAGCGCCGGTCTCTATTCCTCTTGACGCGGTCATCTCGACGGCTTTGGCGGCGGTCGCGAAATCGTGGCATCTGTTTATCCTCTTAAGCGTCGAATCATAACAAGATTCCACTCCGTATTCCACTATGACCAAAGGCGCATTGAATTGCCCTCTCTCCCAGCCTGTCAGCACTCTGCCATCCTGAAGAGCCTGAAGATAGTCCAGTTTCTCCTCGTCCACGCAATCAGGTCTCGTGCCTATGACCACTCCCACAACGGAAGGATGCCTCAAGGCTTCCTCATACAGACTTTTAAGGCGCTCCAACGGAGCGTAAGTGTTTGAGAATGACTGGAAATAGGCGAGATAATGCGTCGCTCCGCGATACCTTACGTTATGGAATTCGATTCCCTCCCGCATCTGCTCCCCGATTGTTTTTTCGGAAGTGCTGTAACCAGGATGGAAAGCGGCATTGTCACAGAACGAGCAGCCTCCTATTCCCTTGGATCCGTCTCTGTTGGGACAAGTGAAGCCCGCGTCAATCACAAGTTTCTGCAATCTCTCGCCATATTTCTTCTTGAAATAACCGGCGAAAGTGTTGTAGCGTTTTGTCTCTTGGAGTGCTGTCTGCGGTGCTTTTCCCATCCTATACATATTGCAAAAAACCCTCCTGAGTCACAAAATGATTCAGGAGAGAGATTATTTCTACGACAAAACCGTTATTCCGCAGTTTCCTTAGCGGCAGCCTTTTTGGCAGGCGCTTTCTTTGCGGCAGGTTTCTTCTCCGAGTCAGCTTTCTTTGCCGGAGCCTTTTTGGCAGCCGGCTTCTTGGCAGCCGGTTTTTCCGCAGCCGGAGCCTCTTCCGCCGTAGCAGATTCTTTCACGAAATCGCTCAGCTTTGCGTAAAGTGCGTCAGTCTTCTCAAGCAATTCCTGACGAAGGGAAAGATAGAAGGCGCGGTACTCGCTGCTACGTCTGTTTGCGCTGTGTTTGGCTTCTTTCCTGAGGATATTCTCGCTTTTGGCATCCTTAAAAGATGTCCCGTCGCTTGCAACAGGATTGTTCGCTTTGTCTTTCAGCTCATTGAAAAGATCTACGGCATTGTTTATCAATCCGGCAACCTCATCGTTACCTTTGCCTGAATTGACATAAATGAACATAGAGCAATCGTCAATAAATGCTCCGATGACATATTCAATGTCTTTCTTAATGTCTCTAAGGTTCATAATACTATGATTATTAAAATATTCGTACAAAACTCAGTCGGCAAAGGTACGAAAAAAAACTGATTATCCGCAACGTCCGCAGGCTCAATTACATTCTAAGTCTCACAAATATGCTCAGGGGAAGATTCTTTCCGAATCTGTCCCGGAGCACAAGCTCGCCCGAGTCTATCTCCGCGCCAGGGACGGCTTCTTTCGAGGAAATGCCAAACGCCTCTTTCACCAATGTCTCGCCCAGCACGGCGGAATAGCCGTTTGAATAGAGATTGAGGACCGCAAAGCTGTTCTTCGGAGCAAGTATCTTAGACACGCACTTCAAAAGGTCGAAAAGACATTCGTCAAGTTTCCATCTCTCTCCGTCGGGCCCGTGCCCGTAAGCCGGAGGATCAAGGATTATCCCTTGATAGAGATTCCCCCTTTTGGCTTCCCTGCGCGCGAATTTCATAGCATCTTCGGCAACCCAGCGTATCCCGTCCATATCACTATGCTCCATATTCTCTCTTGCCCATGTGATTACCTGACGAACCGAATCCAGATGGGTCACATCAGCTCCAGCGGCTTTCGCGGCGAGAGAAGCGGCTCCGGTGTAGGCGAAAAGATTCAGTACTTTAGGCTTGTTCGCCGGATCGGCTTTCACCAGGGAGCGGGTCTGAGCATAAATATATTCCCAATTCGGCGCTTGCTCAGGGAAGACTCCTACGTGCTTGAAAGCGGTCAGCCCCAGTCTCAAAGAAAAATCCAGGCCCGATTGCAGCCCCCCATATCGGATGAACCACTGGTCGTCCATCTTCTTGAGCCTGTCCCATGAACCGCTGTCCTCTTTGCCCGCCTTTGCGAAACCGGCCCCTGGAGAGAACCGAGTGTGAATCAGAGATTCCCATTCGGACACGTTCAGGGTCTTGTTCCACAAAGCCTTAGGCTCGGGACGAGCCAGATAGTACTTGCCGAACCTCTCGAGTTTCTCGAAGTCTCCGCAATCCACAAGCTCATAGTCTTTCCAATTGTTCTGAGGGTACTCTATCGTCATAATCAATTGATTACGGTGCCTGACGCGGTGTCTTGAGGAGCACTTTCCGTGGTGTCTTTAGGAGATGGCTCGGATGTGCCCGAAGCCTTACCCACAAGAGCCAAGAACCTGTTCTCTATCGAGTCTGAAAGTTTGGCGTTGCCGCCTTTCTTAACCACGTCAGCCAATGAATAGATGTAGCTTGCCACAGTGCCGAAATCTTCCTCGGCCACGTCGTAGAACTGCAAGTAGAAATTAGCCGCGGTCTGAAGTTCGTCCGCGAAAGCGCCGGCCAATGCGTCAGCCTTGTCTTTCTGCCCCAAAGCATAGTACTTCGACACAATGTCCATAACATAATAATCGTTGGTCGTGAATCCGAGAGGCACTGTCTCGTAAGGATAGTTCCGATCAAGCATCACGCTCTGGCACATATCCAAAGCCTCAACGGCTCTGTCATTCTGGCCTGCGGCCATAAACGCCTGAGCGAAACTGTTGAAAAGCCCTCTAATCGGAAGGACTCCCACGTGAGTGTACAAATTCTGGTAGTCAACATAATAGTCCGTCCTCTTGATGGCATCCCACTTGTAGACATTCTTCATCATATTGTACAGTTCTTCGGTGTCTACGAAGCCCGGATCATAAATGGAAATCTTGTTCTTGACAGGCACAAACTTATAGGAATAGCCGTTGTACATCAGATAATCTTTGACGCCGATGTTCAGGTCTCCGCCCTGATTGAGCATGTTGATAGGTCTGTCCCACTCATAAGTGGAAAGCAAATCCAGAACAAACAGTTCGGGTTTGGTGATATAGTCACGGCCGGCAGGGATGTCTATCTCAATCTGATCCGGAATCATATCCGCGAATTTCTTGTCCAGAATCCCGTACTTGATCACGTTCTCCTTGTTGACCGGAATCAGGAGTTTGCGGGCCATTATGAAATTGACCTGCTTGCCGCTGGTTAGAGTGACTTTGGCCTGAGGATGCCTGAATATGCGCATAACGTCGGACAGCAGCATTGGCTTGTTTTCCAAATCGTTGACTATGACATATTCATTGGTCCCGTAAAGGTACTGGTCCATCCCGACCGACAATTTAAGAGGCTTGGACTGATTGCAGGCATATTTCATCTGATCGATGTGCCAGTCGGTCCCGAGAAGGGAGGTGTTGCAGATCCTCACGTCCGTGCGGCAGCTTTCGACCTCCTGGGCATACCAGAGAGGGAAGGTGTCGTTGTCTCCGTGAGTTATCAGTATTCCGTCTTTGCCGACTGAATTGAGATAGTTCTTGGCCATCTCGGTAGATGTCCTTCTGTTGCTTCTGTCGTGGTCATCCCAATTCTCTTCCGCCATCAAAGCGGGCACGAAAAGACAGGCGGCCACACTGACCGCAGCTGTGGCCACGGCGGCTTTGCCTTTGAGGAGGCTTGACATCCAAGTGATTATGGCGAGGACGCCGAGCCCTACCCAAATCGAGAACGCATAGAAAGACGCAGCGTAGGCATAGTCCCTCTCACGCACTTGGTACGGTGGCTGATTGAGGTACATAACCACGGCTATTCCGGTCATAAAGAAGAACAGGAACGTAAGCCAGCAGCCTCTCTTGTCTTTGTCGAACTGGAACACAAGTCCCAATATCCCCAGAAGCAGAGGCAGTAGGTAATAATGATTCTTAGCCTTGTTCTCGTTCAGACTTTTAGGCGCATCTAACTGATCCCCAAGACGCATATTGTCAATAGGAGTGATGCCGCATTCCCAGTTTCCGTGGAAAATGTCACCCGGAGACGGGCTGTGTATGTCGTTCTGTCTTCCCGCGAAGTTCCACATAAAGTACCTCCAGTACATCCAGTTGACCTGAAAATCGAAGAAGAAAGCCAGATTCTGTCCCATAGTCGGCTTTTTGTGGGTGGCGCCTTCGACAGTTGTCCCCTTCCCGTGCATATAAGCTTCGTAAAAACCAATGGCTCTTTCGTCAGGAGACCACATACGAGGAAATAGCATTTTCCCGGATGAGGAGTATTTCGCATCCGCGGGTCCGTCCACGTGCTTGTACTTGCCATCCATCGGAGCCCAGTATTTCTTGGTCTGAAGATCGTAAGGCGCATCAAAGTACTGTCCGTAGACAAGAGGCGAGCTTCCGTACTGCTCACGGGCGAGGTAACGCACCAGAGTGAACGGATTATCTGGCTGGTACTCATTGGTAGGGGTCTTGACTGAGGAGCGAATGATTTCCACACTGAATATGGAGAAGCCTATCACAATCATCGTGAAGCAGAGCAGCGCGGTGTTCAGGAACATTCTGTCGGTCTTCAGTGATTTGAACAGTCCCCAGAAGCACAGACCAATCAGGGCGAGCATAAACACGGCGGCTCCGACGTTGTAAGGGCAGCCGAGAACGTTGACGAAGAAAAGGTCTGCGTAGGCCGCAATCTTAGGGAGATAAGGGATGATCAGGAACAGAATCACCGCCAGTATGACGCATGATATAAGGAAAATCTTGACGTACTCCCAGAATGAGTAATGTCCGTCCTCGCGTTTTTTGTAATAGTACATAAACACGATGGCCGGAATAGTGAGCAGGTTCAGCAGATGTACGCCGATGGAAAGACCCATAAGCAGTGATATCAGCACTATCCACCTGTTGGCATAACGCTCATCGGCCTGTTCGTACCACTTGGTCATTGCCCAGAAGACCATTGCGGTGAACAGGGATGACATTGCGTAGACCTCACCTTCGACTGCCGAGAACCAGAATGTGTCGGAGAAGCAATAGACTAACGCTCCGACTGCGCTGCTTCCGAAGATCGCTATGGTCTGAGCTGTCGAATATTGTCCGTCCTCACCAGGTTTTACGATTCTCTTTACGAGGAACGCAAGGGTCAGATAGAGGAAGAATATCGTGAGAGCTGAGCACAACGCGCTCATCGCATTGACGAGGATTGCGGCGTGTGAGGCGTCTCCGAACATTGTGAAGAATCTCGCAATCAGCTGGAACACAGGGTTTCCGGGAGGGTGTCCTACTTCAAGTTTGTAGGATGACGCAATGAATTCTCCGCAATCCCAATAGGATGCCGTGGGCTCAATTGTCGAAAGGTAGGTAAAGGCCGCGACCACGAACACTATTCCTGCGACAAGCCTGTTCCACAATGTAAATTTCTTATTGTCCATATTTGTTTTTTCGCTATCCGTTTTTCAAATTCGGGATCCTCAAGGATTCGGCTCCGGTCTCCGACTTCCCGGCTCCGACTTCCGGCTACAACCTCAGCCTCCGACTTCCGGCCTCCTCCTGAATTTGACTCCGGGCGCTGGTTTTAGCTTCAAGTTTCGAGCACCATCATCGAGATTCTACTTCCGACCCCCAACATCGGGCAAATATACGAATTCATTGTCGATTTGCCATAATTCGCCTCGGAATTCCTTTCACGACAAGTCTCCAACTCCGAACTTTCCGTCTCCGGGAGGCTTCTGCCATAGAATTCTCGCTCCAGCAGCCTGCATTATGGCGCACTCAAGCTCGGGCCCTCCAAAGCCGACTATTGTCCGGAGTTTCCCCGACCGGGGTGCAAAACACCACCCTTTTGCACCCGATTTGCTTTCTTCACTCCTCAGGCAAGCTCGATGCCGGCGGCGTGGCAGGCTTCAATCATTTCATCTGGCCAGATGCTGCTCTGGATCTCGCCTATGTGGGCTTTTCTCAGAAGGAACATACAGAGACGGGACTGTCCGATGCCGCCTCCAATTGTGTACGGAAGTTCTCCGGCAAGAAGTTTTTTGTGAAAATAAAGACCGGCCTTGTACTCCTGACCGCGAATCTTCAGCTGTCGAAGCAGAGCCACCTCATCGACTCTGACACCCATACTCGACACCTCGAAAGCGCTTTCCAAAATCGGATTCCACAAAAGTATATCCCCGTTCAGACCCTCGTATCCCTCTCCGTCGGGAGTGCTCCAGTCGTCATAGTCGGCCGCCCTCGAATCGTGAATCGTCCCGTCCGACAACGCACCTCCGATACCGATTATGAACACAGCTTTATGTATGCGGGTTATCTCGTTCTCACGTTCCTTGGGACTGAGGGCGGGATATTTCCGCAAAAGGTCTTCGGAATGGATAAAGAATATCTCGTCGGGCAGGATGGATTCCAATTGGGGGAACTCCACGAACATCTTGTTCTCGGTCACTTTTATAGCCTCGTATATGCGTCTGACCGTGCTTTTCAGAAAACTGATGTTCCTTTGCCCTGCCGTTATGACTTTCTCCCAATCCCACTGATCCACATAGATGGAATGGATGTTATCCAAATCCTCATCCGGACGCAACGCATTCATATCCGTGTATATTCCTCTACCAGGGGGCGTCCCCAATTCAGCGAGTTTCAGCCTTTTCCACTTTGCGAGGGAATGCACGACTTCGGCTTTTCGGTCGGACATAGACTTGATTGGAAAAGAGACGGGCCTCTCCACTCCGCTCAGGTCATCGTTGATTCCTGTCCCGCTCATCACGACCATCGGGGCAGTGACTCTCAAAAGCGCCAGTTGAGCGGAAAGATTCAACTGGAACATATCCTTTACGGATTTGATGGCCTTCTCGGTGTTTTCCACGTCACCGAGCAGATTCCTGTAGTTCTTGGGTATATACAAAGACATCTCTTAAATATTATATGAGCGGTAAAAATACTAAAAAAACTTTAGAACCCAAGTCGCGACGGCTGATCGGCTGCCAGATGGCCGTTTTCTCATTGAGGCCTGCTGATGCGATTGATTGTCGTGAAAAAAGATTAATTTTACGGACGCAAAAAGATAAATGTAAATGAGAGCTGTTATTCAAAGGGTGTCGATGGCGTCGGTCACGATTGACGGCAAAGTGAAATCAAAAATCGGCAAAGGACTGCTGGTGCTTCTCGGTGTGGTCAATGATGACAACGAGGAGGATGCCGACTGGCTTGCACGTAAAATCGCTATGCTCCGAGTGTTCGATGATGAGAGCGGGGTGATGAACCGTTCTGTCACCGAGGTCGGAGGCGAGGTGCTCGCGGTAAGTCAGTTCACGCTGCTTGCCTCATACAAAAAGGGCAACAGACCTTCGTACATCAATGCCGCCCGACACGAAATAGCGGTTCCGATGTACGAATGTTTTTGCAAAAAACTGACGTCCGCCATCGGCAAAGAGGTCGGGACAGGAGAATTCGGGGCCGATATGAAAGTGGAACTGCTTAATGACGGGCCGGTGACAATATGTATGGACACAAAGAACAAAGAATGAAACGCCTTCTACTATCCATACTTTTTTATATGATATGCCTAAGTTCGTTTGCTCAAGTGAGGGTCGTGTTCGTGAACGGGCACATCGGTTTGGGCTCTCCGGAGGGCGGAAAGGTGTATTGGCAGAAAGACACATCTTTCATCGGCGTGACACTGAAAGCTCTCCACGGCACTGTGACACCATATTACAACTAATGTGCAGTACAAAAGTCTTTCGAGTGCCGCAAATAGAGAAAAAGACGGCTATGTCTACGCCGCAGCTCACCTCAGCGAAATCATTGGTCCGACTGTCGCCCCGGACACAACCCCCTGTCACCTTCGCTTCCGCTTTGTGACCCACAGTATGGGCGCGGCCTTCGGTGAGGGAATGGCGCGCTGTCTCGCCGATTCCGGCTTTGTCACAGACGTGATTGTTCACTTTGAGCCATATCAAGCCCGAGACATCAGCACAATAGGGGAAAACAAAAATGTCTTAGCAATTGATTACCAAATGGCTGACGACTTCATACTTCGCTTCGGCAGCGGAGGCCGAATCAAAGACGCAGACCAAATCATCAGCGGCGGACGTTCAGAAGCCCCGCTAAAGAAAAGACACCGCTATCCCATCAACCACTCCTCTACTTGGCTCGAACTCAGCTCGATCATTGAACACTTCATTCAGACTGAAAACTAACTCAGAAGGATTGAGAATCACTCAGCCTCTCAATTCCATCTGCCCTAAGCCAATCACCAACCGCGAACCCGAAGTGCCACTCACGACACGAGAGGCACATTGACCTGTACAGGTCGTCATATTATCCTATGACGTTGACAGCCAGAACGCATCAGCGGCCATTTTTGCGTCAAAGAGTCGGAACAAACATTCCCTTTCAAAAAATTCTGCTTTCTATGCCCCAAACTTGCAAAAAATTCATTTTTGGGGAATAGGGCATCTCGTCAAACTTCGCCGTATAATAATCTTTGATCAATTTGATTTGTTCGGAATTGTCAAATACAAGAGGTTTTGCGTATTTTTGCCAATAATTAGGAGATTGCTGTTTGAAAGAGAGTTGATAGATTTTGACGAGGAATGATAGATTTTTAAGAGCAATGATAGATTTTCGGAAAGGATGATAGATTGGGGTGGAGGAGGAGAACGACGGAGAATGAGGATGATGGCTTGTGACAAGAAAAAAGACAAGGGATAAAAAGACCGAGTTCAAGTATCGCAAGTCGGTTTTCGGTAAAAATACAATGGAATGATGTTGCTATAACGACTCGAGTGCATTATTCCGTGAGAAAACAGGGGCCTTTTGCTCACCGAATTGGAAAATAGCTCCTGTTTGCATCTGGATGACAGTTATTTCTTCGTCCTCGCTTGAGAGATCGAGTGCGTGCGTGATGCGCAAGTTATTGAAGGATAGGCGATTAGTCATAGTGACCCAGGCGGTTTCGGAGAGGTTACTTTACTTAAAACACTGTGGCACAACGAGTTATTCGCCACGGAACACCGAGCCGGCTTGAAAAAGACGCGTCATTAAAGAAAAAAAACGGCCTGACAAGGACCGAGATTAAAGAAATAGAGCAGACTAAAAAAAGAGCCGGCTTGAAGAAGGGCGATATATAATAAAAAAGGCCTACATTAAAGAAAAAGGTTATGGGACAGAATGATTGGAAAAGCAGATTGGGAGTGGTGTATTCCACTAATCCGGATTTCAACTTTCAGAAAGGCAAAGAGGTGGAGGAGGAGACTCTCCCACCACAGAAGCAACGGCTTTTCGTGACTTTGGACAAAAGGAATCGCGCTGGGAAGAAAGTCACTCTGGTGACAGGCTTCACCGGTGCCGGTGATGATCTGAGCGAATTGGGCAGAGCATTGAAAGTGAAATGTGGCGTAGGAGGAACTGCCAAGGACGGCGAAATCACTATTCAAGGTGATTTGAGGGACAAGGTTGCCGCTCTGCTGCAAGAAATGGGTTATAACGCTAAAAGGGGCAACTGATGCCGGATAGTATTTCAACATATTTTTTACAATCTGCAGAGACAGAAAGTTTGACCGGGATGCCAAAGAAGTATGGCCCGACAAATGAGACTGAGGATTTGTCCGCTATGCCCGCTTGGAAGGATTCGACGTCGGCACACCAGTTTTATGACCAGGCGCGGACGGAGCGGCAGATCAATTGGGCGGATTCCGTGATGGGAAGAAGCTCTCGGAAAGATTGGGCCGGCTCGGTGGAAGAAAAAGAGGCGTTGCCTGCCAAAAAAGCGTTTAAATCAGGCTCGCTGAACATGTCCATGACGCCTACAGTAGAAGTCCACACCGCCCCTAAAGTCTGGACTGACAACCCGTTGAACACAACACTCGGATTCGTCACGACAATCCTCTTCCTGCTGATTTTCAGAAACCTGCTCAACATCATCCCCCATCTTCTTGATTGCATTAACAGATGGAAAGGCAACACAGACATCGAAGCCAGCGTTCAGCTAAGCCGCGACCGCAACTTGATAGCACTGACTTGCTTCCTGCCAATCACATTGATAGCCAGTGGGCTGGGCTTGTATTCCCCATCTTTTATGGACTACTTTCAAGGAGGATGGATGACAGTCGCCACGGCGGGAGTGCTGATGGCCTACATCCTGCTTAGAGACCTGCTCTCGTGGCAATTCGTACCCAAGAACAGAGGAAAGGAGGCCTATAAGGTGGCATGGATGTCAGAAAGGAACTTCTTCATCATATCCACGCTCATGCTTATTCTTTCCATCGGTGTCACATCTTTGTTCGGTGCGGACAGGCACACGGCTAAAATGTTGAATTTATACGTGTTAGCTGCAATTTACTGCCTGTTTTTGTTCAGAAAAAGCCAAATATTGCTATCTTCTTGCAATCCTTTGGTTACAATTTTGTACCTTTGCATTCTTGAAATTTTCCCTACAGGAATATTAGTAGCAACAGGAACATTATTGTAAGCGTAAAATGTCAGTTAAAAAAATATTGATATCCCAGAAACAGCCGATGAATATGGCGCCCTTCAACGCGCTGACTGATAAATATGGAGTTTCCTTCACATTCAGACCGTTCTTTATGATCGAACCTCTCACTTCGAGAGAATTCAGAGCACAGAGAATCAGCCCGCTCGATTTCACGGCTATAGTGTTCTCGTCAAGACTCGCCATCGACGCCTTCTTCAGCCTAAGCGAAGAGCTAAGAATCAAGATCCCGGAGACGATGAAGTATTTCTGCACAACGGAACTGGTCGCCACCTATCTTCAGAAACACATTGTCTACCGTAAAAGAAAGATATTCTTCGGTGACGGCACTCCTCACTCAATCATAGACCAGATAGGCCAGAAGCACAAAGGAGACAATTTTCTCATCACTATGAGCACAGAGACATCCAACAGCGAGGTGATAACCAAACTGTTCGATGACAACAATCTGAAATACGCATCAGGGATGTACATCAAACCTGTTATCCAAGAACTTAAAGACTTGAATCTGAGCACCTTCGATATGATAGTGTTCTACAATCCCAATGACGTAAACTCTCTTTTCGCGAACTTCCCTGACTTCAAGCAGAAAAACTTGAAATTCATTTCCTACGGCAAAGCCATTGTGGGCGCTATGAAAGAAGCCGGCCTGAACGTTGCGATTCAGGTACCGACTGACGACTGCCCTTCCGTTGCGAGCGCTATCGACAAGTACCTGAGCACCGACAAACAATAATGAGCGAATCTCTGTCTCACAACACCCTTTCCAAAGACGAAAGACTTTCGGGCAAGAACGGCATATCCGCTCTTATGTCCAAAGGAAAATTCGGCAATGTTGGAGTGATGAAATACTGCATTCGCCTTGAGACGGAGCACCCCTGCAACAGAGTTCTGGTGAGCGTGCCCAAAAGACTCTTCAAAAGAGCCGTAAAAAGGAACCTTCTGAAACGCAGAATACGAGAGAGCTACAGGCTCCAGAAACACGACCTGACCAGACAGAGCGGAATGGATGTGATGTTCTTGTACGACACGTCTGAAATACTTGATTTTCAGACAGTCTACAAAACTGTCGGAGACATAATAAGGAAAATCAATGGAACAGGAACTGAAAAATAAGATACGAAAAGTCGCGATATTCCCGTTCGTGATTATGATCCGTTTCTATCAGCGGTTCATCTCACCTTACACCCCGTCTGCCTGCCGTTTCACTCCGACCTGCTCGCAATACGCAATTGAGGCATTCAGGAAACACGGACCTTTCAAAGGCTTGTACCTAACCGTCAGACGGCTTCTCCGCTGCCATCCTTGGGGCGGAAGCGGCTATGACCCAGTACCATAGACCTTATGCCTAAAAAAGAAAAAATCCGCCGGTTATTCAACGACATCTCTCCGGAATATGACAAACTGAACCATATTCTGTCCCTCAACATAGACAGATTATGGAGAAAGAGAGCCGTGAGAAGAATTGTCAGCAGACAGGTTCAGTCCATCCTCGACGTGGCCTGCGGAACAGGGGATTTCTCAATAGCCATAGCCAAAGAAATGGCAAAGGGCAGCCACGTCACCGGTCTCGATTTGTCGGAAGGGATGCTTGAAGTGATGAGAGCCAAAGTCATCAAAGCAGGACTGGGTGAAAAAATCAGCCTCAAAGTCGGGGATTGCGAGGCGCTCCCTTTCTATGACGAGAGTTTCGACAGAGTCTCCGTGGCCTTCGGAGTAAGAAATTTCGAGAACAGGGAACAAGGGCTCAGGGAAATGCAGCGAGTTCTTAAGAAAGGAGGCAGACTTGTTATATTGGAGTTATCGCTTCCGAGCAACAAATTTATGAGCTGGCTTTTCAACCTTTATTTTTTCCACATAGTTCCTCTGATTGGAGGGAAAGTGTCAGGCGACACGGCGGCTTACAATTATCTTCCGGCTTCCGTAAAGGCTTTCCCGCGAAAACGGGAATTCAAGGCCACGCTCTCGGCGTGCGGCTTCCGCAATGTCCGCCACAAAGCCCTTTCGCTCGGCATCTGCCGGATGTATATCGGCGAGAAGTAGCCTTCCCCCCCCCTACATCAGATAGACGAGAAAGCCGAGGCCGAAAAGTAGGGAGAATGCGAGAGAAGACATAACAAGAAGCGGCAGCATCGGATCCAGACTTTTGTCTTGACGAGTCCACACCCCGCGCAAGTGAATGACGAATAGCGGCAGAGTCAGCAGAAAAAGATAATGCCAAGGATCCCAAACCCTTAGAAAACAATAGGTTATGGCAGCCGCCCAGCCGATGACGATCAAAGCCGTCTGATAGATTCTCGCCTTCTTCAATCCCAGTTTAATGGCCACGGTGACCCTGGTCACGCTGTCCGACTTCATATCCCTTATGTTGTTGACATTCAGTACTCCCACACTGAAACATCCGATTGACACGGCAGGAAGCAGCAATAGAAAGCCGTGAATCGTGTGTGCGGACACGAAATAGGCCCCCAGCACCGAAACTATTCCGAAAAAAGTAAAGACAAACAGGTCGCCCAAACCTCGATAGCCATAAGGACTCTTGCCTAAAGTGTATTTCATCGAAGCAATGATCGCAGCAGCGCCGAGAATCATCAGGAACATAGCCTCGTAACTTAGGAAGGTCCCGAACGACACCCAAATCATAAGCAGTCCGAAGACCACAGACAAAAAGATGAAAGCGCCAATAATCATTTTCATCTCACTCACAGTCAGCACCCCTTTGTCGAGCCCGCCGTACTGAGGCCCCTGTCTGTCATCCCTGTCCGTCCCGTGAAGCACGTCCCCCAACTCATTGGACAGATTAGACAGAATCTGAAGAGAGAGTGTGGTCAGGACAATGAACACAATCGTGAGCGGCTTGACGTGATAGTCGGCTACCGCAAGCAGAATCCCAAGCAGGACTCCTGAGAGGGAAAGCGGCAAAGTTCTGAGTCTCATCGATCTGACAGCAGCAATGGTTTTCGTCATATTCTTCTTCGTTTTGGAAATAATATCATAAGATTGGTCTGAAGGAAATGCCACACGGCCATCAACAGACCTGAACTGCGGACATCGTACAGAAATTCCTGTTTGAAAGGCCTTCCTTTCGGGCTGAGCAGCTCCATGTACCTTTGGGCAAGGGAATAGTCAGGATTCCGCCATATAGGCACGTCTCTTTTTCGCGAGCATCCCGCAAGAATTCCCGGAGCGATCACCCTGGTGACCCCAGCCTTGAAGGCCCTCACGCCGTAGTCATAGTCCCATAGATATTGCTTGTACCGTTCGTCTATATAGCCCAGAGTCTTGAAGACATATTTGGGAATCAAGGTCAGATTTCCGTCCAAAATCACGCAAGGAATCGGGATAACCGCATCAGGCTCAATCAATTTGCCTGAGCGAGTCCTGCCCCCATATATCAATTTGCCGTCAGGATTGTCCACTGATCCCACGATGATTGCCTTGTCCGCAAGAAAAGCGGAATTGTCAAGCAAAGATGCAAGCGCGTTCTCACGCAGATCCAGATCGTAATCCAGCCATATATAGAAATCAAAATCCTCCTTAGCGGCCGCTTCCCAGACTGTTCTTAGCCCGCCGCACCAAAACTTGTCCCCTTCCGTTCTGAATAGTCTGACCTGTGGATATTTCTCCGCCACGTCAGTCGACAGACCGTCAGCGCTTCCGTCATCATTGAGAAAAAAAGAAAATGACCATTTCTCACCGGAGGACAGAGCGTCAATCTGCCTGTAACACTCCTCTATAATGGAAAGAGTTTTCTCTTTTCTATGATGAACAGTCATCAGCAACGCAACAGTCTTCATCGCCTAATCAAGTTTAAGAACAGCCATAAACGCACTCTGAGGTACCTGCACAGTGCCAATCTGACGCATTCTCTTCTTTCCTTCCTTCTGTTTTTCAAGAAGTTTTCTCTTTCTGGACACGTCACCGCCGTAGCATTTGGCGATAACATCCTTACGGACCTGTCTGACAGTCTCCCTGGCTATGATCTTGGCTCCTATGGCCGCCTGAACCGCGATGTCGAACTGCTGTCTCGGAATTAGTTCCTTTAGCTTGACGCAAATTTTACGTCCGAAATCGTAAGCGTGGTCCTCGTGGATCAACGTGGAAAGCGCATCGGCCGGCTCCCCGTTCAGAAGGATGTCAAGTTTCACCAAGCGCGCTGCCCTGTAGTCAATCACGTGATAGTCGAATGATGCATATCCCTTGGAAACGGACTTCAATTTGTCGTAGAAATCGAAGACAATCTCCGAAAGAGGCATATCGTAAGTCAGTTCCACCCTGTCCGAAGTAATGTAGTGCTCCCCTATCAAAGTGCCGCGTTTGTCCATACAAAGTTTCATTATAGGACCGTAGTAATCAGTCTTGGAGATTATCTGCGCCCTGATGTAAGGCTCCTCAATGTGATCTATCAGAGTCGGAGCCGGCAGTCCGGAAGGGTTGTGCACATCCACGATCTCGCCCTTGGTCGTGTACACTTTGTAAGAAACGTTAGGTACCGTCGTGATGACATCCATTGCGAATTCTCTGAAAAGCCTCTCCTGCACAATCTCCAGATGAAGAAGCCCGAGAAAGCCGCAACGGAAACCGAATCCCAAGGCAAGCGAGGATTCAGGCTCATAGACGAATGAGGCGTCGTTAAGCTGGAACTTCTCCAATGTTGTGCGCAGTTCCTCGAATTTGTCAGCCTGCACCGGGTACATTCCCGCGAAGACCATCGGTTTCACCTCCTCGAATCCGGCAATAGCATTGGCGCAAGGGTCCTCGACGTGAGTAATGGTGTCTCCGACTTTCACCTCAACAGCACTCTTGATTCCGGATATGATGTAGCCGACATCTCCGCAAGAGACCTGAGGGCGGGGAGACAGCTGCATTTTCAGCACTCCCACCTCATCGGCTTCGTATTCCATACCCGTGTTGAAGAATTTTACTTTGTCCCCTGTATGGATCGTCCCGTTAAGAACTTTGTAGTAAGCGATTACGCCCCTGAACGAATTGAACACAGAATCGAAAATCAAGGCCTGAAGCGGAGCCTCCGGGTCACCTTTTGGAGCCGGAATCTTGTCCACTATGGCATCAAAAAGAGGAGGGACGCCCTCGCCAGTCTTTGCGGACACTTTGAAGACATCCTCCGGAGCGCAGCCTATAAGCTCGCAGACCTGATCCGTAACCACCTCTACCTGAGCCGAATCCATATCTATCTTGTTGAGCACAGGAATTATCTCAAGTCCGTGCTCTACCGCAAGATAAAGGTTGGAAATGGTCTGAGCCTGAATGCCTTGTGTTGCATCCACCACCAGAAGAGCACCTTCGCAAGAGGCGATGGATCTGGAGACTTCGTAAGAAAAATCGACGTGGCCGGGAGTGTCAATCAGATTCAGAAGATACGTTTCCCCGTCTCTGGAGTACTCCATCTGGATGGCGTGACTCTTTATAGTAATCCCCTTCTCCTTCTCTAAAGCCATATTGTCCAGAACCTGATTATCCATCTCTCGCGCGTTGAGAGTCTTGGTAAATTCGAGCATTCTGTCGGCCAAGGTACTTTTCCCATGGTCGATGTGAGCTATTATGCAGAAATTCCTTATATGTTTCATATCTGTAATCCTTTCTGCAAATATAATTCAATTACGCAAATAGTGGAAATCCGACAAAAAACCGTAACTTAGCGATGTTAAGATTATAAACAATTTTAGTAGACTATGGTAACTAACTCTGATTTAAGCAAAATCGCATCTCAGGTAAGAAGAGACATCGTCAGAATGGTCACAGGGGCGCAATCGGGACATCCGGGTGGCTCTTTGAGCAGCACTGACATACTTACCTCTCTCTATTTCAAAGAAATGAATCATAATCCCGCAACTTGGACGAGAGACGGAAAAGGAGAGGATATGTTCATCCTGTCGGCAGGTCATATGACTCCCGTTTATTACTCGATTCTTGCGCGCGCGGGCTATTTCCCCGTTTCGGAACTCTCTACGTTCAGGAAATTCGGATCCAGACTTCAGGGACACCCATCGATAGAAAAAGGGCTTCCGGGAGTCGCTCAGGCCTCAGGATCTCTCGGACAGGGTCTTGCAGCGGCGGCAGGTCTTGCTTTGGGCAAGAAACTTGACAAGGACGAGAGCAAGGTCTACGTTCTTTGCGGAGACGGAGAAAGTGAGGAAGGCGAAATTTGGGAAAGCGGGATGTTTGCGGTTCACCACAACCTTGACAATCTCATTGCAATTACAGACTGGAACGGACAACAGATTGACGGTCCTGTTGAGCAAGTAGCCGGAGAAGGCGACCTTCAGGCAAAATGGACTGCTTTCGGATGGAACGTGATAGTGGCCGACGGTCACGATTTCGATGCCATATCCGGTGCGTTCGAGAAAGCAAAGAGCGCATCCTCCCCGACTATGATTCTGTTCAGGACAGTGATGGGGAAAGGCGTGGATTTTATGGCCGGGACTAACAAGTGGCACGGCAAAGCCCCATCTCAGGAGCAGTGCGATGAGGCTCTCAAACAACTTGAAGAAACATTAGGAGATTATTAATATGAAAAGATACACTGACACAGGCAAGAAAGACACCAGAAGCGGTTTCGGAGCCGGTCTTCTTGAAGCAGGCAAGAGAAATCCCTCAGTGGTCGCGCTGACCGCCGACTTGAAAGGGTCTCTTAAAATGGACGAATTCGCCGCCGCTTTTCCTGAAAGATTCATTCAATGCGGCATAGCGGAGGCTAATATGATGGGGGCGGCCGCAGGGCTGGCCATTACAGGAAAAATCCCTTTTGCAGGTTCTTTTGCAGAATTCGTCACCGGAAGAGTCTACGATCAGATCAGACAGGAAATCGCTTACGGCGAGACTAACGTGAAGATTGCCTCTTCCCACGCGGGAATCACACTCGGAGAAGACGGAGCGACACACCAGACTATGGAAGACATCGCCCTTATGAGAGCGCTGCCGGGGATGGTAGTCATCAATCCTTGCGACTACAATCAGACAAAGGCGGCCACCATCGCCGCTGCAGAATTCGTCGGGCCGGTTTATCTAAGATTCGGCAGACCTAAAGTCGCGAACTTCACACCTGAGGATCAGGAATTCGAGATAGGCAAGGCTTACGTTTTCAACGAAGGGAAAGACGTCACTGTCATAGCCACCGGCCATCTGGTCTGGGAAGCGCTTCAAGCTGCGGAAGTTCTTGAAGGAGAAGGAGTTTGCGCCGAGGTTATCGACATAGCCACAATCAAACCTCTTGACAGGAAGACGGTGCTTGAATCCGTCGTCAAGACGAAGGCCGTAGTGGTCGCTGAAGAGCACAATATGGCAGGAGGTCTCGGAGAATTGATTGCGGGCACTCTTGCAGAGACGATGCCCACACCTGTTGAGTTCATCAACGGCGGCGACAGATTCGGTCAGACGGGAACGCCTTCCGAATTGATGGCGGCCTACGGTCTTGACGCGGCCCACATTGCGGAGGCGGTTCATAAAGTGCTCAAACGTAAATAAATGACTGATCAGGAGATCATTCAGCTATATAACGCGGGAAAGCACGAACAGGCATTCAATGAGATAGTCAAAAGCTACAGCGAAAGACTATACTGGCATGTCCGAGGTTTCGTGTGCTCTCATGAGGACACTGACGATCTGCTGCAAGAAATTTTCGTAAAAGTCTGGGGAGCATTGCCCACGTTCAGGGGCGATGCCCTCCTTTTTACTTGGATTTACAGGATAGCGACAAACGAAGCCCTCAATTTTCTCCACAAGCAGAAAGTCAGAGCGGCGCTTTCTCTGGAAAGCCTTTCCGGATTGCTTGAGAAAAAGGTTGACGATGATCCCTATTTCAACGGCCCTCAGGCTGAGAGGACGCTCGGCAAAGCCATACAAAAACTGCCTGAAAAACAGCGTATTGTGTTCATTATGAGGTATTACGAGAACCTTAAATATGAAGACATAGCCAAAATCCTCAATAAATCCGTAGGGACGCTCAAGGCTTCCTACCACTTCGCTTATGAAAAGATTAAAGCGGAACTTGAAAAAATTTCGGAATGACTTTTAACTTTTTGAATTGGAATTTGTCTAATAACTGATTATGACAGAAAACAGTATAACGAATAAGATGCCCTACTCCGTTCCGGAAGGCTATTTTGACACACTAAATGCGAGATTGAGCAAGATCCCGCAAGAGTCCGTCAAGCCTGTACGCGAGGTTGAGTCCGGTTCTCCTCTTTCGGAATACGAAGGAGCTCAGGGTAAGGCTATGGCCATCTCATTCTGGCAGAAATTCAGGCCATACGTCGCTCTTGCCGCAAGTTTCGCAGCAGCCATCGTGGTCGGGTCTTTCATTATCAACCTTTCATTGAAAGACACCGTTCCGGAGAACTCGTATGAAGAGTTGCTGCTCTCGGATCTGATTCCGGTGACGGAGCCATACCTGATTTACGGAGACTCATCGACTTCCGCTTCTGAAGAATTGACTGATAACGACATTGAGAAGTATCTGATTGCTTCGGGTACTTCTGTTGAACTTTTAGGATACACTGCTTATGAAAGCGACTATTAAAACAATCATCGCAACAACCTTGTTGTTGCTGTCTTGCAGCTATGTCTCTTCCGCGCAAAGGGGAAGCAAGGATTGGCAAGAAAAAATTCAGACACAGAAAATCGCATATCTCACGTCTACGATGGGCCTTTCCTCAAAGGAAGCTCAGGATTTCTGGCCTTTGTACAACAAAATGGAAGATGAGAGAAAAGAGTCTTTCAAACGAGTGATGGACTCTTACAAAAATCTCAGCGATGGGCTGGAGAACGGGAAAAGTGAAAGGGAGATTTCCGTTCTGCTGGACAAATACACTCTTGCGGTGAAGAACTCACACAGTGTGGAAAGCAAGTACGTGCCTCAGTTCGAGAAAATCATTTCCGTGGAAAAAGTGGCGCGAATGTTCGTAGGAGAGGAGTCTTTCCGTCGGAGCCAGATTCATCGTTTCAACGGCAAGAGCCCTGACTCTAACAAAAAATAAGACGAGCTAAAGCGAATTATAAATAGAATTCTCCGGTCAATTCCGCATATTCCTTTGTGTAGCTTCCATTTTCCTGAATGACAAGTTCCTCTATCAAAGGAACGGATTTGATGGCCCCGGTGAATTCCGCAACAATTCTTGAAGGGGTTTTCGAAGGCGTGGTGCGTATTCTCAATATGTGGAAGAGATTCAGTCCCGCGCCCCCCGCGCATCTTCTCAAAGGCGTTTCCTGCTCCGAAGGCAGTATCAGCGACATCCTGCCCGTTGGAGTCAGATGGGCTGCGGCGAAACACACAAGATCCTTATAGGACATACTGCCCGTCGAATGTCTTGCGTTTGACCGTCTTGGATCCGGAGACTTCAGGTCGCTTTCAAAGTAAGGAGGATTGGACACTATCAGATCAAATTTATGTGCCGGACGATACGCCTCCAGAGGAGTCAGACTCGCTTTTAAATTTCGGGTCCAAGGGGATGCCTCGAAATTGGTCCCGGCCTCTCTCACCGAAGGTTCGTCGGAATCTATGCCCGTAATCTCGCAATCTTTTTGTCCGAGAGCCGAGAGCCTCTGGGCTATCATCAAGGCTATTGTGCCGGTTCCCGTGCCTGCGTCAAGTATGAATTTGTCATCTCTTGTCACTTTGGCCGCAGCCCCGAGAAGGACTCCGTCCGTGTTGACTTTCATTGACGAAAGCTCGTTCCTTATCGAAAAGTGTTTGAACCGGAAGACACTCATCAGCCCTGTTCTTGAAATAGCCCGTCTTTGATGTAAAGCGTCCTGTCGCACATCGCAGCCAAATCCGGATCGTGGGTAACTATGATTATGGTCTGACCGAATTTGTCCCTTAGCGAGAAAAAAAGTTTGTGCAGTTCGGCCTTGGTCTTGCTGTCCAGATTGCCTGAAGGCTCGTCCGCAAAAAGGATTGAGGGATTGTTCATCAGAGCTCTGGCTATGGCGACTCTCTGCTGCTCTCCTCCGGAAAGTTCGGATGGCTTGTGGGTGGCTCTGTCCTTAAGACCAAGAGTGTCAAGCAGTTCCAAAGCAACAGGTTTGGCAACCTTTTCCGAACGGCCTGCGATGAAGGCCGGAATCATCACGTTCTCAAGAGAGGTGAACTCCGGAAGCAAATGGTGAAATTGAAAGACGAAGCCTATTTTGTGATTGCGGAATGCGGACAATTCTTTGCTGCTCAGATGAAGTACATCGATGCCGTCGATGTCGAGACTGCCGGTGTCAGGGGTCATAAGTGTGCCGAGAATCTGCAGCAATGTGGACTTTCCGGCTCCTGAGGCGCCCATTATTGAGACGACCTCTGACTTCTCCGCTTGAAAATCCACTCCCTTCAAGACTTTCAATGCCCCGAAAGATTTCTCTATTCCTTTTGCCTGTATGATCATATCAGCTTATTAAACAATCCTCAAAGATAGGAAAAAATCACTTGATACTCAATATGACCATAAATTCGCAAGTATGTTCAGACATTCGAAAAAACTTTGAGATAAAGAAGACCATTACTAAAATTTCTTAAAAAAATTTTGATTTCTAAAAATTTAGTCGTACATTTGTACGCTCAAACGCAAAAAGCGAATGGGAATCGGGGTGTGGCGCAGTTGGCTAGCGCATCTGGTTTGGGACCAGAGGGTCCTGTGTTCGAGTCACAGTACCCCGACAACGAACGAAACGAATTACTAATAGGTATCCCCAGAAAAAGTTGACTTATTTAATTAAGCCGACTTTTTATTTGTACCCCCACCTTAAAAAAATAGCCCCTCGGAAACCGAGAGGCCACTTTGCTATCTTTTTGAGCGTACTACAGGTTCGGATTAGCTTTCTTCCAATCCTTAACAGCCGGAATGATTCCGAGATCAACAATCTCGTCACGCATTGCGCAGAGATGCTCGTAAGACTTGTCAAGTGCGGCCATTTCCTCGGCAGCGCCTTCAATCTTTCCGAAATGAACACCGGTCTTGTCAATGACAGTAGGCATCGCCATCATAACATTGTGGAACTTGCCCTCGTTGACATAAGTGCCGGCAGGCCATGTGAATTCGTCACCGCCCATTGCAGCCGCGATCATCTCGACAGCATTGACGGCAGGACTCTGGAATGAAGAGCGACCGCGCAATTTAATGATGGCCGAACCACCCTGAATGACATTCTGTTTGATTTCCGCGAATCTTTCAGCTGAAAGTCCGGTCTCGGAAAGAGGCTTTCCGTCGATCTTGACTTTGGAAGCGAAGACAGCCATCTGCTCACCGTGGCCGCCGTAAGTGTGGCAACCGGTGACTTTGCTCTGCTGTACTCCGAACTCTTCTGAAAGAGCTGTCTGTAGACGTGTTGAGTCCAATGCCGCGAGAGTCGTGACCTGAGAAGGTTTCAGTCCTGAATGAAGAAGGACTACGAGACCGGTAAGGTCAGCAGGGTTGAAAATAACGACAACGTGCTTAACGTCAGGGCAATACTGCTTAACGTTCTTTCCGAAATCCTCAGCTATCTGGCAATTGCCCTTCAGCAGATCCTCACGGGTCATACCCTCTTTGCGAGGAGCTCCGCCTGAAGAAATGATGTATTTTGCATCTTTGAACGCAACCGCGGGATCAGTGGTGTAAGTGACGTTAACACCTTCGAAAGCGCAATGCTTGATCTCAGCCACGACACCCTTAAGACCCGGCTCATACACATCGTACAAGCAAAGATTAGGTGTAAGTCTAAGAAGCAAAGCTGTCTGGGCCATGTTTGAGCCGATCATACCGGCAGCACCGACAATGGTCAACTTCTCATCTGTCAAAAATTTCATAATAAAAGATATTTAAAAGTTATCTGCAATTTTTCTTTTATATTGTCCGCAAAGATACTAATTTAATTTATATAATGTCATTTCGTAAGCCATTTAGTTTCATTTCTTGCGATTCACGCACGGCTCAACGGAAAAGGCTATCGGTATATTTTTTTACATTTCAAAAAATAGTTATATTTGCAGCAAAATAAAACATTTATATGGAGCCTCCCAGTTCTGTAACATCTGATTCTAATTGTAAGACGGATCCGAAATCTGACGATCCGCTGTCGGCATTGTAACATTCGATCAACGAATCCCGCGGGACCAAACCTGTCGGGAGGTAAATGCGTTGTCATTGTCGGAAGAAGAGGATCGGGACTGAAAGGCGTTAAAAAAGAATAGAAAACTATATGGCACTTTATTTAAGGAAAATCCTTGAAAACAAAGCGGAAATCGGGGTCTGGCAAATTACGGAATCCGAGGAAGAATTGAAGAAACTCAGTTCCACTCCTATGGACGAAATGGAGGAAATCTCATTAATCGGAAGCGAATCGCTGCGCAAGCAGAGACTGGCGGTAAGAGCTTTACTCAATCAGCTGTTTGATGAGAAAGTGTATTTGAGCCATCACGACAACGGCAAGCCGTACATTGAGAACAGTGCCACCAACATAAGCATAACTCACACCTGCGACTTCGTGGCCGTGATTCTTCACGAAACGGAAGACGTCGGAATAGACATAGAGTCTCTTGACCGCGATTTCAAGGCGGTGGAACTCAAAGCCCTGTCGGAAGACGAAATCGAGGATCTTGACGATGATGACAAGAAAAACGAGCAGCTCGCGATTTACTGGTGCGCGAAGGAAGCCATCTTCAAGAGACTGTCTATGTACAACGTTGATTATGCAGAGCAGATCGAAGTGGAGAAATTCCGACCTAAAGGGGAAGGCGAGCTTGACGCGACATTCATCCACAAAGACGGATTCGAGGAAGAATTCGAGCTTCAGTATATGACATTCGACAGGCACGTTCTCGTGTGGGTCGTAGGATAAGTAACACAGTACTCTTAAAATAATATTTATGTCTCGGATTTATAAGAAGCGGAAAAGTTTTTCTGTTTCTTATAAATCTTTTTACGTTTCTTAAAGACACTCTGAGGGTTAATGACAATCTTTGTCTCGACCAAAACACTCAGATATATGATCGTGAAAATAATCGGGGCCAAGTGCATCGGCATTGATGCGGTTCCTGTCACCATTGAGGTGAACATCTGCTCAGGCATCGGGATCCACCTTGTCGGTCTTGCCGACATCGCGGTGAAAGAGAGTCTTCTCAGAACCGTGACAGCCTTGCAGAGCCTCGGCTTCAGGATTCCGGGGAAAAAGATAGTCATCAATCTTGCGCCTGCCGACTTACACAAAAGAGGAAGCGGCTACGATCTGCCCATAGCCATAGGGATACTCGCCGCCTCAGGGCAAATCGCTCTTCCGGATGTGGACAAGTACCTGATTATGGGGGAATTGGGTCTGGACGGGTCCGTGAAAAGCATTGCAGGTGCCCTTCCTTATACCGAACTTGCGATCTCGCTCGGACTGAAGGGCTGCATATTCCCGACGGAATCAGCCCGTGAGGTGACTGATTTCGCGGAAACGGACATATTCGCAGTGGACTCTCTCACAGACGCGCTTGAAATATTGGGTAACGGGCTTGAAAAAGAAAGATTTCTGATATGGAACAAAGAGACTTCCGCTTGCATGACCGGCGGCCCCAAGCCTGAGGTCTATATGGATTTTTCGGAAATAATCGGTCAGGACGGGGCGAAAAGGGGCCTTGAGATTGCCGCCGCAGGAGGCCACAACGTGATCATGATAGGGCCGCCGGGATCCGGGAAAAGTTCTCTGGCAAAGGCGCTTGCCGGGATCCTGCCTCCAATGACTAAAGAGGAGAGCATTATAACCAGCAAAATCTATTCTGTGGCGGGAAAAGGGTTGATGAGATACGGCCTGCTGTCAAAAAGACCGTTCAGAGCGCCTCATTACAGCGCCTCGATAGCAGCACTGGTGGGAGGAGGGTCCGGAGACAACATTCTGCCGGGGGAAGTGTCTCTGGCACAGAACGGGATTCTGTTTCTGGATGAGTTCTGCGAACTGAAAAAGGCATCCGCGGAGGCGTTGAGGGGCCCTTTGGAAGACAGAAAAGTCACAATTTCAAGACTGCGGTCCAAAATAGAGTACCCCGCTTCATTTATGCTGGTTGCCGCCGCAAACCCCTGTCCATGCGGCTATTACGGCGAATCGGACAGGTGCTCGTGCACCCCCGGCCAAAGAGCGTCCTACATCTCTAAACTGTCGGGACCTGTTATGGACAGAATTGACATTCACTTGTGGCTTCATCCGGTTGATCCCGAACGGCTTGTCTCGAAACTCAGCAATGAAACCAGTTCCGAGATCAGGGAAAGAGTGATCAGAGCAAGAAACATTCAGACGGAGCGTTTCGCAGGCGAGGGCATCTTCTCCAATTCCGAGATGAGCAACAAGTTGATAAGACAATACTGTCCTCTGTCGAAAGAGTGCAAAGTACTTATAACCAAGATAGTGGAGGGCAAAGGGCTGTCGGCGAGGGCTTTCTTCAGAATTGTGAGGCTTGCAAGGACGATAGCCGATCTTCAAGGTCGGGAGACTCTCTCCCCGGCAAACATTTCAGAAGCGGCAGGTTTCCGTTTCTTAGACAAAACGATGATAGAATAATGAGGGGTATGAAAAACAAAGAAAGAATAATGCTGATTTCAGCAACTCTCGCAAGCATTCTGTGGCTTTCAGGAGCTTGTGACAAGACTGACAACAGTTTCGGCAAGAACAGGTGGCAGACTGCCGGAGGGCGAGGAGAGAACGAGAAAGAAGAAAGCAACGACACCACAATCTACGTGTCAGGCGTTGCGTTCCCTGACGGATACGACTGGAAAAGAGACACGTTGCACGGAGAGATTGACTGTCGGCTCGTGCTGCTGCGAAACGGGAAGAGGATTGTGGATTTGCCTGCAAGACTCGACAGGCAGGTCAGTTCCGATCCAGATATGCACAGAATTGTGGACGGGCATCTCTACACGGAGTTTTCCTCCGACAGTGTCACTCTGATCGGCAAAGACGGCAGAACGCTGTTCTCTTACCGGGGCAGAGAAATGATCTCCGGTTTAATGGTAAGGCCGGACGGAGTGTACACTCTCGGAAGCGACAGAGACGGGAACGGCTTTTCTTACAGAAAAGACGGACAGGTCATTATGAAAAAAGACACCGGGATAGTGTACGGAGGGATGTACGGCATCTCGCGCCCGACAGGAGCCCTTTATGAAGAGAACGGGCATCTGTATTTTACCTACTACACTGTGTTCAGAAGCGCCGGAAGGACAATTCGGCACTATTACACGGTCGAAGATGCGAATGAGACTGAAATCGAGTTTCCGATGAAAAGCGTGGGATTATATGACATTCAGGTCATCAAAGACGAATTGTACTTCTTGCTCAACAGGTACTCGGACTTTTCCACGCTGGCCCTGGTATGCGGGAAAGACTACAAAGACATCGTTCCCAACAGCGTGGCATCGGCAAGCAATGCGAGAATTGTTGCTGACGGCACGGTGATTTACGTGGTTAGCGACCTTGTGTCCAAAAATAGCAGACATTATTACACGAGTGTGTGGCGTGAGGACGAAGGAGAAAAGACGTTCCCGGGCAAGACGGAGATACTAATCGCAAACGGAACCGTGTGCGCAATGGAAAAGAACGCGGACGGCAAGGTCAGGAAAGCCTCTTGCGGCGACAAGTCTTTCAGCATTGAGGGCGATTACGCACTGATGACAAGAAACTGCGCCGCCTACAGCGGGGGTAGACTGTTTCTCGCTCTCACTCCTTCCGAAATAGGGAAGAGTCCGGTGCTTTGGTTCAACGGAATCGGAAAAGAAATCTCAGAGATAAAAAACGGATTCGTTACCGGGGTTTCAGTCGTCCTCCCAAGAAACGGTTCGTGATTCATCAGGGTTCACTCTTATGAAAACCCGCAAAGTCTCTTCAGGAAGCAGCTTCTCAATGTTCTCCGGCCATTCCATAATGCAGAGGCTGCCGCTGTCTATGTAGTCATAAAAACCGATATCCAGAGCCTCGGACTCTTTGTTGATGCGGTAGAAGTCGAAATGGTACATAGGCTCCCCTGACTTTGTCTTGTACTCGTTGATGATGGCGAATGTGGGAGAGGACACTGCGTCTTCCTTGACTCCCAGACGATGACAGATCGCCGTGGTGAAAGTCGTCTTTCCCGCCCCCATCGGAGCATAGAAAGCGATTATCCTGCGGTCACCGATTTCTTTCAGGAAATCCTCGGCAGCTCTGTCCAGGTCATTCAGATCCTTGATAATGATTGAATGTCTCATTTATGTAAGGTTTAAGGTTTTACAAATCCAGACGGCAGCCGGCTTCCAAACCGACCATAAACTGTTGCTGTGTCCTGATGCTTTTCGGCTGATCGCAGTCAAAATAATACCTGACGCTCGGATCGATGAACACACCGATACGTTTGGTAACATTGAGCTGGATCCCGAGCCCCACGGCCGTGGAGACCTGAAATCCTGACACCGACTTTTTGAAATTGATGCTCTTAGGCTCACAGTTGATGTGATTGTTGTTGGAAAGGCATTTCTCTATGGTTCCGCCTCCAAAGACGTAAGCATTCGCAAAGGCACCGTCGAACACTTTGTAATAGACATTGACAGGAATCCCGAAATAATGCTGACGATTACTTACGTCCGCGGACACAGTTCTTACTATGTCCCCGTCTTTGTTAACTTCAATGTAAGTACCTGTGAACTTTCTGGTCAAATAAGAATAATCCAGCCCGGCGCCAACTGACAATCTTCTGGACAAACCTATTCTGACACCGACACCGACAGAGAACGGAATTCCGTAAGAAGACTCGCTGATCTCCTTGAGAGTGGTCTTAGACGGAGCTCTGTTACCGTTCACCTTGAGAGGGCCGCGCGAAGAGGCGCTCATCTGGGATGCGTTTCTTTCCAGATCCCCGGTAAAAAACAAGGATGATCTTAAAGATCCGGCTTCTTCTTCCAGCCTGTCCTGAGCCTCCATCAATGCGAAAGGATCCGGATTGTAGCCATCCCCCGATTGTTTTTTTTCGACAGACGCCTCCCCGGAAAAAGACTGTTCCTCAGAAGAGTCCTTTTCCGAAACGGCTGTCTTGTCTGAAATAGTTTCTCCAGGTATTGTTGTTTTTTTAGTAATGGTTGCTTTTTTTTCTGTCACTTCCTCGGCAATAATCACCTTTACAGGGTAGGCCTCCTCATGACCGGTCTTTTTACTCGAAACGTCATCAGCGGCTCCCACCGGCTCCACAGCCTGGGCAATACGCTCGTCTAAAAGTCCCTCATCAGTCTTTTCAGATGAAGCAGTGCCCCGGACCGTTATCAAAGGCTGCTTTGAGCCAATCTGTTTGTCATTTGAGACAAAAGGCATAAGCAGGAACAATGAGCAAACTGCCGCCGCAATCAGAGCAGCCGCCAAAGCCACTCGCCTGAAGGTGACCACTTTAGGCTTCGCCACGGGAGCAAGCTCGTCAAGTTTGTCGGAAACAGCTTTCCAGATGCCATCGGGCACCTCTTCCTCCGCGTCCTGCAAAACTGACTTTATATATTTGTCGAACTCTTTATCCTGCATCATCCATTTCCTTTATCTTTTCCTGCAACATCTTTCGCGCTCTGTGAAACCGGGATCTCGATGTCGCCTCCGTCACTCCCAAAATTTGTGCGATCTCCTTGTGAGTGTACCCCTCGACCGCAAACATATTGAACACTATCCTGTACCCCGGCGGCAATTCAGCAATCAGCAAAAGTAGCTCCTTGTAACCGATCTGCCGGACAGGCCCCGCCTCCTGGCTGCTCACCTCCCAGGCCGTGTCAATGTCATCACTGATCTTCAACACGTCATTTTTGCGTAGAGCCATAAGCGCAGTAGTGATGAAAATTTTCCTCGCCCACCCTTCGAAAGAACCGGTTCCTCCGTAATCCGAGAGCTTCGTGAACAAAGTCACGAAACCGTCCTGCAGAACATCTTCCGCAAGCTCTCTGTTACCCATATAGCGGAGACACAATGAGAACATTTTCGGGGACAAAGCTTCAAACAGCTTCCGCTGAGCGCGTCTGTCCCCGCATACACAGGAATTAATCAGATCGCTCTGTATAGTAAGATGCTTTTTTGGCTCAGAATGTTGCATTTGGCAATAATATCCCCTTAAACTTCACAAATTTCGCTAAAAAAGATGAATTTGTACTATTTTTGTATAATATCGTAGTCCGATACCGAAAAGAAGACAACAATGAAAAAGTTTTTAACGATAACCATAGCGTGCATGACCATCGCCACTTCCATTGTGAATGGACAGTCCACAGCACAGAAAAACATTGAGAACAAGATCGCCGATGCCGTGCTTCTCTATGAGAACGGCAACACCATAGATGCCAGGAACGTCCTACGGAGCATCACCTCGGCGGCCCGGGGCAATGACGCGGCTTTTTACTATCTCGGACTCTGCAACGCGGATTTGGGGGACATTGAGTCGGCCATAGCCAATTTCAAGAAAGCCTCGGAACTCGATCCGGGCAATTTCTGGTACAAGCAGCGTCTCGCCACCGTGTATGCAGCCACCAAGAACGAAGAACTCGCACAAAACACTTACGAGAATCTTCTGAAAGACTATCCCAAGAAAAATGAGATTTACTACAGCTTGTGCGACCTCTATCTTCAACAGGGACAGTACGACAACGCGCTCTCCACACTTGACTGCATTGACGTGATCTTCGGAAAAAGCGAGGCCGCGGCAACGACCCGCTATCAAATCTATATGGCTCAGCAGAAGCCGACAGAAGCCGTGAACGCGCTGAAAGACTACAACAAAGACTATTCCTCCCCTTCCATATTGGCAAGACTCGGGGATTGCGAGATGTCGGAGTACAAGGACACCGCCGCCCTGCGCTACTACGATGAGGCGCTCTCACTGGCTCAGGATTACGCCCCTGCCCTTTTGGGAAAGGCGGAAGTCTTCAGAACCCAAAGAAATTACGAGTCGTTTTTCTCCACATTGCGCACATTCGTCGGTAACGAGGACATTGCCATTGTGCCCAAATGCCAGTACCTTTCCGCCTTGCTTCAGAGAAGCCCGAACTCGTTCCTCAAGACCTTCCGTTCCGACATAGACTCTGTGGTTGAGCAATGCGTAAGTACCGCTCCCACAGACAGCTCCGCACTTCAGATGGCTGGCCTCTACTACTATTCGACAGAGCGTCAGGACAAAGCGGAGGACTATCTGAAGACCGCTGTCGAGAAGAATCCGACAAGCGGTTCGGCTGCGGCAACTTACGTTCAGATGCTGGTCTACTCGGGCAAATGGCAGGAAGCCGTGAAGGAGTGTGACAAAGCATCGGCCGAGTTTCCGAATGAAACAGGTTTTCTGGAGCTGAAGACCATCGCTTGCTACAATCTCAAAGACTACAAAAGCATAATCTCGAATTGCGAAAAGATCATCACGATCGCCCGGACCGACACTTCCAGAACTCTGCCGGCATTCTCTACGATGGGAGATGTCTATCACGAAATCGGAGAGACGAAAAAGGCCTACAAGGCTTATGAAACTGCCCTTAAGATCAATCCGAACTATGCTCCGGTGCTCAACAACTACGCCTACTATCTGAGCGAGGAGGGTCGCAATCTCAAAACTGCGCTGAAGATGTCCAAGAAGACTGCGGATCTGGAACCTGACAATCCGACCTACCTGGACACTTACGGATGGATTCTCCATTTGATGGGAAATGACGCTGAGGCGAAGCCTGTGTTCAAGCATGCGATGCTTTACGGAGGCAAAGAAAGCGTTGTGATTATGGACCACTATGCTGAAGTGCTGTACGCCTTGGGTGAATATGATCTTGCCAAGGTCTACTGGAATCAGGCCAAGGCAAAGAACAACGGAAAGATAACAGACCTTGACGAGAGAGTCTCGAGAAGGCTGAAAAAAATCAAATAAACACTATGGCCTCTCCTATCGTAAAAATACGTTTCTCACTTTTGCCCGGAGCCATCGTCCTGTTTCTGGCTTGCGCGACGACGTCTTTTGCACAGAACACCAAAAAACAGGAGTCGGAAAAGGCAAGGCTGGAAAACGAGATAGCAATTCTGGACAATCAGATCAAAGAAAATTCGGCCAAGAGCAACAGCGTTCTGTCCAATCTGTCTCTGATTCAGAAGAAGATATCCAGCAGACAGGCGCTGATTGCCGAAGGGGAAAAGGAAATTGCAGGCTACGACTCGCAGATACGAAAAAAACAGGGAGAGGTAAAAGCAATTCAGAACCGTCTGGACACGCTTTCTGTGTACTATTCAAGATTGGTAAAAAACGCCTACAAGAACAGAGACGCCAAGATCTGGTATATGTATATGCTCGCAAGCGACAATCTCGGACAGGCCATCAGACGAATCAGCTATCTGAGAGATTTCTCGCAGATGATGAACGAACAGGCGAAAAAAATCAAAGAGACGCAAGCTGAACTCGCGGCAGAGACCGAAAAGCTCACAGTGCTTAAGAAGAAAGCCGAATCTCTTCGCAAATCCAGACTTGCGGAACTCGGGATGCTTGAGGCGGAACAACAAGAGTCGAGACAGATGGCAGGCAGCCTGAAACGGAACCGTTCCCTTTTCCAAAGACAGCTTTCCGCCAAACAACAGCAGGTTGACGCCCTCAACAGAGAGATTCAGCGAATCATTAGAGGCGCCGGCTCATCGAAGAAGAGCGAGCCACTCGACTACAAACTATCAGGAGAATTCGCCTCCAACAAAGGGAAACTGCCGTGGCCGGCCATCGGTCCGGTGGTGGATCACTTCGGACAGCACTTTCATCCGGTGTTCACCCGCGTAAAAATGCCGTTCAACAACGGGGTCACTATAGCTTTGAACAAAAATTCTGTCATAAAAGCCGTGTTCGACGGGGTCGTAAGCCAGATTGTGGTGGTGCCGGGGTACAACAAATGCGTACTCGTCCAGCACGGAAAGTACTTCTCTTTCTACTGCAAACTGGAGAATGTGAACGTCAAGGCCGGAGACAAAGTGAAGACAGGACAGGTTCTCGGGACCGTGGACACGATCAACGGAGAGACACAACTCCATTTCCAGATCTGGCAGGACAAGAATCCTCAGAATCCGGAGCTTTGGCTCCGCACTATGTGATGAGTCTACATCGATGACAGGTTGAGGTCATTGGCGACATTCTTGCCTTCCGGAGTGTAAGCAAACTCAATGCGATCCGCATAAGCCTTCTCCACATTGCCGCGCACAATCTTCATTGTACTGTTGACCATACGGTTCTGCTCTGTAAAAGGCTCCGGCAGCACGCAAATAGCCGCAGGAAGCCATCTCTCAGGGAACGCACCATAATGGCTTCCGCCTTTGCGGTACTCGCCCAACTCGTCAGACAGCTTGTTGAGCATCAACGTCTTACCCTCCAATGAAGCAGGGTCTGTCTCAGGAGATGTCTCTTTCAGATAGGCCTTCAGATTGTCCTTGTTGGGAACGAGAAGAGCGATAGTGTAAGGGTCCTGATTGTTGTGCATCAGGATGCTGTCGATAAATTTGGAATTCTCAACCATTGATTCCTCAATTCCTTCGGGACTGTACTTCTCACCGTCCGCTCCGATGAGCAGAGACTTGAATCTGCCGACCACGTAAAGAAACTGAGCGTCAGCCATATAGCCCATATCACCAGTGTGCAGCCAGCCGTCGATCACGGTCTCTTGGGTTGCCTTCGGGTTCTTCCAGTAGCCAGCCATCACATTCTCGCCGCGAATCACGATCTCTCCTTTCTCGCCGAAACCGAGAGAGCGGCCGTCAGCATCACAGATCTTGATGTCCATCGGCTTGACCACGCAACCGGAAGAGCCGAGAATGTGCCTTGATGGAGAATTGGCCGAGATTATTGGCGTCGCCTCGGAAAGGCCGTAACCCTGAAGCATCGGGATGCCGATGGCATAGTAATATTTCTGCAAATCAATGTCCAGCAACGCACCGCCGCCGACAAAGAACTTCATATTCCCGCCGAGGCCCTGCCTTACGCTTTTGAAAATGATTTTGTCGAAAAGCGAGATCAAAGGTTTCTTCCAGCACTGTTTGAGACCGCCTTTGTTGAAGCCTTCCTTGTTGTAGCTTATGGCCATATTCAATGCGAAATCATACAGTCTCTGCACTGTCGGCCCTTTTGCCTTGACTCCGCCTTCAATGCTTTTCTTGAAACTCTTTGCGAGAGCCGGGACCGAGAGCATAACCTCAGGCCTGAACTCATTGATGCTGATGGGGATGTTCTTCAAAGTGGCGACAGGAGTCTTGCCCGAAGGGACTGTGCCGATGGATGCGCCATAGGACATCATTGTGTAGAAACCGGCCACGTGAGCGAAACAATGGTCGAGCGGCAGAATGATGAGCATTCGGTCCTTAGGCTCCAGACCTATCACAGAATGGGCCTGCTCCACGTTAGCCGTGTAGTTGCGGTGAGTAAGCAATATGCCTTTCGGGTCAGCCGTGGTGCCGGAAGTGTAACTAATGTTGGCATAGTCATCGGGACCAACTGACTTGAACCGTTTCTCAAATTCATGGAACGAAGTTTTAAGGAACTCGTCACCCATTGAGCATATCTCGGAAATTGGAATCTCGTTCGCTCTAAAATCAGGCTGCGGGTCGAACACTATGACTTTCTTCACCAAAGGCAGCTCAGCAACAATCTTTCTAATCTTGGGAAGTTGCAGTTCGGACACCATAATGTACTTGGACTCAGAGTGTTTGAGCCTGAACAGCAAGTCGTTGCTCTCTTCAAGTTTGATTGAGAGAGGTACATTGACGGCTCCTGCGTAGAGGATACCCAATTCGCCCAGAACCCACATATTCCTTCCCTCGGAAAGCAGGGCTACTTTGTCCCCTTTTTCCACTCCGAGAACCATCAGACCGGCACCTATACGGTAGGCCTCCTGCCTGGTCCGGGAGTAAGAGACAGAATTCCACTGTCCGTCAGTCTTTTCCCACAAAAAGGGATTGGAGGAGAATTGATCCACATAATTCTCGACGAAATCGATAATGGTTGGTCTTGATGATTTCATAACTTTTATGCTTTGTAAATGGCGAAAAGAGCGGAACCGCTGCCTGACATTGAGGCATAAGCCGCTCCGGAATCGTAAAGAGACTGTTTTATGGCAGAAAGCTCAGGATGCTTAGCGAACACCGTAGGCTCAAAGTCGTTTTTAAGAGATTGTTTCCACTCATCCACGGGCATTGCGAGCACATCGCTCAGAGCGGAAGTCGGAGGCTGTGGGGATAGCCCTTTGTAAGCCTCAGCCGTTGAGACCGCGATCCCCTCAGGGACAATAACTTTCAGATCATATCCTTTTGACGGCAGATCCAGCGGATAGGATGTCAGGATTTCCCCTCTCCCGATGCCGAGCATCGGCTTGTCGTAAATGAAGAACGAGCAATCGCTGCCAAGTCTTGAGGCATAATCGCACAACCTCTTTTCAGACAATCCCAAGGCGCACATCTCATTTAGCATTTTAAGAGTAAAAGCGGCGTCAGCAGAGCCGCCTCCAAGCCCCGCTCCGACAGGAGCGAGCTTTTCCAGAAAAATCCTGATGACGGGAAGATTGAAATCATCGGACAACAACCGGTAAGCATTGGCGCACAAATCCGTCAGAGGATCCCAATCCACGCCTTCTTCCCTCGCTATTGTGATCATAAGTTTGCCGTCATCCGTAATAGCCTGAGCCAAAGTGCCTTCATCAGCGGAATATCTTGCGAAAAGACTTGCGGAAGTGTGGCTGAAGTCTTCTCCGGAAGTAATCTCCAGCACATCCTTTATGTCAAAATAAGGGTAGAACAAGGTCTCTATGTCGTGATACCCGTCCGGACGCTCACCGAGAACATTCAGACCGAGATTGACCTTGACATTGGGATTAGTGATCATACCTTACAGTAAAGACCTTATGTCAGCTTCCAGTCTCGCAGCCAGAGACTCTCTCTCAAGCGGATTCCGAACACGGGAGAGCACCGGGGATATGAAAGAAATCATCTGGAGAACCCTGGCTTCGTCAAGCGGAATGCCACGAGACCGCATATAGAATTGAGAACTCTCGTCAAGTCTGCCTATAGTGGCTCCGTGAGAGCATTTCACGTCGTCCGCATATATCTCAAGCTGAGGTTTGGCGTCTATTCTTGCGTCATCTGAGAGCATAATGTTGTGATTGACCTGATAGGCCTCGATTTTCTGTGCTTCGGGAGCGACAATTATCTTGCCGAAAAACTCCACTCCGGCTCTTCCGGAGACTATTCCGTTGAACAACTGATCCGAAGAGCAGTGCGCTGCTCTGTGGATGATGTCCGTTCTGAGAGACACCCTTTCGTCACCGCCGCAAATATATATCCCCGAAAGATAGACGCTCGATCCCTCCCCGACCATATCCACAGTTACAGGCAGATCCGCGCTTACGCCCGGTCTTACTACAAGACACAACTCCGCGCTTGCGTTCTCTTCCACAATAATGCGATCAAAAGGCATCGAAGGCCCGTCGAGCACGACAATCCTGCTCATCTTCTCTCCGGAACGTACAACAAGCGTCTTGGCATCCTTGACAACAGGAATGTCTACGTATTTGCCGTGACCGATTACCGGCTTGCGATCGTGTATGGCGCTGAGATTTCCTTCCATACTTCCTCCTAAAAATTATCGAAACCGGACGCCTCAATCTGACCCACAAGTTCTTTTCCTGCCGTCTTGACAATGCGCCCGTCCTTAAGCACGTGGACGAAGTCCGGGACAATGTACTCCAGCAACTTCTGATAGTGCGTTATTATGATCGCGGATTTTTCCGGAGTGCGGAGAGAATTGACGCCGTCAGCCACAATCTTGAGCGCATCCACGTCAAGCCCACTGTCCGTCTCGTCGAGAATCGACAGAGAAGGGTCAAGCATCGCCATCTGGAAAATCTCGTTGCGCTTCTTCTCACCTCCTGAGAATCCCACATTCACTTCTCTTTTGGCAAATTCAGACTTCATCTTGACGAAAGCCATCTTGTCTCGCATAAGCTTAAGAAAGTCAGCTGCTTTGATCGGCTCCTCACCATTTGCCTTCCGCCTGGCGTTGATCGCTGTCTTCATAAAACTCGTAATCGTGACACCGGGAATCTCAACCGGATACTGGAACGACATAAACAGCCCTGCCCATGATCTTTCTTCCGGTTTCATCGCCAGAAGGTCTTTCCCGTCATAAACCACCGATCCTGAAGTAACGACATAATCAGGTTTGCCGGTCAGTACAGACGAAAGCGTGCTTTTACCCGCTCCGTTCGGCCCCATAACCGCATGAATCTCTCCGCGGCGGATGGTCAGATTGATGCCCTTCAGAATCTCCCTGTCTCCGGCGGATGCGTGCAAGTCGTTAATCTGCAATAGAATATCCTTATCCATACTTTAATTCTCCTTTTTATATAACCTGTACCATGTGATCAGCGACCAGATCCCGTTCACCAGATACAAAGCGCTTACAATAGGCATAAACACTAAACCCGCACTGATGTACAACGTGATGTTGGCGACATTGACCACAAGCCACACAATCCAGCAGTCCCACTTTTTCTGAGCTGAGAGGAATTGTGCGAACAAGGTGAGCATCAACACGTAAGAGTCCAGGTACGGGGTCGGGTCCTGAGCGAATATCCCCTGGAACCAGTCCGAGCCCAATTTGCTGAGGACGAAGCCCCACGCAAGCCCGAAGACCGCGATCAATCCGATTCCGAATAGCCATTGTCTTGACGTGAGTCTCGACACTTTCAGGGCATTGCTGTCCTCCGAACTCTTCTCGTTCTCTCTCGGATGCGTCCACCTCCAATGTCCGAATCCGTTGATGGCGAACGCGATAGGCTGCAAAAGCATCGCAGAGTAAAGATGTTGCTGGTAGAAAAGCAGAAAGAGCAGGATGTTGTAAAGGTAGCCTACCCAGAAATTGTACTTGTTGTTTCTTCCCGCCATCACTACGCAAGTCAGGCCGGCGATCACGGAAATGAATTCGAGAAGGCTGACACCTGTGCCGCCTAATGAGAAAAGTGTGAAATCTATACTGAAAATGTTCATAATCATTTATGTTCTAACCGATTGAGCCCTCAAGCGAGACTTGGAGCAATTTGTGTGCCTCCACCGCGAATTCCATAGGCAGGCGGGAAAGCACTTCCCTGGCATAGCCGTTGACTATCAGGCCGACAGCGTCTTCGGGATCTATCCCTCTCTGATTGCAGTAGAAGAGCTGGTCGTCGCTGATCTTGGAAGTGGTGGCCTCGTGTTCAAGCGTGGCCGTTTTGTTGAGGTTCTGTATGTGCGGGAATGTGTGGGCCCCGCATTTTGAGCCGATCAGAAGGCTGTCGCATTGAGAATAGTTTCTCGCATTGTACGCCTTGGGATTGATTCTGACAAGTCCTCGGTAACTGTTTTGGCTGCGGCCTGCCGATATTCCTTTGCTGATGATTCTGCTTCGGGTATTTCTACCGATGTGGATCATCTTGGTGCCGGTGTCGGCCTGTTGACAGTTGTTGGTGACCGCCACGGAGTAGAATTCGGATGAGGAGTCGTCACCTTTAAGGATGGTACTCGGGTATTTCCAAGTTATGGCCGAGCCTGTCTCCACCTGGGTCCATGACAGATGGCTGCCCGAGCCTTTGCATATCCCTCTCTTTGTCACGAGATTGAGTATGCCGCCTTTGCCGTCAGCATCACCGGGGTACCAGTTCTGAACTGTGGAATATCTGACGTCGGCATCTTTCTCCACCACTATCTCCACGACTGCTGCGTGAAGTTGGTTTTCGTCTCTCATTGGGGCGGTGCATCCTTCCATATAGTCAAGGCTGGAGCCCTCATCGGCCACAATCAGGGTGCGTTCGAATTGTCCTGTGCCGCTGGCGTTGATTCTGAAATAGCTTGAAAGTGCCATAGGGCACTTCACGCCTTTGGGAATGTAGCAGAATGAGCCGTCGCTGAACACGGCGGAGTTGAGGGCCGCGAAGAAGTTGTCTCCCGAAGGAACCACGCTTGAGAGATATTTTCTCACGAGTTCGGGGTGATCCTTTACGGCTTCCGAGAATGACGAGAAGATGATTCCTTTGTCGGCCAATGTCTTGCGGAAAGTGGTCTTGACAGAGACCGAGTCGAAGACCGCATCCACGGCGACCACTCCGGCAAGGGCCTCGCGCTCCCTGATGGGGATTCCGAGCTTTTCGAAGGTTTCCTCGAGTTTCGGATCTATTTCTTTGGGCCTGTCCGCGTCTTTTTTCGGAGCAGCGTAATATATTATGTTCTGGAAATCAATTTCAGGCAAGTCGAGCTGTCCCCATCGGGGCATTGTCATTTTCTTCCATTTCCGGAATGCGTCCAGCCTGAAATCAAGAAGCCATTCCGGCTCTTCTTTCAGAGCCGAAATGGTCTTTACAATGTCTTCGTTCAGTCCTTTGGGCACATATTCTTGCTCGACATCCGTCACGAAGCCTTCTTTGTACTCACTTCTGGTAATACCTTCCAGTATTTGTTTCTCTTCCTTACTGTCCATAATCGTTTACCTTTGCCGGAGCATTTTTCGCTGTCAGCCTGCAAATATACACAAAAGGAAGAAATATTCAGCCTGCCCGACCTTACCGGGTGACTTTGGTCTGAAGGCGGATGTCCGCTGAGGAGGCGCCTACCTGAATATGATACTCGCCGGGGTCAACGACCCAGTCGTGAGAAGCCACATCATAATGAGAGAACGAACTGTAAGGCAGATGAACGGTCACCGACACATCCTTCCCCTTCGCGACACGCACCTTCTCATATCCCTTTAACTCCTTCGCAGGACGCAGTACAGTCGGATTGACCGGAGCCACATAGACCTCGGCCACCTCCTCGGCATCCACTTTGCCTGTGTTGGAAATCGTGAACGAAATGTCATAACCTCCGGCCGCAGGAGCGACCTTAAGCCCAGAGTACTCGAAAGAAGTGTACGAAAGGCCATAGCCGAACGGATAGAGCGGCTTCAACCCGAAATGTTCCACTCCCCTGTAACCAAGGAATATTCCTTCTTTATACTCAGTGAACGAATAAGCCGTGAATCTCTTCTCATTAACCGCTGATTTGCCCGGATGATAGTACTTCGAAGCAGGATTGTTGTCCACGGAACCCCACATAGTAAAAGCCAGCTTGCCTGAAGGAGAAGCCTTGCCTGAAAGCAGATCAGCGACTGCCTGACCTCCCGCCTGACCTGGATACCAAGCCATAAGAATAGCCGAAACTTTGTCAGACCATCCCGAAAGATCGGCCTCGCCGCCGGAATAAAGTACGACAATGACATTGCCATTGAGCGCAGCCACCTTCTCGATCAGCTGAGGCTGGCCCTCAGGCAGAGCAAAAGTTCTGTCACGGCCTTCCGATTCGAACTTCTTGTCAAAGCCCACAGCCACGACAACCGCTTTCGCCTCTTTTACAGCTTTCAACGCCTCAGGGCTATCAAGCTGATCCTGAGGAAAATACCGAGTAGGATAAGACTTGGCATAAGACTCCAGTCCCATTTTCAATGTGGTTCTGCGATGATCAAACGGATCAACGGTACCGCTGCCTCCGCCCATAGGAGTAATGTCGGAGCAAGGACCCACAAGCACTACTTTGTTCTTCTTTCCTGACTTAAGCGGCAGTGCGCCGTTGTTCTTCAGAAGCACCGGACCCTCAAGGGCAATCTTGTAGGCACTGTTGCAAGACTCATCATTGTCCTCAGGAATCGACGCATCCTTAATCTCGTGATCAAGAAAGCCGAATGCGATGAAAGTCTGAAGGATGTGCTGAACTTTCTCATCTATTTCGCTCACTGTGAGGACCCCATTGTCAAGAAGAGGCTTGATCGTCTCGTAATTCATCACGTACGGCTTTGGCATCTCGAGGTCCAGACCCCCGTTTACGCACCCGAGCACGGTATATGTGGAAGTCCAGTCCGACATCACGATCCCGTCGAATCCCCATTTGCGCAGATTCTCTTTGATCAGCCAAGGATTCTCGGCTGCGTGAGTTCCGTTTATGGGATTGTAACTTGTCATAACAGCCCCAACGTGACCTTTCTCAACCGCTGTCCTGAATGCCGGGAAATAAATTTCGTTGATAGTCCTTTCGTCAGCATTTGAACTGGTGTTGTGGCGGTCATATTCCTGATTGTTCAAAGCGAAATGCTTGATAGTGGAGATGACGCCTTTGGATTGAAGGCCTTGAATGTAATTGGCCGCAGTCTCTCCCGCAAGGAAAGGATCCTCGCCGTAATACTCAAAATTCCTCCCGCTGAAAGCAGAGCGATAGATGTTCACTCCCGGGCCGAGCATTATACCCACGCCTCTCGCTTTGGCGTCTCTCCCGATTCCCTCTCCCATCTCACGGACAGCCGCTCTGCTCCAAGAGGAAGCGGCGGACATCCCGCAAGGGTAATATGTGCTGTTGGTGTTGTTGCGTACTCCCTGAGGGCCATCGCACATTCTCACGGAAGGAATACCGAGTCTTTCCACGGCAGCGGTGTGAAAGCCATCCACAGCCCCGCCTATAAGGCTGATTTTCTCTTCGAGCGTCATCTGCTTGACAAGAGAAGCAGCCCTTTCCTTGTCCGCTTCAGAGATAGTCGCAGCATTGGAGTAAGCCGCTGCCGCTAATAACAAAGACATAGCAATGATAATTTTCTTCATATAAAAGTGTAATTAATTAATTGGTTTTCAATAAGTCGGCAAAAACGATGGCCGTCATCGCCTCGACAATTACAGGAGTGCGCAGAGCGAAACAGACATCGTGGCGGCCAGGGACTGTCAGAGATCCCATCTTTCCGTCGGACAAATCGAAAGTGGTCTGTTCCTTTCTAATGCTGGAAGTAGGCTTGAAAGCCACACGAAAGGCTACTTGGTTGCCATTTGTGAGTCCTCCGTTTATCCCTCCGGAGCCGTTCTTGAGAGGAACACAATGAGGGCCGATAGGATCATTATGCTCTGAGCCTTTCATACGGGCGGCACAGAAGCCGTCTCCGAATTCCACTCCCCTGACTCCCGGAATCGAGAAAACAGCGTGCGAGATCAGAGACTCCACAGAGTCGAAGAAAGGTTCTCCGAGACCGATAGGAAGCCCATCAGCCTTACATTCCACGACTCCTCCGAGGGAATCGCCTTCTTTTGATGTGGTTTTGAGCAATTCATCCCATTTTAGCATATCGGTTTCGCCTCCCATTTCCACAAGACCGGCGGAGACAGAGAATTGTCCGCCGAGTTTTGTCGCGATGATCTTTTTCGCCACAACCCCCGCGGCCACGATGGGCAACGTGATCCTTCCGGAAAAATGTCCGCCTCCCCGCGGATCATTGTGACCGCCGAATTTCACTGATGCGACATAATCCGCGTGCCCGGGTCTTGGCAGCTTTGCAAACAGCTCATAGTCAGAAGAATGGGTGTTCTCGTTGTCAAAGAGGATCGTCAACGGGGCACCGGTGGTGATTCCGTTGAAGACACCGGAGACTATGTGCGGAAAATCAGCTTCGATGCGAGGGGTAGTGCCGGGAGCGCCGCTTTTTCTTCTGCATATATCCGCTGCTAAATCATCTTGCGCAAGCGCTATTCCGGCAGGGACGCCGTCAATCACGACCCCTATCTGAAGTCCGTGGGACTCTCCGAAAATCGAAACCTTGAATAATCTTCCGAAACTGTTCATATTGTGCTAATTTACTAATATTTCTCCAACAACTCATCAAAGAGAATGTCGAATCCGGGGAAAGATTTAGTCACGCAGGCGGTGTCGTCGATCTCAATCGGAGAATCAGCGCCCAGACCGGCAACTTTCAAGGCCATAACCATTCTGTGATCCGAGTGCGAGCTGTATTTCCCGCCTTTGAGAAGACGCCCTTCAAGCGCGCGGCGAGCCAAAGGTATCCCGTTGACAACCAACTCGTCATCCTCAATATGCGCATCTACATTCATCTGCTTGAGCATCTCAGAGACCGCTGCCGCCCTATTGCTTTCTTTGGTGACAAGCCTGCTCACACCACCGATCCGGCTTTGTCCCTCACAGAAGGCTGCGAGGATTGAGACAATCGGAAACAGATCAGGGCAATTCTCAGTGTTGACCTCAAATGCGCGCAAAGGCGCCTGACAGGCATAAATGTCAGTCTGCAACGCTCCTTCATCTGACATCTCGAACACGTGAGCTCCCGCTTCCTGCAGTATGTCCAGAATTGAGAGATCTGCCTGGAGCGAACCCATATCCATATTGTTCACTCCGGCGGAACCGAACACCGATCCAGCGACAAGAATGTTCGCAGCGGCGCTCCAGTCAGATTCCATACGGAGATTAGCAGCGGAATAAGACTGTCCGCCTTTGATTCTGAATGTCAATTTGGTACACAGGCCCCAGTCGCGGGTCTCAAGGAACTCGTCTCCCCCTTCCATCTCGCAGTCGACATTCACCCCGAATTTCTTCATCACATCCAAGGTTATGAAGATGTAAGGTATGCTCTTGGGGTTTCTGACAAAAAGCTTGGAATCCTCTTTACACAAGGGCAACGCCATCAGAAGTCCCGAAATCAGTTGTGAGCCGTTTTTGCCGGAAACATCGGCCTTCCCGGGAGTAAGGGTACCGTTGACAGACAAAGGGACATAGCAGTCTTCAGGCTTCGCCCCCGGATGCTCGGCCTCGTCTTTAAGCAAGACTCCGAAAGAGGCCATTATGTTCTTGGCTCCTGACAGAGGTCTGTTAAGCAGCGTTTTAACCCCGAAAATAGTCACAGGTACCTTATTAATGGCAGATAGTACCGGTATCATTATTCTGGTTAGAAGTCCTGATTCCCCTGTTGATAGTTCGGAGATGGTTTTCGAAGCGCATCTCGCCGCCACACCTTTGATTTCAAGGCTTCTTGGCTCATCTTTAATTTCCGCTCCCAACTGGATTGCGACTGACATAGCGGACTCAATGTCGCTACCGATTAGCAAGCCTGAGAGGTTGGATTTGCCTTTGGCAAGCGAAGCTGCGATAATAGACCTCTGAGCAAAACTTTTTGAAGCCGGCAAAGGAAAAATCCGTTTTGACCTTATTCGAAAAATATGCCCGCCGAATATCTTGTCAAACATCTCTTGGTAAGGCATTTGCCCCGGAGCCGCGGCCTCTTTCTCATTCAGACACGCATACGTGAAAGGAGCTCCGAGACGAAGGCAGTCGATTCTGCTTTGACGGCCATGCTCCCCCATACAGAAGGCTACCAGTGTTCCTTTCGGAAAACAATCATAGAGCTTGCTGACAGTTTCCACGTCCCGAGGTGTGTTCGCGGTGGTTACTATTTTGATTATGTCCGCACCGTAACTCTTGCATTTGAGGGCTATTTCTTTCAAGGTCTCAAAGTCAGGGGTGCCTTGAAAATCGTGATAGGATCTAATCATTTCCACATCGGAAGTGTGGGCTACCCTGCTGATTCTCTTGCTGATGGAAGCGGGGGCTTCCAGTTCAAGATCCACGTATGTCGCTCCTGAGGTAATTGCGGCGAGAAGAAGACTCTCGGATTTCTTGAGAGATCCTTCCGGCCTGTCAGTTCCAGTCATTCTGCAAGTCGCTATCAACGGAATGTTACTCCCGGCAATCACATCCTCGACTTCGTTCTCATTCAGATTGCATCTGTCAAGTCTGATTTCCGCAAAGGTGAAAGGGCATTTGTCAAGAAGAAGGTCTTGCAACTGGGAAGAATTCTTATTTTGCAGTGAAACACAAATCATTCTATGTCAATATGTTAGTTAATAATTAGCGCACCAGTTTACTCATTGCCTCTTCGATGGTCAATTCGCGGTCGCACGTGTCTCCGATGGCTCTGATGAGCACGAAATGGATTCTGTCCCCTTCGGCTTTTTTGTCTTTGGCCATCGCTTTCGCCAAGTCCTCAAACGGAAACGGCATTTTCACCGGAAGTCCGCATCGCGCGAAATCGGCGGCAATTTCGGTTTCTAACTTAGGCCGTCTCCCGGCTTCGTCCTCGGCCATTCTCTCAGACAATCTCGCGGCTGCGACTATGCCCATAGCAACTGCCTCACCGTGTGTGATGTCTATTTCAGGCACGCTTGAACGGGCGATGCTTTCGATGGCGTGCGCGAAAGTGTGGCCCAGATTCAATTTGCGCCTCTCTCCTTTCTCGTACTGGTCTCGGCTTACGACTCCGGCTTTGATTGCGGCTGCTCGATGAATGAGGTCTTGCAGTTCATCCTGATGCGAGGTTATTGCCTCCGCTCTGTCCGGACTTGAGAATATGTCCGATAAAAGAGCAATGCATTTTTGATAGCTATTTTCGGGTATATTACTAATAATGAATGTTTTAAGCAATTCAGCCTCGCCTGAGACGAAGTCTCTGAAAGGAAGGGTCGAAAGAGGTTGCGGACAAAGAAAAGTGAATACCGGCTGCCGGATGACTCCAAGCATATTCTTGTAGGAATGAAAATTCACTCCCGTCTTTCCGCCTATCGCCGCATCAACCTGAGACAGAAGCGTGGTCGGAATGTAGGCGAATCGGATACCTCTTTTATAGATGGATGCTGAGAATCCTGCCATATCCGTAACAATACCGCCTCCGACAGCAAGCAGAAGGGCATTTCTGTCCGCATTGTTCTCAAGCAGCCAGTTGCAGATTGACAGAACCGTGTCCATCACTTTCCCGTCTTCCGTGGCTTTAATAGGAAAACTACCTTTGAGCTTGGGATTGCCGGACAAGGCCGGGAGCAAGTGTCCGACGTTTCTGTCATAGACGATGAACACCGACGGATAATCGGAGATATATTTCAGCACATCTCCTACCGCCGAACCTGAATAGATTCTGCTCAGAACCTTTCCTTCTTCTATTATTTCTATGTTTTCTGTCATCTTTCAGCGACTCGTGTTGACAAATTTACCAAAATTATTGGATTATTATGATAATTTCAATACTTTTGCATTCTCAAACCGATTAGGACTGCCAACTGTCGGTTATGCCCGAATGGCGGAATTGGTAGACGCGTTGGACTCAAAATCCAATGTCCTTTAAAGACGTGCCGGTTCGAGCCCGGCTTTGGGCACAAGATTTTTTTCGCAAAAGGCAATGGCATCTGCCTTCAATCGCCTCCCGTTCGGGAGAGCTAATGATACCTGATTAATATTTTAGTAGTAGTTGTTTTTATTTATCAAGAGGTATTATGATTAAGACCGTTCTGTGGATTGGCGCGGGCAGCTTCGCCGGCGGAGTCGCAAGATATTTCGTGGCCAAAGCCGTTCAGGCAAGCTCGGATTCGCAATTCCCTATTGGCACTTTCATCGTCAACATAGTAGGATGCCTGCTGATTGGCTTCCTTTACGGCATTCTGGACAAGAATCAGATGATGGACAGTAATCTCCAATTATTTTTGATTGTCGGGTTCTGCGGAGGGTTCACAACGTTCTCCACTTTTATCAACGAGAACGTTACAATGTTGAATCAGAGCAACTTTCTACATTTAGCCGTGTATCCGATTGTCAGTTTCGCAATAGGGCTGATTGCTGTCTACATCGGACAAGCGGCGACAAAACTATTTTAATTTCGACTAAAAAACCTTATCTTTGGGACTGGCTTTCAAAACATAATTATAATGAGGCATTTTACAGTTCCTAAAGACGGAGGCCTTATCGAAAAGGACATTCCTTTCGGTATCCTTCACAGTTTCGAAAAAATCAACACTGAAATTTCAGAAGATTCCACAATCGCCAGCGAAAGAATCGCAGACATCATTATCAATTCAATTAAAGAGAACGAGGCGGGAGCATCTGCCTCAACTTTCAAATTGGGATTGACCACGGGGGTTTCTCCCGTGTCTCTGTTCAACTGGCTGGTAAAAAAACATCAGGAAGGCTTGGTTTCGTTCAAAAATGTGGAAGTCTATTCAATTGACGAATACTACCCTATCGGCAAAGAAGAAACTCAAAGCCGCAATCACCGGCTCCATGAGGATTTCCTGAGCAAAGTAGACATCAAACCTGAGAACATACATATTCCTGACGCGACGACTCCTCAAAACAGAATCTCAGAGTACTGTGCGCGGTACGACAAGGTGGTGAGAGGACTGGATCTTCTCGTTATGGGCATAGGCGAGAAGGGTCAGGTAGGATTCAACGAGGCGGGCACTTCTGAGAAGAGCCGCACTCGCACGGTCCTTCTTACTTATAATTCAAGAAAAAGACAGGCCAAGAATTTCAACGGTTCCATAAAAGACACTCCAAAGTCGGCTATCACTATCGGGATAGACACAATGATGAGTGCGAAAAAGATCATTCTAATGGCTTGGGGCGAGGACAAGGCGGATGCCGTAAAAGCGGTTGCCGAAGGGAATCCGACATCGGAATGCCCTGCTTCCTTCCTCCAATCTCACGACAACATCATTCTATTTACTGACGAGACAGGAGCCTGCAAGCTGACGAGAGTCGTTTCCCCTTGGCTGGTGGGTCCTTGCGACTGGACAAGAAAATTCATAAGGACAGCGGTGGTCTGGCTATGCCAGAAAGTTAAAAAGCCTATTTTGAAGCTTTCTCTTTCCGACTATCTTGAGAATTCTCTTGGTGAGCTGATTGACCAGTTCGGTCCGTACGACAAGATCAACATTGACGTCTTCAATGATCTGCAGCACACTATCACAGGCTGGCCGGGCGGAAAACCTAATGCCGACGACAGTACGAGACCTGTTCCATCGAAACCTTTCCCCAAGAAAGTCCTTATATTCTCTCCTCATCCCGACGATGACGTTATTTCTATGGGCGGCACATTTATCAGACTTGTCGCACAGGGTCACGATGTTCACGTTGCTTACGAGACTTCGGGAGACCTCGCTGTCCACGATGATGTTGTGCTTCAGCACTTCGATGCCATCAGACAGCTTGGTTATACTGATGATTATGAGAAGGTTAAGGAAATCATAGCCAGTAAGAAGCCCGGCGCTCCCGAGCCTAAGGAGCTTCTCGCCATCAAAGCAGCCATCCGCAGAAGCGAGGCGCGAGCTGCTGACAGGTCATTCGGGATGAATGACAACACTAATGTGCACTTCCTGAATCTGCCTTTCTACGAGTCAGGAGGAGTGAAGAAATTCCCGCGCACACAGCAGGATCTGGACATCATCAAGGCTCTTATCAAGAAGGTGAGACCGGATCAGATTTTTATGGCAGGCGATCTTGCGGACCCTCACGGAACTCACAGGGTCTGCACGGAAGCCGCTCTCGAATCCATCGAGCAGCTAAAGGAAGAGGGCGAGACTTGGCTCAACGAGACTCACATCTGGCTCTACAGAGGGGCTTGGATGGAATGGGAGCTTGGACGTGTGGATATGGCAGTCCCTCTTAGTCCTGACGAACTTATCCGGAAACGTCACGCAATTTTCCATCATCTCTCTCAGAAAGACATCGTTCCGTTCCCCGGAGATGACCCGAGGGAGTTCTGGCAGAGGGCTGAGGACAGGACACAAAACACTGCAAGACAATATGACCAACTCGGTATGGCTGAATACCAGGCTATCGAGGTGTTCTTGAAACTTTATTAGACTAAATATTATGAAGGTTATTATCAGAAAAACTCAGCACGAGGCTTCCATTTGGGCGGCCCATTACATTGCTTCCAAGATTAAAGAGAAGGCAGCTATAAGCAGCAAGCCATTTGTTCTCGGGCTTGCCACAGGCTCCACACCTATCGAGACTTATGATGAGCTCGTCAGGATGTACAAAGCCGGCGAAATCTCTTTTAAGAATGTGATCACATTCAATATGGACGAGTACGTAGGTCTTCCGGAGTCACATCCTGAAAGCTACCATTCGTTTATGCACAAATATTTCTTCGATCACGTTGACGTTCCTGCTCAGAACATTCACATTCTCAACGGAAACGCTCCTGATCTTCAGAAGGAATGTGACGAGTATGAGAAGAAGATTGCGGCTACGGACGGTTTCGATTTGTTCCTCGGCGGCGTTGGTGAGGACGGACATCTTGCTTTCAACGAGCCTTTCTCCTCTTTGTCTTCAAGGACAAGGGTTATGACACTTACTTACGACACAAGGGTCGTGAATTCCCGTTTCTTCGAGAATGATGTGAACAAAGTTCCTAAGCAGGCTATGTCCGTGGGCGTGGCTACTGTTCTCGGCAGCAAGGAGATTTTGATTCTCGCCTTTGGCGGAAAGAAGGCTCACGCTGTTCAGATGGCAGTGGAAGGTCCTTACACACACGTCGTTACATTGTCCGCTCTTCAGGTTCATCCTGCAGGGATCATCGTTGCCGATGATTTCGCAGCGGGCGAGTTGAAAGTTAACACCTATCGTTACTTCAAGGCTATCGAAGAGGCCGAGGCAGCGAAATAGACGTTTGCGGCCAGCGTTCCGAGCGCTGCATGGACACAGACAGAGACAATGCCACTGAGACTCCCCGGACAGTCACGGGGAAATTCCAGTGGCGTTTTCGCATCAAAAGGCAAGGACGAAGTCGTGGCGCTCGGGGATCCAGACTTTTTCGGTGAGTTTGACGGACATCGCAGCCGAGGATGCGATGAAGTTTGTGACGGAATTGGAGGCCGAAGCGGGGGCGGAAGAGGCAACAGATCCGGTGCCAGGGGTGAGGAGATAGAGCACACCATTTTCTTTGAGGCTGAACATTCCGTACCTGCCCGAAGCATCGGTGGTGACAACTGTCTTTCCGTCAGAGACTTGAATGCCGGGCAGAGGCCGTCCGTCAGACGAGGACACTTTGCCGTAAAGGACTATGGGCGCACCGCTTGAATCACTGGTGTTCATCACGGAATCCGCAATTGCCAGCAACGGCTTGTAGTAATCCTTGAAGGCGGACCATTTGTAATAAGGCCCGTCATAAGCCTCGAAAGGAAGAGTCACGTTCTTCTCATTCCAGAGCAATTTAAAAATCACGTCATCGCCGGTAAGATTCCGATAGAAAACGAAGACGAGATTAGAAGCCATTGACACGTCATAAGTCTGCCAAAGGTCTTTGACCTTGGAATAATCAGTTGTGGCCACGCCCCAGTTATCTATTCCGAGAAGCGAAAGAAAACTCATAATGCAGCCGTCGTGGCCGAAACGAAGTCTCACATCCACTTTGCCGTCAGCCAAATCGCTGTCAGTTCTTTCGATTATCTCGTGAAGCATAGTGCATGATGTAGCCCTGCCCCTGCCATAATTGCGAGGATCCGGCCCTTTCTCAGAATAGTTGCACGCATTGTCTGCCTCCCACAAAGCCGCAAGTTCGGAAGGTGTGAACATTTCAATAAAAGACACATCCTCATCAAGACACTGCATCCCTGTGGCCATAAAGAAAATGTCAAACTCAAGATCCCTCAACGGAGCTATTGACTCAAGAAGTTTCATATCCTTGAAATACCGCCCGAGAAACTCGGCAGGGCTGAGCAAACTGTCACAAAAATGATTGTAAGAAGACCTCCACAATGCCTCTTCACCCCGAAAAGACCTGTTCCAAATGTTGAAATCCGGCCAATCCCTTGAAAACGGATTCATAAAACCCATATATGCCTTACTGCAATCCATCGTGACATAGACATTCGGATCCCTTTCTCTCAGGCCATCGGCAAATGAACTCATACTCAGCATTGTACGAGGAATATAAGAAGAGACTGCCGCTATTGAAGGCTCATTCTTGAATATTTCCGGATAGGCTGACCACATCCTCTTCCCCAAATCCCTAAGTTGTTCCGCACCCTTTCGTGACAATATCCCCGCACGACCTTTCACTGAAGGATAGACAGACTCGAATTTGTCTCGGAACATCTCTCCGGCTGCGGTCAAAGCACCGGCTTCCGAACTGAGGGTCAATGCTTTGTGAATGTGAGTGTACTGAACCTCATCAAGGATATATCTGGCCCCATGACGCCCGTAATCCGAAATGTAGAACGGCTTGAAACCATCGGGAGCAGGAGTGTAATCCCTTTTTGAATACGGATTGACGTAATAGACACCTCCGGCCATAAGCGGATTCTTCTTTACAATCGCGATAGGATCCTTTTTGACGGAAGCCAGAATTTCGGATGCATAAAGAAGCCTGTCTTCAAGATGCCGCCTCAAAACAGACCACGAATAATAATGGCCGTCCACTGAAGGCAGCGGAAGTGTGACATTCTTTTCATTCAGCATAAGCCTAACGAGAATGTTCCCATGGCGATTCCTGTAGAAAATCATCTGAAGATTGGCCGCCATCGGAATGTCGTACCCTTTCCACAAGTTCTTGACCTCAAAAGGGCTGAAAGCAGTCTGGCTCCACCCGTCCACCTGCATCAGAGCAAGCAGGCCTATCAACCCCGTGTCGTGTCCGAAACGAAGCCTTGCGGCCACGGATCCGGAAGAGATGTCATAATCGGCATCAAGCAAGATCCTCCTCAAAAGAGTGTCGCTGAGCGCATAAGGGTGGGTCTTGAAATACTTTGAAGGTCCGAAGTTGGAATAAAAATCGAAATTTCTGCCCTCCCACAAAGCGCACAACTCCTCAGGAGTGAAGATGTCCATCAGATTCTCAGGGCTGTCTATGCAATTGGTGCTCATCGCCAGAAAATAGAAACTCATCATCTTAGAAAGAGGATTGTCAATCTTCCCAACGTCGTTGAATAACCTTGAAAGGAATTCCTCAGGATGGAGGTTGTTGTCAATCAGAGCCTTATCGGCCTTCAAGATGGTCCTTTCAGGACTTGGCGCGAACATGTTCAGTTTCACATAATCGGGGTTATAATTCCGGAAGCAAGACATATACGCCATAAAAGACTCGCTTGCGTCTTCCCTGACGTCAAGTTTCGGATTATGTCTCACCAGCGCCCTGCAAAACGCGCTCATACTCATCACGCACCTCTGCACTGTCGAGGACTGAGCCTCCACACGGACATCGCCTTTGAACACCGAGGGGAAATTTCCGATCATCCTGCCGGCAATCGAAATCTGCTGTTCGCGGCCTTTCTGCGTAAGCTCCCCGCCGCGGCCCCGGACTAACGGATAGATCCTCGCATAACGCAGTCTCAAATCCTCTCCTTTAGGAGTCAGATTGCCTGAGAAATGAGCGTTCTCAAGAAGTGTCGACAAAATGTCGTACAGCTCGCTTGAAGAGTAGAACCTCGCTCCGTGCCTCCCGAAGTGGCTGATGTAGAATGGCTTATAACCGTTAGGGGGAGTCTCTGAGCCTGGTACGGAGTTAGGATACATATTGTATTCGGCGCCGGCCTTCACCGGGTCCGCGTCAATTTGCTCAAAAGCAGTCTGAGCGACAGTCGCTGACAACAGAAAGAAAAGAGCTGAGAATGTGATAAAAAATCTTTTCATATAACGCTATTTCGGAGCCTTTGTGTTTTTGATGATGTTTTTAGCCGCCGCTATACGGCCCTCACAGAACCTTGTAAAATCGGCCATAGAGTAATATGGCGCGGAAACGCTTTCTATCGGGAGAGTCACATCTTGATCGTTGTACATAAGACGGACTATCACATCGCCGGAAGAGTTGCGATAGAAGACAAATTGTATATTTGAAGCCATAGGTACCCTGAAATCCTGCCACACGTCTTTGACGCTATCCGCATCGGAAACCGGTTCGCACCAACCTTTCACCCCCATAAGCGCCATAATGTTCATAAGTGTGATGTCGTGACCGAAACGAAGCCTCGCACAGTACTTTCCTGTACTGATGTCACTCTCCGCCAAGGAAATGATGTTGTCCAGGAGTCTCCAGCTGAAAGCCCATTGGCGGCCTCCTTGCCTGCCATCGGGACCTTTGGACAAATAGTACATATAATTGCTGCATTCCCAAAGAGCGGACAACTCGTCAAAAGGAATCATTTTCGCAAAGTCATTCGGATAGCCCACACACGGCATACTTACCGCCATAAGGTAGAAATAATTTTCCAACTTTGCCGGAGAGCCGTGCTCATTGAGGAAATCCAAATTCGTGAAAAACTGCGAAAACAGCTTTTCGGGATGGAGTTTTTCAGCCTTGAAACTGTTTAAGGCGTCATTCCACACGGCGTGCGAATTCTCAAGGCCCTCATCCGTCTTCTTAACGTCAGGGTTGTAAATCGAAGTCGGATTCATGAAACCCATATCCGTGTAAGACGTCGTCTTCACTATGTCAAGAGACGGATTTTCGGCTTTAAGTTTGTCACAGAACGCAATCATTGTCATAACGCATCTTGGGACGTAAGTGGATCTGGCATCAACCTTTGCGCTGTCCTCAAAAACTTCGGGGTAGGCCTTGTACATTCTCTCCGCAATAAGTCGCTCCTGTTCCTGCCCGACGGCACTCAGATCCCCGGCACGGTTAGCCAAAGAAGGGTACATCTCCTCGTATTTCTTCCAAAAAGCTTCACCCTGCGCTGTCAGAAGCCCTTTTTTAGATGCATCTTCAAACAACTCGAAGATTATAGGATAAACTTTGCTGCTGCTGGCATACCTCGCTCCATGACGTCCGAAATGACTGACGTAGAAAGGTTTATAGCCTTCAGGGGCCACAGCGTGAGAAGTGATGTCAAAATCATAAAGATTCATCACCCCGCCTGCCTTGACAGGGTCTTCCTCAATCTGTTCAATGGCTGTCTGAGCCGAAAGTGAGAATGCTAAAAAAAGCCCTATCAAAAATGCCAGAGCTTTAAAAAACTTATGTTTGATCATACTATGAATCATTCGGTGATTAGTTTTGCCTGAAGAGTGACATCTTTCCCGTCCTTCTTGCCCTCAATCATATCAATCAGTACTTTGAACGCTTTCTCGCCAATTTCCTGAGTAGGCTGAACGATGTGAGGCACGGAATTGATCTCATAAATGTCGCTTTCATCAAAGCAAACAATGTCCATATCCTCAGGATAGCGTATCCCGAGATCTTTCACCGCTTCGAAACCGGCGACTGAAAGTTTCTTCGTAGGAAATATGTAAGCGTGAACGTTGCGTTTCACGGCATCCTTCATAATTGCCTCCACGTCTTCCTTCATACTGTTGTAAGAAGCGCAGCGCAAGTGAGCCATCTCTGAAAGCCCGGCGTCAGCCATCGCATTCTTGTAGCCTGCCTCGCGATCCTTGAAACTGGAAATGCCGAGATTATAGGATATCATCTCGATTTTCTTGTGTCCTTTCTTGATGAGATACTCGGCGGCCATATATCCCGCATTAACATTATCAACCATCACCCTTCCGAAGGCATCGCCTTTCACATCCCTGTCAATCAGCACCATCGGTACGTTAGCATCCTCGACTCTCTTGAGCACCTTCTCGCTTTCAGGGCAAGGGGCGACAATGATTCCCTCAACATTGTACCCGAAGACAGTGTCTACGAGCTTACTCATCTTTTCCGCCTTCTCATCGGAACTGACCATTATAACTGTGTAATCGGATTTGTATGCAGTGTTTTCGATGTACCTGCAAATCTCCGCAAAGAAAGGATTCGCAATGTCCGAAGTGATGACCGCAATTGTTTTGGAACGTCCGCTTCTCAAAGAGGCTGCTGCCTGATTTCTTCTGTAACCAAGTTTTTTGGCCGCTTCGTCAACCCTTTTGGCTGTGGCTTTTTTCACACAACAATCAACAGGATCTCCGTTTTCGTCTCTTTTGGCATTCATCACGAAAGAGACAAGCGTGATAGACACGCCAGCTTCCCTGGCGACATCTCTGATTGTAACTTTTTTCATATTAAAAGCCCTTTTGATAATATTTGTGTAAAGTTAGCAACTCTTTCCGAATATTCAATGCGTTTTTAATCATTTCGTTTTAATTCCCGTTTCACTCCGAAAGTATAAAACGCAAACAGCCGACCGGATTGTAACACCCGGTCGGCTAAAAAAACAAATAAAAGCGATTATCCGTTTATCAGCACGGTGAGACCTGCCATCACTATGGAAATCATACTCATAAGTTTGATGAGAATGTTCAGTGAAGGGCCTGACGTGTCTTTGAATGGATCACCGACTGTGTCTCCCACGATAGTGGCCTTGTGGCAATCCGAATTCTTTCCTCCGAAATTGCCATTCTCCACGTATTTCTTGGCGTTATCCCATGCCCCTCCCGAATTGGCAAGGAAGATAGCAAGAACAAAACCGGCTCCCAGAGCGCCTGTGAGCAGCCCGACAACTCCTGCCTCTCCGAGAATCACACCCACGAGCACAGGAACGACAATTGCGAGCAACGAAGGGAACACCATCTCGTGCTGAGCCGCTTTTGTGGAAATTTCCACACATCTTGCGTAATCAGGACGGGTTTTTCCCTCAAGAATACCGGCGATTTCTCTAAACTGCCTGCGCACTTCGGTAACCATCTTCTGCGCGGCGCGGCCGACTGCGTTCATTGTTAGCCCGCAGAAAAGGAAGGCCATCATAGCGCCTATGAATATACCCGCGAGAGCGCGTGGATTCATAAGGCTAAGATTGTAGTACTCAATCATATCCGTAATGTTAGCGCTTGCAACGTCCACGACTCTGTCCTCTATCTGAATGACAGTCTGACCCACGTGAATCAGCCCTATCTTGATTTCCTCAATGTAGGAAGCGAGAAGAGCGAGAGCTGTCAAGGCAGCTGATCCGATTGCGAAACCTTTGCCGGTTGCGGCAGTTGTATTACCCAAAGCATCAAGAATGTCCGTGCTCTCTCTGACTTTCGGATCAAGCTCACTCATCTGCGCGTTACCTCCGGCGTTGTCAGCAATCGGACCGTAAGCGTCAGTGGCAAGTGTAATTCCGAGAGTGGAAAGCATTCCGACTGCGGCAATGCTGATTCCGTAGAGTCCCAAAGTAAGATTTGCGGAGTCAAAGGTCATACCGGCAGCGAAGAAGTAAGACAGGATTATGGCAGCGGCAATGGTGATGACAGGGATGGCCGTAGAGACCATTCCAAGACCTATTCCGCTGATTATCACTGTGGCAGGCCCTGTCTGAGAACTTTCCGCAAGTTTCTGAGTCGGTTTGAAAGAATGTGAGGTGTAGTACTCCGTGGCCTTGCCTATCACCACTCCGGCAAGCAGTCCGGAAAGGACAGACAGAGAGAGCTGCCACCAGTTCTCGAATCCGAGGAACCAGAAGATCACAAAAGTACAGACCGCTATGAAACAAGCGCTTAAATTAGTGCCGACACTAAGCGAGCCGAGGAGTTGCTTTAGCCCCGCGCCTTCTTTGGTCCTTACTGCGAAAATGCCTATAATGGAAAGCACTACGCCTATGGCCGCAATGCACATAGGGGCGAGAATAGCCCTGCTCTGCGCGCCAACGTCACCGAAGAACGCCGAGGCGCCCAGCGCCATCGTCGCCAGAATGGAACCGCAATAAGATTCGTACAAGTCCGCTCCCATACCGGCCACGTCACCTACATTGTCTCCAACATTGTCGGCAATAGTAGCCGGATTACGAGGGTCATCCTCCGGAATTTCGGCTTCGCATTTGCCCACCAGATCCGCTCCCACGTCGGCAGCCTTGGTGTAGATACCTCCTCCGACTCTTGCGAAAAGAGCCTGGGTGGACGCACCCATTCCGAAGGTCAGCATAGTGGTCGTGATGGTCACAAGCGTCTGACTCTCTGTCGGTTCGTTGATAAATATCTTAAGAATTATGTACCATAGCGAGATGTCAAGAAGTCCGAGTCCAACGACTGTCAGACCCATAACGGCTCCGGATCTGAAAGCCAGTTTCAATCCGGAATTAAGACTCCGAGACACTGCGTTGGCGGTTCTGGCCGAAGCGTAAGTGGCAGTCTTCATTCCTACGAATCCGGCGAGACCGGAGAAAAAGCCTCCCGTCAGGAAAGCGAAAGGCACCCATGGGTTCTGAATGTGAAAACCGTAAGCGAGGATTGCAAAAATGACAGCCAGCACGAGGAACACGATCGTTACGACTTTGTACTGCTGCTTCAGATAGGCCATAGCGCCGTCCCTAACGTATTTGGCAATCTCTTTCATTGTTACTGTGCCCTCACTTTCCTTCATCATCTGATGAAAGAAAAACCATGCGAAGAATAGCGCGATAATCGACGCCGCCGGCACGATGTAGAATAGCAAATTCATAATTTTGAATGTTTATTATTAAACGAAATTGTAAGTAACGTTTTATGCTTTCGCAACAAAAGCATTGGGTTTCGGAATACAAATATAAAAATTAAATCCGTTTCCGAAACAAAAATTCCTGCAAATCGTTGCAAATAATGCGGTCTTTCGGCTAAAAAGACGTATTTTTACATATTGAATTAACGAAAAACACTAATCAGATGATCAAATCAACCTTGACTATTATCATAGCCGCAACTTTACTTTTCCCTTTGACGGGCAGTTTCGCCTCCGCACAGAGCAAGAACGAAACCCAAATCGTCTACACTGACGCCTCCGAGTTTCCGGTTTTCGGCAAGGCATTCGAGGAAAGTCCGGCGGACACAATCAGATACCAGAGGCTTCCGCAATCGTTCAAAACAATCTCGCGCGCCCCTTTGTGGAATCTCGGGCTCAATTCGGCCGGGATTTTCATCCGCTTCAGAAGTGACTCGCCTCAGATTTGCGCAAGATGGGAGTCCCTTTTCAAAAATGCGATGAATCATATGACTGACACCGGCATCCGAGGCCTTGATTTGTACACTCTCGTGGAAGGGAAATGGTTGTTCGTGAGAAGCGGTCTTCCTTCGAGAGAGAAGGTAACGACAAGACAGATAATCGGGAATATGGAGCCGGGGATGAGGGAATATATGCTGTACCTGTCTCTTTATGACGGAGTTCAGTCGCTTGAGATCGGCGTGGAGAAAGGCTATAAGCTGGAGGCTCCCGCCGTCAGCAGCCCTTCCACAGAAAAGCCTGTCGTGATGTACGGCACAAGCATTCTTCAGGGAGGATGTGCTTCACGTCCGGGAATGGCTTTCACCAACATTATCGGAAGACGTCTTGACAAGGTTGTGATTAATCTCGGGTTCAGCGGCAACGGTCTTCTGGATTATGAAATAGCAGAATTAATGGCCGGAGTTTCTGATCCCGGTGTGTTCGTGCTTGACTATGTCCCCAATGCCAATGTTCAGCAGATTAACGAAAGAGGAGAGAAATTCGTCAGAATAATAAGAGACAAACATCCTGATGTCCCTATCTTATTCCTTGAGGACCCGATTTTCCCGTTCTCCAACTATGACAAAAAGATTCTGACAGAAATAACAAAAAAGAACGATGCGCAAAGGGCTCTGTTCAAGAAACTGAAGGACAGCGGTGAGAAGAAGATTTATTTTATGTCCTCAGAGGACGAAATCGGCCACGATCTTGACGCCACAGTGGACGGAATCCATTTCACTGACCTCGGAATGGAGCGTTACACCGACTACATCCTCCCGACTCTCAAGAAGTTACTTAGAAAGTAACCATTTCAGTGCGTTTACCCTCCTGATGCCGTTATAATCGGCATCGGGATCTTCGTCAAGAGTGAGAATAGTCTTTGGATAATGGTCTCTTATAGCTTCCAAAGAAGATAGTTCTCTTGACAAAGTAGTCTCGTCTCTGCCCGTGGCCGCCACCTGATAATAACTGACGCCTTCTTGATTGATGCAGACGAAGTCAACTTCAAGATTATTGATTTTGCCCACAAAGACCTTATTGCCCCGGCGAAGCAATTCGAGATATACTACATTTTCAAGAATGCGTCCGGCGTCAAAAGATCTTGAAGAGAGCAGGAGATTTCTAAGGCCGACATCCACGCCATAGTACTTTTCCATCGTCTTGAGGATCTGCCCGCCCTTGACATTGTAACGACGTGCTTTGTAAAGAACGAAACTATCGACTAAGGCCGATATGTATTTCTCTAAAGTCTTGACATCGATTTTTCTCCCGCTTGATGTCATAATGTCAGCTATCCTCTTGGTGGAAAGCGCATTGCCGATGTTGTCAAAAAGAAAGCCCACGACGCTTTCAAGCATCATATTGTCACTTATGTTCTTTCTGAACATAACGTCCTTAAGAACAATCGTGTTATAGATCCCCGTGAGGTAATCTTTAACAAGAGCCTCGTCTCCATTTAGTTCGTTGACGAACGGGAATGAGCCGAATGTTATGTAATCAGAGTACTTTTTCTGCAAATCAGACTCGCCATTTCCGGAAGCGCGGACAAATTCTTTAAAAGACAGCGGCAGCATCTCTATCTCAATGTATCTTCCTGATATTAAGGTGGCAATCTCACTTGAGAGCAGATTGGCGTTAGAACCCGTGACATACAAATCCACGTTATTCTTGAGAAACAGACTGTCTATCACTTCGGAAAAATTTTGGACCTGCTGAATCTCGTCTAAGAGCAGGTAGTGCATTTCGCCACTCTCTGATATGGATTTCTTGATATGCTCGTACAAAACAGACGGGTCGCGGTATTTGTAATTGTCAAAATCCTCAAAGTTGATTGCCAGGATTCTATCGGAAGGGACTCCTGTGGACACAAGATAATCCCGGAACAATTCCAACAAGGTAGACTTGCCGCAACGTCTTACGCCGGTTATGATTTTGATTATATGCTTATCTCGCAAAGACTTCAATTTGTCGAGATAATTGTCTCTGTTGATTAACGCCATAATTTAAATATTTGAATTCGCTTCAAATATACAAGTTTTGGGAATTGAATCCAAAAACTATGTGGTTTTGCAAAGTTTTTGGATTAGCAATCCAAAAACTTTTAACAAGAGACAGCATCCTTTAGCTGCTCCATCCCCCGGCGAATCACGGAAAGCGGCGAGGCCACGTTAAGACGCATAAAGCCGGAGCCTTCCTCTCCGAACATAGCCCCGTCATTGAGGGCCAGATGGGCTTTGTTGACGAAAAGGTCTATCAGGTCATCGTGAGCAAGCCCGAGACCGCGGCAGTCAAGCCACACAAGAAACGAGGCCTCAGGGCGCAGAGGCTTGATTGAAGGGATGTTCTGACGACAGAATTCTTCCACGAAAAGAATGTTCTTCTCGATGTAGGAAAGCATACTTCTGCGCCACTGCTCTCCCTGAGAATAGGCTGCTATGGTGGCAATCGGGGCGAACAGATGAGGTGAATCCAATTCATTAGCCTCCAGCCACTTGAAGAAAGGCAATCTTATCTTCTCATTGGGGATTATGCAATACGAGCTGACTATTCCGGCTATGTTGAACGTCTTGGAGGGCGCTTGAAAAGTGATGCTGCAATCGGCGGCTTCCTTGCTCACGCTTGCGAAAGGGATGTGTTTGTGCCCGAAAAGAGTCATATCGCAATGAATCTCGTCAGAAATAACAAGAATATGGCGGCGGAAGCAGATCTCCGCAAGTCTTCTCAGTGTCTCTTCGCTCCAGACTATCCCCGCGGGATTGTGTGGATTGCTTAGAATCAGCAACCTGCACTTGGGGTCACTCGCAACTTTCTCAAGATTGTCGAAATTCATCGAGTAGGACCCGTTATCGTTGAGAATCAGCGGGTTGTAGGCCACTTCCCTGCCGTTGCCCAATGGCGTTAGACGGAACGGGTGGTAGACAGGAGGCTGGATGATCACTTTCTCGTCTGGCTTTACGAAGAAGTTGACCACGAGTCCGATTCCTTTGACTATTCCGGGAATAAAGGCAAGCCAGTCCTGTTTGACTTTCCACTGATGATGGTCGTCTATCCACTTGATTATCGTTGGCCAGAACTCTTTCGGCAGACAAGTGTAGCCGAACAGAGAGTGAGCGAGTCTCTTTTCAAGCGCCTGAGTGATGAATGAGGGGGTCTCGAAATCCATATCCGCAACCCATAAGGGCAGAAGATCGTCTCTGCCGAATTTCTCTTTCAGTGCGCCGTGTTTTACATCGTTGCTTTGAGTCCTGTCAACGATTTTGTCAAAATCATAATTTTCCATTGCAATCTGTCTTGTGATTCTCAAAATTAGCAATTCCGCTTCGATATATTCAAAAAAATATGTTTAATTTTACGATGTATTTAATAACACCTCATTACTGATGAAACAATCATTTCTTTTTCTGGCGGCACTTTTGACCGCCTCATCAATTAATGCTCAGACAGATGTGGACTGGGCCAGATTCAATGTTTTTGAAAAAGCTAACACAGAGATAACCGAGTCGCCGGACGTAGTGTTTATGGGCAACTCCATTACAGAGATGTGGCAGGGACAGGAAAAAGAGTTTTTCAAAGAGCATAATTTCGTGGGGCGCGGCATTAGCGGGCAGGTCAGTTCGCAGATGCTAAGCAGGTTCCGTCCGGACGTGATTGATCTCCATCCGAAAGCCGTGATCATTTTGTGCGGTATCAATGACATCGCGCTCAACAACGGTTACATAACCGTTCCACACATTTTCGACAACATAAAGTCTATGGCCGAACTTGCTCAGGCCAACGGCATCGTGCCTATTCTGTGCAAGGTTCTGCCTTCGGACACAATCAAATGGAGAAAAGAGGTGAAGCCTTTCCCGCTGATCAAGGAGCTGAACGCCATGATTGAGGGATATGCTTCCGAGCAGGGTTTCCCTCTGGTGGATTATTTCACTCCGATGCTCGGAGGCGAGTCCGGAATCAAAGCTGAATACACCTTCGACGGTGTGCATCCTCTTCCGGCAGGTTTCAAGGTTATGGAGGCCGCGGCGCTGCCTGTGATTGAGAAAGCCTTGAAGCTGTCCAAGAAGTTCAGCCGCAGAGCGCTTCGCTGAGAACCTACTTAATGTTTACGGTTTCAGACAAGCCAACGGAATAATATGAACGCCATTCTGTGCATTTTAGCTGTCAAACCCCCAAGGCCACTTTTCCGAAATCAGCATCCACGCTAAAAGAGTGGCCAGTTGCTTAATAAAGTGCAAAACACCCATCATTTGCACTTAATCCTTGACACATAGCCTCCCGAAAGCAGCAATCAAGCGCGAGATAGCCTTCAAAAGAGCTCGCAGCGTCTTGAATGCAGTCACCGCAGACCGGATTGCATCAGGTCATTGTTTGCGACATCTGATTTGTCAGACCTATAATTGTTGAATGATTCGATGTCTTCTCCCTTTAGGCTCATCCGCGAGACGGATGAGCAGAGACAGAAGAATCTTGCTATACCGGATAATCGTAGAAAATTGCGATGATTATCCCTTCTTTGACATACAGAGGCTTGCCCGATTTGAAATTGTCAAGTTTCGATAACGGGTCCCCGACCCTGATGCCGCCATCTATTTCTAACGTCAAGACCGCAAATCGTCTGTCTTTGACAAAAAATTCTTGAGCTTTCACGTCTCTTCAAAATAGAACCAGGTTTTTCCATAATCATAGTCCTCACTAACACCGAATTCGTCATAATGTTTTCGATAGTTATCAGTCTTGCCGAATTTAGCGACCATCTGATCATAAGTCATATTCTGATCCACGCACATACCTTCCACATCCTGTGCGAACGCATTGAAGGACAGCGTAAGAACAAAAGACAGTAATAATAACTTTTTCATCTTAGTAAGTATGCCGAAAAAAAGCAGAACGATAATTAGAATCTTAGGTCGCATAATTACAGTTTATTTTAAGGTTTAGACAAATCGCAAATACGTTCCCTTGGCAAGAGCCCCCTCAAATATAATAATCATTTTTAAAACGATTATTTTTTCGCAATGAATATTCACTCGAACACATCAAGAAGAAACAGAGATAATTACTGATTTTTTGTTAAATTTGCAGATTGTCAAATATTTTTGAGAAATGAAAGAAGAAATTGAGAAAATCATTGCCGAACTGAGCGAGATAAAGTGCAAGACTCAACAGGATGTTGAGGACGCTCGCGTGCGTCTGCTGGGAAAGAAAGGTGAAATCACAAAACTTTTCGAAGAATTCAGGACAGTAGCGCCCGAGTTGAAGAAAGAATTCGGCAAAAGCCTCAACGAATTGAAAAATCAGGCTGCCGCCAAGATCGAAGAACTCAAGAACAGCACCGCGTCTTCAGGCAACTCAGCCGCCAAGTCAGACGACTTGACTATGCCCGGCTATCCTTTCGAACTCGGCTCCCGCCATCCGGTCTCCATAGTAAGACAAGAAATCGTGGACATATTCCGCAAATTCGGCTACGACGTGGCGGAAGGTCCTGAAATCGAAGACGACTACCACGTTTTCGAGGCATTGAATTTTCCTCCGAATCACCCTGCCAGAGACATGCAGGACACATTTTTCGTTTCCGCCGGTCACAAAGACCCAATCCTTCTGAGGACCCACACGTCCTGCGTTCAGGTCAGATGTATGGAGACAATGCCGCTGCCGATCAGGGTTATATGCCCGGGAAGAGTGTTCAGAAACGAGGCGATTTCAGCCCGCGCCCACTGCATATTCCATCAATGCGAGGGGTTATATATAGACGAGCACGTCACTTTCGCCGATCTGAAACAGGCAATTCTTCTGTTTGTGCGCGAGATGTTCGGCCCTGACACAAAGATAAGAATGAGACCTTCCTACTTCCCTTTCACCGAACCGTCTTCCGAAGTCGACGTCAGCTGCAACATCTGCCACGGCAAAGGTTGCAACATCTGCAAAGGAACAGGCTGGCTTGAAATTCTCGGCTGCGGAATGGTGGACCCTAACGTGCTCGAGGCCTCGGGCATCGACAGTAAAAAGTACAGCGGTTTCGCCTTCGGAATGGGTCTGGAGCGCATCGCAATGCTCAAATGGCAGGTCAACGACCTTCGCCACTATTTCGAGAACGACCTTCGCTTCCTCAAAGAATTCGACGCCGCCACCGAAGTCTAATCCCTTCGGTCACCGGCCAGTCACTTCCGTTCCCAGCGTTCCATCTCTTTTTTTGATTGGTTACCTACCTCGAAATTCAACCCGATGGTGACGGTAAGGCCGCTGAGCTGCTCGATTTTAGGTATGAAATTGTAGCCGAGGCCAAAGGAGACCAGTAAGTTCTTATCGAGAAAGATAAATGGGATATATCCTTGTAACTCAGGCCTGAAGGTGAAACCTACGCCGTCAGAGTCGGTTTTCACAGTCCTGTCAATCTGAATCTTGTCACCGCTCGTCCCGATGTAATAGCTGATTTTGTATGGATCGATGGAATGCTGTTGCTGAAGTGTTCCGAATCCGCAATTGATTGAGAAGTATTTGAAGAACAATCCCGGCTTTATCATTGCGTAGAAGTCCGGCTTTACGATTGTCTTGCTGCCTTTCACTTGATAATGTTCCGTTAAATCGAACACTCCTGCTTCGATTCCGATGTAGGCTATGGATTTCTTGAAGTCTGCGGAAATGCCGAAAGGCATATACTTGGTGTAAGTGTAGGAGAGTCCGACGTACCCCTTGTGATGGAGACAGTCTTGTAGGAACGGAGAATCCGCGCGGGCAAATGAGGCTGAAACCATTAGCAAGAATGAAGTCAAATAAAGGATAAGTTTGCAGTTCATTGCCTTGGTTTTTAAAAACGACTGCAAATATAAATATATTCCTTATTATCAAATTCAAGGTGCCAATGAAGGGAAGTCGATGTGAGCGGTTATCCTTAAGTTCTTACTTGCAATCAATTTGGTTATTATTATGCATACATTTACAAAATTAAATAACCAACATATCAAGTTATGAGTACTAAGGTAGTCATTTTCTTGAGCGCCGTATCAGCACTTTTCTTATCTTGTTCAAAACAAGACGAAGAATTTTCTTCTGTCACAAAAATCCATACTGTATGCTGCGTAGTGCCTGCTGACAGTTTAATCCATACGTGTTAAAAAGATGAAAACTCGTATAATAATCGTGGCTTTGATGCTTGTCAGTGTTACAGCATTCGCACAGAAAAAAGATTTTTACTCTCCATTTTTCAAACAAGGCTTGGTCGGATACGCAAGCGTGGGAGGCGCGACATTCGTCACACGCCACACGACCGGCTCGGAATTCGCCCCGTCCGCGGGAATCGGATATGCCTTTGGGCAAGGAACCTATCTGGGTGTAGGCACAACATATTATGTACACTCCGGCGACGAGCACACGATACCTATATTCGCAGAGGTGAGACATTCTTTTCTTAAAAAAAGTCTGATCAGCCCATTCGCGGATTTAAAAACAGGATACGTGTTCACGAAACCAAGCGGCAGCGGGTTTCTGATGTGCCCCGGAATTGGAGTGGATGTGTCAAGGTTCTTCTTTGAATTCTCATTTTCTTACGATTCCGGGAAAAAGGAACTTTTGGAAAATCACTCAGATTACGGGAAGTATGACTACAAGAATCAGCTTCTTATGATGTCCGTAGGCGTGTCGTTCAAAATCGCCTCGGCTCAGCGGATCTGAAAGACAATTTGCCCGCACCGCGTAAGCGTCTCCGGGAATACGCATTGACCGGTTAATGCTCCTGCGCCACCTTTGTATTTAGAGAAACTAAAAACATAAAGGTAATGCAGGATCAACTGGAGGCTTCAAATGCCGCTGTTTGCCGGTTGACCCTCACCATCCGGAATATGGAGTCCTCGTTCAAAGCCACGGTCGCAAATCTGAACGCCACCATTGCAAATCCGGAGAATCTTCTCAAAGAACGCGATGCCATCTTCTACTCCTTGGCCTGCTCCTGCAGACTGCACCGAATCAACTTCTTCGAGTACCTATCTGACGTTCTCAACAGAGTGGCGGAGATGCCGAACGGAGCTCCTCCGGAC
>JBAYFJ010000001.1:0-88855 GCA_041667245.1 Bacteroidales bacterium | reverse complement strand
TTTTGATTATTACCGCTAAAATTCCAATATTTGTCACATTAATTTTTAACCGCATTTTAAATGACAATTACGGATTGCTTTATCTTCTTGTCAATTATTTAGTTTAAAACAGAAATGAAATACATTACTCAAATCAAAAAAGTGCCTGTCGTAGGCTCGTATGACGTTGTGGTCTGCGGCGGGGGACCTTCCGGCATCATTGCCGCCATCGCCGCGGCGAGAGGGGGAGCGAAGACAGCCATCATAGAGAGATACGGCTTTTTCGGAGGAATGGCTACGGCAGCCCTGGTGGCTCCGATAAGTGTTTTCAACTATAACGGAAGAAGGATTATCGGAGGTGTTCCCTGGGAGTTCGTCCAAAGGATGATAGACATCGGCGGGGCGGAGGAGGAAAAGCCTTTGGGCAACATCTCTTTCTCTCCCGAAAAGTACAAACTCATCGCTCAGAGGATGTTGCTGGAGGCCGGAGTGAAAATCTATTTTCATTCCTACATTTCTGGCTGCCGGCAATTTGACAATAGAATCACAAGCGTGACTTTTGAAAATAAAGAGGGCACCCAAGCTGTCGACGGAAAGTTATTCATTGATTGTACGGGGGATGCGGACCTTTCTGAGATGGCGGGGGTTCCGATGCAGCCTTTTAGCAAGCATCTCCAGCCTGCTTCTCTGATTTTTATGCTTGGAGGTGTGGACACGGATTCTCTTCCGATGCTAAGGCACAGTCAGCAAGGGGTGAACTATCTGGACACGACCATAAGAGAAAAACTTTCTGCTCTGCGTGAGCATCAGAACATCCCTTTGTTCGGCGGACCTTGGTACTGCGGGATTATGTCCAAAGGAGTCGTGCTTGTCAACATCACTCGAATACAGGTGAACATAACGGTCAATCAGGATGCCACTGATGCGGAGTGTGAGCTTAGGGAGCAGGCCAATCTTTTCGCCAAGTTGCTGAAGGACAATGTTCCGGCATTCAGCGCCTCTTCTCTTTTGTGTACCGCAACTCAGGCGGGGGCAAGAGAGACCAGACGAATCAAGGGTGTTCATCTTCTCACGGGGGAGGAATATCTGGGATTGGAGAAGTTCCCGGACACAGTATCCCGCGGATGCCATCCTGTGGACATACATTCCGCGGATTCCATCAAACAGCGTTGTGAGTTTCTTAAGGATGCGGGTTTTGTGCCTTACAGAAGCCTGATTGCGGAGAATTTTCCCAATCTTCTTGTGGCGGGCAGGACTATTTCCGCTGATTCTGTGGCTTCGGCTTCTTTGAGAGTGCAGGCTTCGTGTATGGGACTCGGTCAGGCTGCGGGTGCGGCTTCGGCTCTTTGTGTGAGGGACGGATGTGATGTCCAATCGATTGATGTCGATGAGCTTCGATCCGTGTTGAGCGGCTACGGCGCCAATCTGGATAACTAAAACCAACCTTTTTTTGCGGAACCTGTTAGGGGAATTGGGCCGAAAGAGGATATTATTATTGTACAATAGATTTCCATCCCATAATTATGAAGCACTTCTTAACAGTTATCGCACTTTTGTCGCAATGCATTATGACGGCGCAAACGGCGCCGACGATCGTGGTAGCCCAACCCTCGCTTGAACTTCGCACCATAGTCGGAGCGGAATCATGCTGCGAATTGTATATGACCAAAAACGGTAGAGGAAGAAGCCAGCAGGGAATGGACATAAGCGGACGGTATCTCTTCGTGCTTGAAGACAGGGGCCACTGCAATGTCTATGACTTCAAGACCAAATCCCCTGACCCCGTCGGCTCCTTCGAGTTGGACTCATCAGGCCCTGACAATCATTGCAATTGCGCTAATTTCGGAATCGAGAGAGCCCGATATTCTTCATTTCCTCTTTTATATGTCTCAAACGGCAAAGTCGGAGGCAAAGGAGAATGGGCTTGCAAAGTCGAGAGCATATCCTTCAAGAAAGGCGTCTTCTCCTCAATATTGGCTCAGACGCTGATCTTGGACGCAACGGGATTTGAGAAATCCGGATTCAAGCCGATCTTCGGCGTTCCGTCATGGCTCGTGGACAAAGAAGAGAAGTGTCTTTGGGTACTGTCCGCAAAACAGAGGACCAAGCCGAGCGTGACCAAAAAGTTCTCGGACAACGAGTACATTGTAACCAAATTCAGAATACCCAAACTGAAAGAAGGCCTTGAAGTCATTCTGACTTCGGACGACGTTTTGGATCAGGTTGTCTTTGATTTTGACGTCTACGTCACTCAAGGAGGATGCGCCAAAAACGGGAAAATCTATTACTCTTTCGGCTTCGGGAAGACCGGTACCCAGACCCCTTCGGCACTGAGAGTCTATGACACCAAGACAGGTGCCATCAGCGTGAGATATGATCTGGAAGGCACTGTCCCTGAGGAACTTGAGGATATAGCCATAAAAGGAAACCGGATGTACCTGAACACAAACAGTTCGAAGATATACACAATTCCGTTGAATAAATAACATTATGAACAGAAGAGATTTTTTTAACACATCCGGGATGCTGGCCCTCGGCGGTCTTGCCGTGGGGATGCTCCCTTCCTGCTCGTCACCTTTCTCGACAAAGATAAGGAAAGATGACGTCAAACAGTCTTACAAAACTCAATTGCTGGTTTTGGGCGGCGGCCCCGCCGGAGTGTGCGCTGCAATTTCGGCAGCGAGGAAAGGCATCAAGGTGATGATTGTAGAAGGGGGATCTTGTCTCGGAGGAATGGCCACCAGAGGCCTTGTGAGCCCATTTATGACTTGTTATGACACCACAGGTGAGATAATGGTGGTGCGGGGAATGTTCAGCGAGATTGTGGACAAACTCGTCGCCGTAGGAGGCGCTATTCATCCAAGTCATGTAAGAGCAGGCACGCCTTACACTGCGTGGATAACCACAGGACACGATCACGTAACTCCTTTCGACCCTGAGCCGTTGAAACTGATTCTTGACCGGATGTGCGCCGAATCGGGAGTCAACGTGCTTTTTCACTCCTCCTTCGTCCAGCCGATTATGAAAGGCCATTCCATCACCGGGGCCCTGCTTTTCACCAAGTCCGGTTACGAGTCGGTCGAGGCCGATGTGGTCATTGACGCCACCGGCGACGGAGATGTCGCCTTCAGAAGCGGAGTGCCTTGCGAGTTCGGCAATGAACAGACAGGCCGAGTGCAGCCTTCAACACTGTTTTTCCGCATCAACAACGTGGACTCTGCAAAGCTTGAGGCTGACGTGGAAGCCAACATCGGCACCTTCCATCGTGAGAACGGAGTGAGTTACAGGACTCTGCATTGGAGAGTCGCGCAGGCGGAGGCTGCGGGTGAGTGGGACATCGCGAGAAAATCAGTCAACATCTACAAGTGCGTCAAGGATGACGAGTGGGCGGTGAACTGCACCAGAATCAAAGATGTGGATGCGACAAGTTCCGAGAGCCTGACTGCGGGAGAAATAGAAGGCCGGAGACAAGTCAGCGAATTGATGAACTTCTTTCATAAATATGTCCCCGGATGTGAGAATGCGACTTTGATGACCACGGCGTCGACCATAGGCATTAGAGAGTCTCGTCACATAAAGGGCGACTACATTCTTTCAGTCGACGACATAACCTCAGGAAAAGTGCCGGAGGACTCGGTGTTAGTGGCATCCAATTCTGTGGATGTCCACGGACGAAACGGCGACAACAGCACTGAATACATCACGGTCAAAGACGGACGCTGGTACGGCGTGCCTTTCAGGTGCCTGCTCCCTACGGGAATAGACAATCTGATTGTTGCGGGACGTTGTCTGTCAGCCACTTCCGATGCCGCGGGAGCCGTGCGAGTGATGCCTCCGTGTATGGCTATGGGACAGGCAGCCGGAACGGCTGCGGCCATCGCCATCAAAGGCGGCACCACTCCGAGAAACTTATCCGCGGATGATTTGAGAAAATCCTTGCTGGAACAGAAAGTCTTTCTCGGATAAAATCTCTATCTTTACTGGCGAATTCAATTCGCTATATTTATGAGACATTTGAAACACACAGTGGCGGCATTAGTTCTGATTTTTGTCGCCACCCTTTCTTTAGCTTCGTCCAAGCCCAAGACTATCAAGGTTCTGGCAATAGGTAACAGTTTCTCGGTCGATGCCGTGGAGCAGAATCTGTGGAATCTGGCCGACGCAGACGGAGTGACGATGATCATCGGAAATATGTACATCGGAGGCTGCTCTCTCGAAAGGCACGTCAAGAATCTTCGCGCCGATCTTCCCGACTATTCTTACAGAAAAGTTGTGGACGGGGTGAAGACCACTACAGATTCTTTCACTCTCGAGAAAGCTCTTGCAGATGAGGACTGGGATTTCATCAGCGTCCAGCAGTGCAGCCCGCTGTCCGGAAAATACGATTCTTACGCCAAGGATCTGCCAGAACTCGTTGCCTACGTGCGCGCCAAGGCTCCTGAGGCTAAACTGATGCTGCACGTAACGTGGGCTTATGCGGCCAATTCCACCCACAAGGCATTTCCTGACTACGGCAATGATCAGATGCGTATGTACGATGAGATCATCTCGGCGAACAAAAAGGCCGCCAAACTTGTCGGAATCAAAATCATAATCCCATGCGGAACGGCAATCCAGAACGCAAGGACATCGGTCATCGGTGACAGACTCAACCGGGACGGCTATCATCTTGACAAGCTTGTAGGCAGATATACGGCTGCCTGCACCTGGTACGAGGCCATATTTGGGAAGAGTGTCATTGGAAATGCCTTCGTTCCCGAAGGGCTTTCCCCTGAGTGGGCTGATGCGGCTCAAAAGTCCGCTCACAAGGCAATCAGACATCCTTACAAAATCACTGTGATAAAGTGAAGTTGATAGATCAGACAACTGTAGATGATCCGGATATAGGCCCAATAAAGCTGCTCAGGAAATCCGGGGTCAAAAGAATAAGCATCAAGGCAAGTCTGAAGACCGGCGTCACCGTTACGGTTCCCTATCTTATTTCTTACGATAAGGGGATGGAATTCGTGAGGTCCAAGAAACGCCGGATTCTGAACGCTCTTCAAAAACAGAAGGAAAAACAGGATAACCTCAGGGGGGAAGGACAGTATTCCGACATAGGAGACGGAACTGTCGTTCGGACGCTTCTTTCCAAACTGACTTTTGTCAAAGAACCCTCGCTATTCACGGCCCCAGGCAGTCTTAGTGTCAACGTCAGCACGGAGGTAAGGTTTAACATCGACCTCAAGGATTATCCCAAGCATTATTCTTTGGAAAAGCCTGTCCGTGATGTTTACATACATTTCCGCATAGTCGCAGGAGATGGAAAAGCAGAAATATTGTCCGGACTGCTCAAGAACTATCTGGTAGATTTCGTAAGGGACGAGGCCAAACTCACTTTCCCGCTAAAGTTGACAGAACTCGCCAAAAAGTACGGGTTTTCTTATCACTCATTGATTGTTAAGCACAATTCCTCAAATTGGGGCAGCTGCTCGACTAAGCGGAACGTCAATCTGAATCTGAATCTGATGTTTGTGCCTGACGCATTGTGCGATTACGTGATTCTGCACGAATTGTGTCATCTGAAGTATATGAACCACGGGGATGCTTTCCATTCGCTGCATGAACAGTTATGTAAGGATCATCTCGCGGACCTCGTTGAGGCCGGGGATGAGTATGCCTTGTCCATTTCCAACGAGGCCGCCGCTTCCGGATCCTCAGTCAGCGAAGTTATGCGCAGTCGCTTGAAGTCATATCCCCTGATTTGATTTTCTTGAATTATTTTCACATTTCGTGCAACATTTCGTGAACAACATGCATCTTTGTTATAGGTTTAGGTTTTAGTACACGTTTAGGAGCCGGTTTGCGAAAGCAGCAGGCTCCTTTTCTATTTCAATACGGGGGACTTATTTCAGAATCTGAACCACGGCTCCGATTTTCTTCTTCCCGTTCCAAAGCCACACTTTGTCTCCACTCACGTTGCCGACCTCGAAGTCAAGCCCACTCTCGGATTTGACCTTACCGCTATCTGTCCAGCGTATGCTGCCTTTGGACTTAAAGCCTTTCTCGGCAGAGAAAGAGTTCAGCTTAATGATGTAGTAGTCTGACATATCATCGTTGCTGACTCTGAACTCCCTATTGCTTTCGTTATAGCCGAGTTGTGAGGTGTTCTCATTGTAAATGAACACTTTGCTGCCTTTTACTGTAAGAGAAATGTCAGAATTCTGCAGAAAGGCGGAATCTATTTTAGTCTCTTTCTGGCAAGAGCAGATCGTTATGCCGAGAAAAAAGAATATCAATGAGAGTCTTTTCATTTTACGATGATTTGTTTCTGAATAATGTCCACCTTCCCGTCCGCCGCCGTTGCTTTGGCTTTCAATATGCCTGAAGAAGTGACCTCGAAGTAACCGTTTCCGCCGGTTGTAACGGCCGATCCGTTAAAAAACCATTGCACGCTCGAACCTACCGCATTTTTGAGTCGCAGAGGCAACATTGCGCCTTTCTTAAAGCTGCCATCGGTGTTTCTGTCGATGGAGTCGTCAAGGAAGATGAATGAATGGCCTCCGGATGAGTAGGAACTTGTGGTGAAAGACAATGTGTATTTCTCGCCTTCCCCGATTTCATTCACGAAAGAGATAATGACTTTGTAGGCGGTTCTCGGTGCCAAGTTATCCATAGTGAATGCGAATTCAGCATTGTCGCTGTATGGCTCGACCTCGGCTTCTTTGATGTCATTCTGCGTCGTGCCGTATTGAATTTTTGCCGTGCCGTTGAAATCTTTGTCCGAGGCATACCAAGAGATTATGGCGGCATCCTGGAACACGTCCTTTTTGGTCATCTCCACTTTAGGAGGGGCGTTCACGCCGAATGCCGAGAACAAAATTTTGTCACCGGAAGTTCTTATGTTCGACAGACTTAGCGAAGACAGTGAGCCGCTCCAATAACTAAACGAAGGAGTGGTTTGAGCGCTGAAGGAATTAAGGTCCCCATAAGGGAAGAACAACTGGTTTTCCGTCTTCGCATCTTGATATGCGGGTGTGAGCAGGGCGCAAGGATGGGCAGGATTGCAATTGATCTCATTCAACTGCCACCTTTCCGCTGCGGTAAGCGATTTCAAATCAACATCAGAATAGCCGGAGTCATTTGTCGATTTGTCAATATGGTAGACAAGCATTCCTTTTCCGCCTATATATGCGTCCCAGCCACTTTTGGCGCGGCATTCAAACAAATAGTATTCGTTCGTCCTGTCCGTCTCTGCCTTGACATATTTTCCGCTTAGGTTGACTGGTTCCAAAGAATAAGCGCCTTCTTTCAAGGTCTGTTCCGTGCCTATCCCGAGCATATCTCTGTCCACCGCATTGTAGTTCGGGGGAGTGTTGCCGTTGTTGTTGTAATTGCCTGTGCTCATAATGGCAGTGCTCATCAGAGGGTTATTCTCACCGCCGCTGCCACTGTAGTCCGTGTCATACATATCCATAAGCCCAAGAGAATGACTGAATTCGTGGCAGAATGTGCCGATTCCTATCAGTTTGCTTCCGGAAAGTTCAGATGACATCGCATAAGAATCTATGGTCTTTCCACCTATACTCAGACTTATGCCAGCGTAAGATAGATTCCATTGGTGCGACCATATATGGCTGTCGCCAGCTCCTTCCGCCTCGTCCCCTCCTGCGAAGAAAATGAAGACATTGTCAACTTTACCGTCATTGTCGTCATCATATTTCGAGAAATCTACCGTGGATGCGGCGGCCTGACAGGCCTCTTTTACTAATTCCGCAGCTTTTTCGTCATCTCCATCGTCATTATTCTTCCCATAATAGGCGTAACCGTGTGACATTGTCAATATGTCGGAGGCGACGAATTCGAAAGAGAGGGAACCATTGAACTGATCGTCAAAATAGTCTTTGACGCTTCCGGTCGCTCCGTTGAAGCTGTAGCCGCTTTGAGTCAGCAAGTTTGTGAAGTTGTCCTTGGTGTAGGTGAATTTCAGATCCGGGAACTGGGCGAGAAGCACGATACAGTGTTTGGTCGTTGAGGCGCCCTCAAGCCTTCTAACGAAGTTTTCGGTCTTGTTTGATGTTAGGATGACGCTTCTTCTTGCTGACGCGTTTCGAGAAAGATTGCTGTAAGGGATTGAAAGGCTTTTCGTTATCACCTGAGCAGGCGCGTCTTTTCCGACAACAAACTCGGTAGGACGTTTTTTTCCATCCGAAGTGTAGAATGCGTAGCAATAGTAGCCGGCCTCGTTTTGTATGATGGAATGGCCTGAGTCATCGGTGAGGATTTTCGTAAATTCGTCCCCTCTGATTATCGCTCTGAATGTTGTGCCGTCAGGTTGCGTGAGCGTGAACGCTCCAGGCTTAGCGGGAGCCGCACAGAGTGTTTGACAAAGAATGATTGCTGATAGAATTTGCAAAAAAAAGTTGGTCCTTCTCATTTTTTACATTTGCATATACTGCAAAGATTGAAAAAAATAGTCTCAATGCAAATAGTATCGCAATAAATATTTCGAGTCTTGCTCACGGCTACAAAAAAAGGACGACACTTTGCGGTGTCATCCTCTTTTTTCTATGTCAGATCTGCTATCTCACGAAATCGAAGCGAAGGTCCACGGGAACATCTGCTCTGTTGACATTCGCAAGGTCAGCCAGAAGCGCCTCTGAAACGACTGCGTGATTGGCGCAGTACTCATCGGCATACATATAGTTTCCTGTGGCCTGAACTGTGAGGATGAGGTTAGCCCAGTCAGCGATGACTTTCGGAGCTGCGGCATAATCAATGTGGTACAGCCCCTTTTCGTTGCGGGTGAAAGCCTTGTGGTCTTTCAAGTAATTGTAGCACATCATATTCGCCTTTCCGTGCGCATCGCCTGATCCGAATCTTACGGAGCGTACCAGACTTGCGATGTAAGTGGTGATGGCATCTTCCTTAGTCAGGATAGGAATCTCTCCTTTCTCAATGAGTTCGCAGACTAAGTACAGCCCCACGATGTCTGCTTTCGCCTCTTCCCAAGTGGAATTCTGAATCCCAAGGGCGTCCGAGACAGAGCCGAGTCCGTTGACTGTCTCTTTAACTCCCAATCCGTGAGCCACTTCGTGGAAAGTCACGTCCCAAAAAAACGCCAGGTCGCTGAGATATTTCTGCTGCTCAGGTTCGATTAGAATCTTGCCTATAGGCAGAACTATCATATCGAATTTAGCCTTCATCACGTTCTGAAGCTGGAGACGGCGAGTGCCTTTCTGAGCCTGAATCTCAGGATCGTTTGGAAGGTTGATCGCAATGGTCTTGCTGCCCGCATTGCAGTTTCCGGCATAATAGATTGCATCGTACACGAACATATCCGATTCTGTGCCCGGCACGAATGTCTTGTAGGTGGAATCGCAAGGAAGAGTCTTCTGAAGGTCCGGAAGCATTGAGATGTATTTGCTGAGCATCTCAGTCTTCTTCAGGTCTTTCAACAGGACGAAGCACTCATAGGCGGTCTTGATGCCGTTGAGCTGGTCGTCATAATCCTCGATCGGCCCGATCACAAGATCCATCTTGCTGTCCTTCATGTCCATCCACGCCATATCGCTTTCGCGATAGTCGTCGGTCTTGAGGGCCTCAGCTCTTTTGAGAAGATAATTCCTGACGCTTGGCTTGATGGTTATTGCGGCGGCGCTTTGAAGGATCGTGGCAATCTTGTCCACGCTTTCTTTGTAGGCATCGTGATACCACACAGCCTTAAGTTTCCCTGTGGAATCTCTTCTGATCAAAGTGTAGGGGCTGAGTTTGGCAGGATCGTCAAAAGCATCCCACTCCTCCTTGGTCATATCCGCGGGATAGTAATTGGCTCCGAGCGGTTTCTTGCCGTAGCCTTCTATGAAAGGCTTGTTGTCATCAACCCTGTCCCAAGGACCGTAATTGATGAAAGCATACTGTTTTGCGGCGCCTTCCGGCAGAGAATCAATGGCTTCTCTGTTGCCGAAAGTCTGATCCCAGTAGATTCTGTCGACTTCGTCAGCAGCATTGCGGAAAAGGTTGAGAACCTCTTTCCCGCGGTCGGTAATCGATTCCTCCTTGACGGGGGAGCCGATTTTGCACAGTGCGTAACTGTTTACTTTCTGCTCCAACTCAGATGAAACCTTAGGTTTGCACGAAACTATCATCAGAATACAAGAAGCAATTAGCAATAATCTCCTTGACATAATAAAAATTAGTATGAAAGTGCTATTTGAATGAAATCGTCAGCTTTGAGCGCGGCTCCTCCGATAAGACCTCCGTCTATGTCAGGGCAAGCGAACAATTCTTTGGCGTTGGAAGGTTTGCAGCTCCCGCCGTAAAGGATTGTGGTGTCGTCAGCTACTTTAGCACCGAATTTACCCGCGAGTACTTTTCGAATGCAGGCGTGGATTTCCTCAGCCTGAGCCGATGTCGCGGTTTTACCGGTCCCTATGGCCCACACAGGCTCATAAGCAACTATGATCTTGGACATCTCCTCGGCAGTGAAGTTGAAGAGAACGTCCTCAATCTGTTTTGTGACAACATCGAAATGTTTTCCCGCCTCTCTCTGTTCAAGATTTTCTCCTACGCAGAAGATTACGCCGAGGCCGGCTGCGAGAGCGAGTTTTGTCTTCTCGACGAGTTTCTCGTCAGTCTCGCCATAGTACTGTCTTCTCTCGGAGTGTCCGAGAATGGTGTACTGGCAGCCTGCTGACGCGAGCATATCCACGGACACCTCTCCGGTGTAAGCGCCTTTTGCCTTGTCGGCGCAGTTCTCTGCAGACAGGCCGACTTTGGATCCCTTAAGCACTTCAGCGATCGGAACGATGTGAGTGAAAGGAACGGCTACGATTAGCCCTACGTTAGATGGAAGTTCGGCTGATTTGGACAAAACGGCCTTTGCGAGTTCTACACCTTCCGGAACCGTAGTGTTCATCTTCCAGTTGCCGGCAACAATTTTCTTTCTCATATTAGTATTTTAATTAAAATTAAAAAATTCAGATTCTTCAATCCAATCGACAAATTTACTCCTTTTATCAGAAAATCGCAACGATATTTGTTAAGGCTTTTAAAATGCGTAACTTTGTGGTCTTGAAATAATATAAAAAATAGATACTGCGATGAAAAATTTCGTTGAAGAACTTAAATGGAGAGGGATGATCCAGGACATTATGCCCGGGACTGAAGAGAAACTGATGGAAGGGCCGACTGCCGCTTATGTGGGGATAGACCCGACTGCCGATTCTCTGCATATAGGACATCTTGTCAGCATAATGATTCTCAAGCATTTCCAGAATTGCGGACACAAACCGATTGCGGTTGTCGGGGGCGCTACCGGAATGATCGGTGACCCTTCGATGAAGTCGCAGGAGAGAAATCTTCTTGACGAGGCGACTCTCAATCACAATGTGGCTTGCATCAAGAAGCAGCTCTCGATATTCCTTGATTTCGATTCCGAGAAATCAAATTGTGCGGAGTTGATGAACAACTACGACTGGATGAAGGGCTATTCTTTCCTGAATTTCATCAGAGACGTGGGCAAGCATATAACCGTCAATTACATGATGGCAAAGGATTCCGTCAAGAAAAGACTTTCCGATGAATCCAGAGAGGGGATGTCATTCACTGAATTCAGCTATCAGCTTCTTCAGGGCTATGATTTCTTGTGGCTGTTCGAGCACAAAGGCTGCACTCTACAGATGGGCGGAAGCGATCAGTGGGGCAACATCACCACCGGTACGGAGCTAATCAGAAGAATGTTAGGCAAAGAGGCTTTCGCTCTTACCTGCCCTTTGATCAGAAAGGCTGACGGAAAGAAGTTCGGCAAGACGGAGAACGGCAACATCTGGCTTGATCCGGAGAAAACCTCACCTTACGAATTCTACCAGTTCTGGCTGAATGTGACCGACGACGATGCGGAGAAGTACATAAAGATCTTCACTATGCTCACAAAGGAGGAGATTGACGGAGCCATTGCGACTCATCGAGGATCCCGGTCAAAGAACTCTGCAGAAACTCCTTGCCAAGGAGATTACCATTATGGTCCACGGTGAAAAGGAGTACGAGAATGCTCTGGCTGCTTCCAAAATGTTGTTCGGAAACTCCACTTCCGCTGAACTCAAGAAACTTGACGAGAGGACTTTCCTTCAGGTCTTTTCAGGCGTGCCTACGTTTGACGTGCCTGCCGCTGAGTTGCCTTGCGGAATCATTGATCTTCTTTCTGTAAAGACTCAGGTTTTCCCTTCGAAAGGGGAGTGCAGAAAGTTGATTCAGAGCAACGGGGTCAGCATCAACAAAGACAAGGTTTCCGACATCAATGCCGAGATTACTGAGAACGACATTATGGACGGAAAGTATATTCTCGCCCAGAAGGGTAAGAAGAACTATTATATCCTGAATATAATCAAGTGATTATGGAAAACAAGGCAATGAGCACAAGGCAACTGAAGGTTGCGAGAGAGCTTCAGAAGGATATGGCGGAGATAATCCGCAGCAAGGGTATGGCTGCTTTCGGCGGGGCTATGGTCACCATCAGCGAAGTCAGAGTCAGTCCGGATCTTGCTATCGCCAAGATTTACGCCAGCATATTCCCTTCCGAGAAAGGGGAGGCCGTGATGCGGATTCTCAATGACAACATCAAGATTTACAGAGGAGAACTCGGGCATATAGTCGCTAAGCAGCTTCGCATAGTGCCTGAATTGGTGTTCTTCCATGACACTTCTCTGGATTATGCCGCGCACATTGAAGATCTGCTGAAGCAGTAAGAGTGGCCGGTTTTTGTATGAATCTGCCGTTTTTCATAGCTCGCCGTTATCTTTTCGCGAAGAAGTCGCACAACGTGATCAACATCATTTCGTCGATCAGTGCGATTGGCATCGCCATTGGTGCGGCGGCATTGATTATCACACTTTCAATCTACAACGGTTTCGATTCTCTTGTAAAGTCGAGTCTGAGCAATGTCGAGCCTGACATTCTGATCACTCCTTCAAAAGGGAAGGTGTTCATTCCGGAAGGTGAGGCTTTTGACTGGGCTTATGATTGTCCTATTGTCAAGAATATGAGCAGCGTGCTTTCCGAGAATGTGTTCATCAGTTACGACGGACACCAGAGCGTTGCGACGGCTAAAGGTGTGGATTCTGTCTATGAGGACGAGTCTCCGATTGCTGGAAAGATGCTGGAAGGTAAATTCGCCCTACATCAGGGGGACATCCCTCTTGCGGCAGTGGGCGCAGGGCTATCCTACAAAACGGGTATCAGTCCCAGATTCCTTCCTCCTATTGAGATCTATTTTCCTTTTCGTGACAGAAACATTTCTTTGTCCAATCCCGCTGCTTCGCTAAATCTGATTCAGGTCTGGCCATCGGGAGTCTTTTCTGTCAACACTGATGTGGATAACTCTTTGATAATCATACCTATCGAGCAGATGCGCGAATTGTTGGGCTATTCAAAGGAGGTCTCAGGTGTTGAGATTCGTCTTACCGAAGGTCACACCGGAGCGGATCTCAGAAAAGTTATCAGAGAGCTGTCTTCCCGTTTGGGTGACGGTTTCTCTGTCAGCGACAGATACAGGCAGAATGAGGCTCTTTACAAGATGATGAGGTACGAGAAAGGCGCGATCTATCTTATTCTGCTTTTCATCGTGATCATCATAGCGTTCAATATTTTCGGCTGTCTTTCGATGCTTATCATTGAAAAGCGAGGTGACATCGAGACATTCCGATCTATGGGTGCGGAACCGAAGACTGTTGACAAGTTTTTTATTTTGGAAGGTTGGCTGATTTCTCTAACCGGTCTTGCGGCAGGCCTCATTTTCGGTTTGATGTTCACTTTCGCTCAGCAGAAATTAGGATTCATCAAGATGCCGGGTGACTTTATGGTCACGGCCTATCCGATTATCGTCAATTGGACTGATGTCCTTCTGACTGCCGTGAGCGTGGCGCTAGTCGGCTATCTGATAGCCTTGCTCTCTGTCAAATCCGCAGTCAGGCGCTAATTTGTCTCTCGTCCCGGATTTTTCGCTCTGTCCCGTCTGCCGAGTTCGTTCAACAAAATATCCCGGCAATTCTTTTAATCGAATTGTCGGGAATACTCTGTTCAAGAGGCTTGCCTTTAGTACTTCTTTGCGGCGGCTGCCTTCTTGGCGGCCTTCTCAGCATTTGCGGCAGCTTTCTTAGCCTTCGACTGTGCCTTCTCGGCACTTGCCATTGCCTTTGCTGATGCCTTTTCGGTCTTGATGATCGTGTCCACCTTATCTTTCTTGGACTTTAAGTCTTTGTACTGAGCCTGCTTTAATTTGAGCTCGGATTTGAGCATCGCGTCATTCTTGTTAGTCTTAAGTTTGACTTTGATAGCTTTCATCTCTGCGGCAAGAATTTTCATATCATCCTTGTACTTTGCGCTCAAAGTCTCGTTGTCAGCAGCGGACAAAGTCTGGATTTGAGATGTCTGCATCTGTGAAGTCCCGTCTGTCTGTGCGACGCAATATGCACCGGACAGCATAAGAGCGATTCCTAAAACATAAATTTTTTTCATTATTCTTTAAATTTTACCAATATTTAATCCAGCAAATATATAATTTTTTACTTTATAATCCTTATAAAGTTGCTTTTTTCGACCCGAGCGAAAATAAAGAAGCGATGGCCATAATTGATGGTCATCGCTGTAACAAAGTGTTTGCGGCAGGAAAATTATTCAGCTTTAGCTGCGTCAACAGAAACTTTTCTGAACTCTTTGAAGTCTTTCATAAGAGCCAATGCTGCTTTACGAGCGCGAGCTCCGGCGGCTTTGTTTCCTTTTTCTACCTGTGCACTGGCGTTTGTAGAGAATTCCTCGTACTCGGCCTTAATTTGTTCAACAAGTTTTTTCATGTTGTAAATCTTTTTTAAATACGTGAAACATTAAGTATCAAAACGTTTGCAAGTTATGCAATTATTCCTTAATATGCAATAAAAAAATGCAAAAAATTACACCTCAGGGGCTTTTAAGCCTATATTTCCTGCTTTTTGGTTGATAATGTTCATTGTTCTGTCAGCTCCGATGGTAGTAAAATCTTTTACTCCCTTAATCACTTTGTCACATATTTCCGGTACTTTCTCAGCCTCTTCAGGCTGCATCTCTCCTACCACGAAGTCAACCTGCCCCCCTCTCGAAAAGTCGTTGCCTATGCCTATTCTGATTCTGGTGTAATTGGCGGAGTTAAGGAGCTCTTCTATGTTTTTAAGACCGTTGTGTCCTCCGGCGCTGCCGTTTTTTCGCATACGTATTGTTCCGAACGGAAGATTCAGGTCGTCACATATCACGACGAGATTCTCCATCGGAATCTTTAATTTGGTCATCCAGTATCTTACGGCGTTGCCGCTCAGATTCATATATGTGGATGGCTTCAAAAGAGTGATTTGCCTTCCTTTGAAAGAAGTCTCGGCTATGCTTCCGTACCTGTCAGAGCTGAAAACAATATTGGACGCCTGAGCCCAGGCATCCAATATCATAAAGCCCATATTGTGTCGGGTACGAGCATACTCCGCGCCGATGTTTCCTAAGCCGACGACAAGATAGTTCATACCTAAAGCAATAATTACTTGCTTGCCGGAGCCGCAGCGTCTGTCGCGGCTGCCGCATCGGCAGTGGCATCAGCTGCAGGAGCTGCCGCAGCAGTTTCAGCAGGTGCCGGTGTACCGAGAGCGGACTCTTCGATAGCGACTTCCTTAGCTGCCTGTGCCGCAAGCTGACGTGTTGATTTGACGGCGCAAACGATAGTGTTCTTAGAAGACAGAATCGTGACGTTGTCGTAGTGAAGCTCGCTAACGCGCATCTGTTTCTCAATCTGAAGGTTAGTGACGTCAACAAGAAGGCTGTCAGGAAGATCTTTCATCAACGCGCTGATACGAAGCTCGCGTGTTATGAGGAAGAATTTTCCACCGTTCTGTACGCCGACGGCATGACCTGTCACGCTGACAGGAACAGTGATTGCAATCGGTTTGTCCTCACCTACTGAAAGAAAATCTCCGTGAAGGCAGATGTCGCTGAGAGGATGATACTGGAACTCGTGAGCCACAGCAGTATATTTCTTGCCGTTGTCAAGAACGATGTCTACGATGTAAGCGTTGGGAGTGTCTGTGACAGTCTTAAGATCTTTGGCGGTAACTGTGAAGAGAACGTTCTCGGAACCGTTGCCATACAGATTGCAAGGAACCAGACCTTGTCTGCGGAAAGCCTTGACTACGGCTTTGTTGCCGGCTTCGCGAGCCTGGCCTTTTAACTCGATGTGTTTCATTAGAATGAATTTAAAATGTGTTACTCAGTTCGAGACAATGCCCGAACCCCATTGCACCAAAAGCGTCTGCTTTTAATGGGACTGCAAATTTAAGAACTTTTTCCGGATTAGAAAATTATTTTTATTCCACTAGGGCGGTGTCGGAATTCCATTGGAACCTTTTGTAGAAGGTGTCGAGATAAGTGCTTCCATCGGCGGGCAGGTACATGCTCAGACCGCAGAAGGCTGTTATATTGAAACTCCCGAGAAAAGAGGCCGTGGTTGCCTTGTAGACGATGCAATCGTCTATTGCGGTCTTCAACTTCGCAAGATCGGCATCGCTCACGCCGGATTTTTCCGCTATGTCCTCCAAATCGTAGAACCAGTGCTTGTTGAATCTGAAGAATCCCTGAACCGTGGAAGGATCTACTTTCAGAATGGCATCTCTGTAAGTTGAGAATATGCCTTTGCACACGCTTGCCAGATTGTCGAGTTTGGAGCAGTCTATCATTGAAATAGTGGCTGACTGCGAGGTGCCGGTCTGTGCGGCGTAGTAATCGTAATAATCGGAACATACGTGTTTGGGATCGTTGGAGTCATCCTTAAGCAAGTACTTCGTGATTGTGGAGTAATCGAATCCTGTAGCGAGGACTTCCGCCTGGCTGAATCCTATGACATCGCAGACATCTTTCAATTCGTAGGCTGTTTCCACTCCGCCCATAAGGCAGGCATCAAACAGAATGTAGCTCAAGTGCATCGGAATTGCGGAGGCGACATCCCATAGATCCATCTCGTAAGTGTAGTTGGTGCCGTTTACTGTCACCAGATCCTGCCCGAAACTTTTAGTCATAGGCAGAGAAGGATCGTACTCCGGCTCCACGTAAGGTAACGCTCCAACAGGTTGTCCGACCGAAAGAGGAGTAGATGCCGAAGTCGAAGACTCGTAATAACTTGGATTGGAATAGTATCCCTTCGGTAGCCATCCGGTACCGTGAGAAGACAAAACCAGCCCGTACCTGTCCGCGTGATAATTCTCTGAGATGTGGGTGAGAATGCTTTTCATTGTCGCGGCTGAAGCCGCGATCGTGGATTTGTCAGTGGTAAGGACGGTGTCCATAATAACCTTGTTCTTTTTCTCATATATCCTTATAAGATAAGAAGGAGTCTCGGTCGAGTAATCCTTTGAGGACTCGGTGCCTCTGGTGAACACGAGCAGTACGTCATCTTTCGCTCCGTTGCCGGGAAGATAGCCGGTTGTCAATGTCTTGATGTTCTCGTCAAGGAATGCGTCAAGAGAGTTGTGCCCCATAGAGTAGAGAATCATAACGTCTTTGATCTCGTTGGTGCTCTCTTTGTAAAGAGGGTTGGTCTTCTCTTCTTTTTCGCACGAAAGCAAAGTAAACAAAAGCAAAAAAACCGAAAGGCAGGTGTATATAGACTTGAACTTCATTTTAAAATCATTTTGAATTTGACAAAGATATGCTTTTTTTTCTTTTTGCCATAAAAAAGGAATATCTATATTTGCAATGAAGAGCAGTTGTTATGTCCAACGAGAGGTTTTTAAAGGATTATGCCTATTATCTCGGCATCGAAAAAAAGATGTCGCCAAACACAGTTGCGTCATACTGCTCTGACATTCAGGAGTTCATGTGCGAGAAAGGTGAGGACGGCAATTCAAAGGACAGAGTGGACCCGATTACCGTGACAACGGCCGTCATTGTCAAGTATCTCAGCGGAATCGCAACGGATTGCAACGGAGCCGGGAAATCCCACCAGGAAAAAGGCGGCCTTTCTAAAAGATCTCAAGCCAGAGTGCTAAGCGCAATGAAGTCCTTTTTCGGATGGCTGATAATTGAAAAAGAGCGTAAGGACAATCCATGCGACGGCATCGATTCACCGAAATTGGGACGGTATCTTCCCGCAGTTCTCTCTGTAGAGGAAGTCTCAAGCATAATGGACTCAATCAAGACCGATTCGTGGTCAGGGATGCGTGACAGGGCCATATTGGAAGTACTTTACGGTTGCGGCCTTAGAGTGTCCGAGGCCGTGGGCCTGAAAATTTCAGATGTCTACCTGAAAGAACAATTCGTCAACGTCATCGGCAAAGGCGACAAGCAGAGGCTGGTTCCGTTGGGCGGGATGGCGGCGGAGGCCGTGAGAGGCTACCTTACGGTCAGGCCTGAGCCTGTGTCGAAGGAATATGGCGACGTTCTGTTTTTGAACAGATCCGGGAAATCGCTAAGCCGTGTTTCCGTTTTCAATCTGGTAAAGAGACAGGCGATGATCGCAGGAATCAGAAAAGAAATATCCCCGCACACGTTTCGCCATTCTTTTGCCACTCATCTGATTGAGAACGGGGCGGATTTGAGAGCGGTTCAGGATATGCTTGGGCACGAAAGCATACTTACGACGGAAATCTACACTCACATCGACAGCCGGACCTGGCAGAACGAAGTGTTGAAATGCCATCCGAGAAAATAGGCCTCTATTCCGCTTTTATCGCGGATTGCTCCTCTTTCAATGCTTTGAGGAAACATTCCCGGCACAAAGGCTCGTATTTGTTCTGTTCTCCGAGCACCACAAGTTTCTTGCTTCTGGAAAGTCTGTGAGAATGGTTGGCCAATTCCCCGCATTTGACGCAGATGGCGTGAACTTTCTGAACATCTTCGGCAATGGCCATTAGCGCCGGCATAGGTCCGAAAGGCTTCCCGGTGTAGTCCATATCAAGTCCTGCTATAATCACTCTAACGCCTCTGCCCGCAAGAGTCTGAACGACTCCGATCAGTCCCTCGCTGAAGAACTGAGCCTCGTCAATTCCCACTACCCTGATTTCGGGGGAAATGTCGAGCATTGAAGTCGGATCTTTCAAAGGGGTGCAAGGCGCACTATGCAAGTCGTGGGAAACGACATCTTTGTCTGAATATCTCGTGTCGATTACCGGCTTGAAAACAGCGATTTGCTGATTTGCGAATTGTGCTCTCTTCAGTCTTCTGATGAGTTCTTCGGTCTTGCCCGAAAACATTGAGCCGCAAATTACTTCAATACGGCCGGCTTTTCTTGTATTTTCTGGAAACATTTCCTATTTTTGATGTTGTTGTATGCAAATATAGTCATATTATTGCCGTTATGGAAGATTCAAAACAAGAAATTATTCTAAAACGTCTTGACTCATTGGAAAGACGAATAGAAGCCCTTGAGAAGGCAACAGGCTCAAAAACAGTCACTTCCGCAGAGGATGATTCGCCCATTGACTTGTCGCTGGATTCCTTTGACGAGCCGGTTGAGCCGGGCGTGGTAGCAGAGCCGAAAACCATTCTCTCAGAAGATTTTGAGAAACCAGTGGCAAATGTGCCTTCAATCAGCATCAATGATTCGAAAAGTCGTGACGCTAAAAAGGCCATTATGGACATTCGCGCTGACAAATATGCGTGGCGGAGTGATGTCGCGGGATCTCACGTGAACAACATCATAAGCGCCATATCACTCAATGACAGGGTTCTTTTCATCAACACTCTGTTTGATCAGGATCCGGTTCTGTTCCAATCCAATATCACTGCTTTGAATTCTATGTCCACCTTCGAGGAGGCCGAGGATTATGTGACCAGGAAATTTCCGAATTGGAATTTGGGATCAACGGTTGCATATAGGTTTATGATGGCTGTCAGAAGAAGATTCAGTTAAACAATCAAAAGGGGGGAGATTTGAGTATGGCGGGGAAACTTTTCATTGTGCCCACACCGGTGGGCAATCTTGAGGATATGACTTACAGGGCCGTTTCCGTGTTGAAAGAGGCGGACATCATTCTTGCGGAAGACACGCGGACCAGTTCCGTTCTTCTGAACAGGTATGACATTCACGGAAAGCTACAGTCACATCACAAATTCAATGAGCATCAGACAGTCGATCTTATCAAAGAACGTATCCTTTCCGGAGTTAACGTGGCTCTTATCAGCGATGCCGGCACTCCTGGAATCTCAGACCCTGGCTTTCTTCTTGTTCGCACTTGTGCCGAGGAAGGCATTGAGGTTCAGACACTCCCTGGGGCCACGGCATGCATCCCTGCAGTCGTTTCTTCCGGGTTGCCTTGTGACAGATTCTGTTTCGAGGGGTTTCTGCCGGTCAAAAAGGGGCGTCAGACCTTGTTGAGGGCTCTCGCCTCGGAGCCGAGAACGATGGTGTTCTACGAATCGCCGTACAGACTTGTCAAGACTCTGTGTCAGTTTGCTGAGTATTTCGGAGGGGACAGACCGTGCTCCGTCGCCCGTGAGATTTCAAAAATACACGAGGAACACAGAAGGGGCACTCTCTCCGAGGTGAAATCATGGTTTGAGGAGCACGAGCCTAAAGGAGAAATAGTTATCGTTGTCGGAGGCGCTCCGGACTGTAAGCATAATAGAGGGGAGGAGAATTGTGGGGGAGAAGAGGCGGGACAAAGGTAAAAGGTCAGCATTATCCGCATCATTCGTGACGGGAGCGGTGGCTCTTATTTTTCTGGTAATCGGTTACCAGACGGCTTTGTTCGTTAAGAGGGCAGCCGAGATGCGGATTCTCGGGCACCGGGATCATCCAGACACCGTCTATGTCATTGACGAAACTCTGGCGAGAGAAATCCTTAAATCAGAACTGGCGGATGGGAATGCCGAAGGTTCCGAGAGGATTGAAAGATCCGATTCCTTTGAAAAAAGCGGAGGACAAACGATGACCGGAGGAGGAATGGTCATAATAAGAAGAGATTCAGACCATAGCGAGGAAGTGGGCAAATTTCTGAATTCAAAGGCTCACAAGAAGACAGAATCTTTTAAGTTCAATCCCAACACTGTGTCAATCAGTGATTTGTGCCGTCTCGGTTTTTCTGAGAAACAGGCTGAGTCCATAGACAATTACAGACGGAAAGGCGGACATTTCTACCGTAAGACTGATTTTGCCAAATCCTACGTGGTGGCGGACTCAGTCTATCAAAGGCTTGAGAAGTGCATCACGATTCCTAAGACGGATTTGAACACGGCTGATTCCGCTGCTTTCGAGTCGCTTCCCGGGATAGGCAAGTACTTCGCATCAAAAATGGTCTCCTACCGCACCGAACTCTGCGGTTATTCCTACAAGGAACAGCTTTTGGACATCTACAATTTTGATCGTCAGAAGTATGATTCACTTTCAGATTTGATAGAGCTAAATCTTTCCACATCAACTCCTTACGACCTTTGGACGCTTCCTGAGGAAGAGCTGCGCAAGCATCCTTATCTGAGAAGCTATTCCGCCCATTCGATAGTAGTGTTCAGAAACAACAATCCCAAATCCCGATGGACAATCGATGCTCTCGATGCCGCAGGAGTGTTGAAGGATGGAATGGCTGAAAAACTGAAACGCTGCCTCATCTCTCCCGCGGAGTGACAAAGCAGCGTAATGTTCAAATAGAAAAGGCTAAAAGCGATGAATTCCTATGGCTTCTCTCGCCAACTCCAAAGTGGCTGAAGCGCTGGCACGGGCCTTGTCCCTGCCTTGCTGAGTGACTTTGTGCAGATAATCGCTGTCGTTGGCTATGTCATCGATTCTCGCTCTGATGGGGAGCGTGACTTTGCACACGTCCTCGGCAAGCTGTTTCTTCAGATCTCCGTAACGAATGGAGCAGTCGTTCCATTTCTCCTCAAAGAACTTCACCGTGTCAGTGGTTGACACGAGCTTGAGCAAAGTGAAGAGGTTCTCGATTACCACCGGCATCGGACTGTTCGGCTCTTTAGGACCTTCATCCGTGACCGCCTTCATTATTTTCTTGTGTATGGTCTTCTCATCATCGCAAAGATATATCCCGTTACCCTCGCTCTTGCCCATTTTGCCGTTCCCATCCAGTCCCGGAACCTTTACCGGCCCTCCGAGAGGATCCATTGCGTGCGGCTCGGGGAACAATTCCACCCCATACATATTGTTGAATCTGTGAGCATAGACTCTCGCCATCTCAAGATGCTGATCCTGGTCTTTGCCCACCGGCACCCAGTTGGATCTGTGAATGAGAATATCGGATGCCATCAGAACAGGATAAGTCAGAAGTCCGGCATTGACATTGTCCGGATTTTTGCGGACTTTGTCCTTGAAAGCCGCCGTTCTTTCCAATTCGCCTTTGTAGGCCAGCATATTCAGCAGAGTGTAAAGCTCGCAAGTCTCAGGAACATCACTCTGAACGTAAATCGTACATTTGTCCGGATCCAGACCGGCCGCCAGATACTCGCTGAGAATAATTTTGACATTCTCGTGAAAATCCGCCGGATGAGGATGTGTGGTGAGCGAATGAAGATCAGCCACGAAATAGTAGCAATTGAACTTTTCCTGAATTTTTACAAAATTTCTCAGGGCTCCGAAATAATTGCCAAGATGCAAATGGCCGGTAGCTCTGATTCCGCTTAAAACAACTTCCATAATTTTTATATACCCAATTTAATCTTCCACGTGTTTGTCCAAGGCCTCTCTGATCTTGCTCTCTATTTCATCGCAAAGCTCCTGATTGTCCTCAAGAAGCTTTTTCGTCCCCTCGCGCCCTTGTGCGAGCTTTTGCCCGTTGTAACTGAACCATGAACCGCTTTTGTCTACCACATTCAGGTCAACTCCCAAATCAAGAACTTCGCCGCTGTGAGAGATTCCCGTGCCGTAGACTATGTCGAATTCCGCTTTCTTGAAAGGAGGGGCCATCTTGTTCTTAACGACTTTGACCCTCGTTCTGTTGCCGGTGGCTTCGTCTCCGTCTTTGATCTGGTTGATTCTTCTCACGTCCACTCTGACCGAGGAATAGAATTTCAGTGCGTTGCCGCCGGTGGTAGTCTCCGGATTGCCGAACATCACGCCGATCTTCTCTCGAAGCTGGTTTATGAAAATGCAGCAAGTGTTTGTCTTGCTGATGTTTGCGGTCAACTTTCTAAGAGCCTGACTCATCAGTCTTGCCTGAAGACCGAGTTTGTTGTCTCCCATCTCGCCTTCGATTTCCGCCTTCGGAGTAAGTGCGGCTACTGAGTCTATGACCACGATGTCCACGGCCCCGGAACGGATAAGATTGTCAGCAATCTCAAGAGCCTGCTCGCCGTTGTCCGGCTGGGAGATTAGCAGTGTCTCTAAATTTACCCCCAGATTCTTGGCATAAGTCCTGTCGAAAGCGTGCTCCGCGTCAATCATAGCCGCTATTCCTCCCTTCTTCTGGGCCTGTGCGATAGCGTGAATGGCAAGCGTTGTCTTGCCGCTCGACTCAGGACCGTAGATCTCAATGATCCTGCCTCTCGGATAGCCTCCTATCCCTAATGCGTGATCCAATGCGATGGACCCGCTCGGTATCACCTGAACATCCCATTTCGGCTGGTCCCCCAGCTTCATAATAGTCCCTTTTCCGTAATCTTTCTCAATTTTGTCGATAGTTGCCTGCAAAGCTTTCATCTTCGCCGCATTGACATCTACGTTCTCTTGCTCAACAGCTTTTGCCATAATATTTCTGAATTTTTAGTACTCAACACACGAATGTCCGAATACGCAAAGTTATACAAAAAAATGAGATTTTCCCTTTTATTGTTAAATTTGCAGATAATGAGTACAAGAACAATATTATTGGGAAAAAATCCTGAGGAATTGAAGTCCGTCGCTGTCGGACTCGGCCTGCCTCCTTTCACGGGAAAACAGCTTGCTAAGTGGCTTTACGTCAAAAAGGCGGGAAGCTTTGATGATATGACTGACATCTCAAAGGCGGGGAGGGCTCTCCTTGAGGCAAATTGCGAGATAGGTCTTTGCCGACCTTCCGATTGTCAGATTTCCACGGACGGAACAAAAAAATATCTTTTCCCGGTTTCATGCTCCGACACATCGATTGAGGCGGTGATGATTCCGGATGAGGACAGAAAGACCCTCTGCGTGTCTTCCCAGGCGGGCTGCAAAATGGGCTGTAAATTCTGTATGACCGGTAGGCAGGGCTTTCACGGCAACCTTTCCGTTGCTGACATTCTGTCTCAGTTCATAGCCATTGACGAGACAGAATCGCTTACCAATGCCGTGTTTATGGGGATGGGCGAGCCTCTGGACAACTATGACAATGTGATGAAAGCCATAGATGCGCTTACTTCGGACTGGGGCTTCGGATGGAGTCCAAAAAGAATTACGCTCTCCACGATAGGAGTGCTGCCTAATCTGAAACGCTATCTTGACGAATGCCGTTGCCATCTGGCTGTCAGTCTTCACAATCCATTTTCAGAGGAGAGAGCCGCCCTTATGCCGGCTGAGAAGGCCTATCCGATCGCTGAAGTCGTCAATCTGGTGAAACAGTACGACTTCTCTGGACAGAGAAGAGTCAGTTTCGAGTACACTATGTTCGCCGGGGTGAATGACAACAAGAATCACGCGGACGAGCTGAAGCGAATGCTTGAGGGACTGGAGTGCAGGGTGAATCTGATCCGATTCCACAAAATACCCGATTTTCCTTACATTTCCTCCACTCAGGCCATTATGGAATCCTTCAGAGACAGACTGAACCATCAGGGAATTACCTGTACCATAAGGTCTTCCAGAGGAGAAGACATACTGGCTGCGTGCGGAATGCTCGCAGGCCGTCAGAACAATAATAAGGATGAATGATGAAAAACTATTTAAAACTGCTGCTTCTCACTTTGATTCTTGCCGTTCTTCCGTTACAGGAGTCTTCGGCAGACGTGAGTGACAGTCCATTATTGAATTTTCCGGACAGCGTAGCCTTTCCGGTCTCTATCTACGGCCTTAATCCGCAGTCTGATTCCGCCGCCGTGGCGATAATGAAAAAAAAGATGGCTCAGATTCGCAAAACCCGTCCTACCGTGGCCTTGGTGCTTTGCGGAGGCGGGGCAAAGGGAGCCGCTCACGTAGGAGTCTATAAGTATCTCAGAGAAAAGGGGATACCTGTGGATATGGTTTTGGGTACGAGTATGGGAGGTCTTGTGGGAGGAATGATAGGCCTCGGCTATTCTCCCGATCAGATTGATTCCGCTTTCACAAGGATGGATTGGACGAGCGCTTTGAGTGACAGGATTCCGCGCGAGTACTGGACGTACTCCCAGGCCAAATACAAGAAAAGGTATCTTCTCTCATTCCCGTTCTATTACAGAAAATCGGATTACATCGCTCAGAAAGAAGACGAGATTCAGTACACTCCTGAAAACGACAAATACGACAAGCTTCATTTGGGAGCTGCTCCGGGGCAGGACCCTACAACTCTGGTCAAGGACAATCTTCTCGGAAGCCTGCCTTCAGGTTTCGTCTACGGACAGAACGTTACCAACATCATAAGCGCCTTGAGTGTCGGCTATCAGGACAGTATGAGCTTTTTGGACTTGCCTATCCCTTTCACGTGCATCGCTACCGAGATGGTGTCCGGGAAGGCTAAGATTTGGCACGATGGCAAGTTGAGGGTCGCTTTGCGTTCCACTATGTCGATTCCCGGTATGTTCTCTCCTGTCAGAACCGGAGGTATGGTACTCGTGGACGGAGGTATGAGGGACAACTATCCGGCAGACCTTGCGAGACAATACGGCGCTGACATAATAATAGGTGTGGACTTGTCTTCCGCCTACAGGACTTATGACAAGATCAACAACCTCGGTGACATCATAGGGCAGGGTATAGATATGCTCGGAAGGGCCGCTTACGAGTACAATCAGTCGATTCCCGATGTTGTGATAAAACCGGCTCTTGATGACTACAATATGCTCAGTTTCTCACATGAAAGCATTGACACCATCATAAACAGAGGTTATGAGGCTTCGATTCTTGTCAGTTCCAAACTTGACTCGGTCAAACGTCTGGTAGGTTCGCCTAATCTGATTCCGAAAGCTAAGCCGGCGGTGGATTTGGACTTGTCATCAATATGGATTTCAGACGTGTCAATCAAAGGCATCAAAGACAAGGACAAAGAGTTCGTTTTGGACAAGGTGGGCATCGAGCCGGGAAGTAGGGTGATGAAAACGGACATAGATGCAGCTGTGGGCAAAGTTTACGGCACAGGTGCCTTCGATTACGTGACCTATGAGCTTCTCGGTACCAAGAATCCCTACAAACTTGTCTTCGACACGAAGAGAGGTCCGGTGAATCAGTTCGGACTCGGTTTCCGTTTCGACACAGACGAGATCGTGGCGGTTCTCGTCAATGTGGGATTTAACGTGCACCGTCTCCGTGGATCGGCTCTGGATTTCGAGGGGAAGGTCGGATCCAATCCTCACGCCGTTCTCCATTATTCTTATGATGTTCCTAACTTCCCGACGCTCAATGCGATGGCTATGCTTCATTGGACTGAGGGCGACAAATTCGGCATAGGCAACAATCATTTCGACATCTCTTTCTGGAATGTGCGTCAGGAGTACTATCTTTCAAATATGAAATGGTCTCTGTTTGATCTGAGAGCCGGAATTAAGAACGACTATTACAAATTGAATTCGCTGATGACGGACCTGTCTTCCGGTGCCGACTATGACGCGGACAATTACAAAAACTCCTATCTCTCTCTGTTTTTTGACGGCAAGGCCGAAACTCTTGACGATGTCTATTTCCCAAACCGAGGCTATTCTATCGCAGGGGATTACAGATGGTGTTTCGCGGGGCTGAAACACGGAGTCAATCCTTTCCACGTTGCGAAATTCGATGCGAAGGTCGTGATCCCGGCTTCGAGAGTGTTAGCCATCATCCCGCAGGTTCAGTTCAGATTTCTGTTCGGCAATGACATTCCGATTATGTTCTCGAATGTTATGGGCGGCAGTATGGCAGGCCGCTATATGGATCAGCAGTTCCCGTTCATAGGGGTCAGCGATGCTTTCGTTATGCAGAGCAATCTGATGATAGGTCGTGTGGATTTTCGGTTCAGACTGTTCAAGAACAACTACATCACCGGAATCTTCAATATGTCTGACGATTTCGACAACGTCAAGGCTGGCAGCGAGAACAATTTCCATTACGGAGGGGGAGTGACTTATTCCTACAATTCCATTATCGGCCCTATAAAGGCTAACCTCCACTGGTCGTCTCTCACCCACAAGGTGGGCGGCTACGTGAGCATTGGTTTTGATTTTTAGATTATGGACACAGAAGAATATTATTCTATTGTGCTCGGCAGAATGCAGGCTCAATGTTCCAAGAAAGAGTGCTGCTCCTCAGACATTTACAATAAAGCCGTCATAGCTCTTGATGGGGACAGGGAAACCGCGGCAAAACTCGTGGCCTCCTTAGTTGAGGACAAGTTTCTGGATGATTACAGGTATGCCTGCGCTTTTGCCCGAGACAAGTCCTCGCTTTCGGGTTGGGGGCCTGTAAAAATAAGTTATATGCTATCGGCGAAAGGCATAGCTAAGGATGTTATCAACTCAGCAATGGAAGAGATAGACAGCCACAAGGCTTCAGATAAGTTGGAGTCTATTCTGAGCGCCAAGCACCGTCTTTTGAAGGAGGACAAGGATTGCAAGTTGAAATTGCTCCGTTTCGCTCTTTCGAGAGGATATAATTATGATGTCGTGGCTCCGATTGTGGACAATCTTATGAGGAAATAAAGTATATTTGCAAGGTTGAATCATCTCGAAATTATTAATTATAATCGTATATGGAAGCAATTGTAAAAACTGATTTTCATTTTCAGAATCAGGTCGGGAAATATGTGGGAAAGGTTCGTGATGTCTATGACATTGACGACAAGTACCTCGTGATGTTGGTCTCGGACAGGATTTCAGCCTTCGACGTCGTTTTGCCGAAAGGGATTCCGTTCAAGGGACAGGTCCTGAATTTGATAGCAGCGAAATTTCTGGACGCAACCGCGGACATTCTTCCCAACTGGAAGATTGCCGTTCCGGATCCGAATGTCACAATAGGCTACAAATGCGAGCCTTTCAAAGTGGAGATGGTGATCCGCGGTTATCTGGCCGGACACTCTTGGCGAGAGTACAGGGAAGGCAAAAGGGTTATCTGCGGAGTGAGAATGCCTGACGGTATGGTTGAGGGACAGAAGTTCCCTGAGCCTATCATAACTCCTTCATCCAAAGCGGCCGCTGGGCACGATGAGGACATCTCCAAAGAGGACATAATCGCAAGTGGCCTCGTTAGCCGCGAGGATTACGGGCAGATTGAAAAGTATACTCAAGCCATCTTCAAAAGGGGTTCTGAGATTGCGTCAAAGATGGGTCTCATTCTTGTGGACACCAAGTATGAGTTTGGCAAGAGAGACGGCGTAATCTATCTTATGGACGAGGTTCACACTCCTGATTCGTCGCGCTACTATTATGCTGATGGTTATGAGGAGCGTCTTGCAAAAGGAGAGCATCAGAAGCAGCTTTCGAAGGAATTTGTGCGCGAGTGGCTGATGTCAGGCGGCTTCCAAGGGCAGGAAGGACAAAAAGTTCCCGAAATGACCTCTGAAGTAGTGGCTAACATCTCTGACAGGTACATAGAGCTTTATGAGCGCATTACCGGTGAAAAGTTCAACCGCGAGCCTTACACCGACGCTACAATAGAGGAGCGTGTCTCCAAAGCGTTGAAAAACCTGCAATAGGATTTCTTAACATTATAAAGGCCGAACCCTTTCGAGGACCCGGCCTTTGTTTGATGTATGTGAGAGTGTGGCTTACAGTTTCAACAGGGACTTAACTTCGGAGATGAATCCGGCGTCGGCGCTGGTGCCGTCGAAACTTTTGTCCGCAGCCTCTATGTCTATCTGTTTCAGATACTTGGTTGAATTCATAGGGTCTTCTGTAATGTAGCTTCCGCATTGTGCTATGTTGAGGAAATCAGTAGGCAGATTGGCGAGTCTCAGCTGAAGTTTGGCCTCTGGAGTGAGAGCCATCATCCTGTGAATCAGTCCTTTCTTCCCGAAAATCAGAGCGGCGTCCTGTGAAGCATCGTAGGAACATCTCACGATTACCTCTTCGGAAACGCTCTTCTCAGGAACGTACACGGTAGCCGAAAGATTAGTCCCGTCATAAGACCATACCGCAAGAGACTTGTCACTTGCGGTGTCATAATCGGCGAAACGGTCGTAATTAACTTTCTCTCCGTTCACTGTGACTTCGCTCGGTGCGAAAACGCCTTCCAGAACAACTCTAATCAGCCTTTTCGAATCAGCCTCGGCATAAGAGCCTTCGCGAGGGGCAATGGTGACGGTGACAGATTGGGCGTCTGAGGTCTTGTTTATTTTTGTGGTGGCGAATTCGGTTTTGTAGGCCTGAGTGGAGCCATCGTCCTCATAAACAGAAGTCTCGCTTTGTCCATCGCCAGGAGCTACGAAAAGTCGTAATTCGTTGCTCTTGACCTGAAGCGAGGAAATGTGCTCAGATGCCATTGGAATTATGGCCCCGGCCCTGACAAAATAAGGATTTTCGTCAATTGTGTAGCTTAGCGTGGCAGTAGAGCCGCCTTCGTACATCTTGCCTGTGGCCATATCGTACCACTTGTCGCCATCAGGAAGCCAGACGCTTCTTTGAGAAAGACCTGTGACAGAATCGGCAGGCTCGCATATCACCGTGGCAAGGATGTCGTCGCCGAACATATACTGCTGTTTGTAGGAGTAGGAATTCTCATTCTCGGCGTAGTCGTAGTACATCGGGCGGCACATAGATATGCCTGAATCGTAGGTCTGACGCGCCGCATTGTAGATGTAAGGGGACAGAGAATAGCGAAGCCTTATGGCCTTTCTCATCGCATCGAAGTATTCAGGGAACATCCAGAATCTCTTCTCCATTGTCATATCCTTTGTGGAGTGAGTCTTGAAAATAGGGGTGAACACTCCGTACTGGAGCCATCTCGTGTAAAGTTCAGGATTAGTGACTTTCGGAATTGTGGTTTTGTGCTGCATGTGTCCGCCGATGTCGTGACCCCAATAGCCGTATCCCACATTCGAGGCGGTGGATGTGAAGTAAGGAAGATAGCCCAGAACTTTCCATGTGGCGTAGGTGTCGCCTGAGAATCCAATCTGATAACGATGGCTTCCGATGCCGCCCCAGCGATGGTAGATCATCGGCCTTTGAGCGTAGATGCCGTCTTTTGCACTTTTGCGCACCATATCGTTGAAGAAAGTGAAGTTGAGCCAGAACGTGTTGCTGAGGCCCGGTACGTATTTACTGAGTTTCCACTGCTGCCAGTCCAGCCACCAGAAATCCACGCCCTGCTTTTCCAAAGGATGGATCACGGAATTGAAATAAGCGTCTGCCCATGCCTGCTGGTCTATTCTGAAAGGAACGGAAGCCTTGCTGCCGTCTTCTTTGATGAAGTCTTTCGGACCATCATAGTCAGAAGTCCTTGATAGATAATCCTTTACGAATCTTTGATAAGGCTCTTCGAAAGTGCGTATTCCGGAGGCCGGGTGAAGATTGAGAGTGGTCTTGAGGCCGAGATGATGCAAGTCGGCGAGACAGTTGGCAGGATTCGGAAAAAGAGAATTGTTCCAAGTGTAGCCTGTCCAGCCGATACCTTGTCCGAACTCGTCTTTGCCTTCTTTTGTCGGGATGTCCGGCCAAGAAATGTAGTGCCAGTCCATATCAAGAACCATCACATCAATCGGAATGTCGAAAGAGCGAATCTCTTTGGCGAGATTGATGAACTCGAAGTCGGAGTACTGCCAGTAGCGGCACCACCAGTAGCCGAGGGAATATTTGGGAGGAAGAGGAATCTTTCCGCCGATTTTCGTAAAATCGGAGACAGCAGCCTTGTAGTCGTGGCCGTAAGCGAACATATACAGATCCTGCTTTGCGGAAGAGTCTCTCTCGGCCACCCAATTGTGCCAGTCAGAATCGTCGGCAGCCATAACCTGTCTTTCGCTTTCGTCTATAACAGCCCAGCCGTCTTTGGAAATAACTCCTTTGTCAAATGGGTCCATAGTTTTCTCCCCGTCGCAGCGGTCCAGCGTTCTGCAAGTGCCGAGCAGGTTGCCTGAATCGTCCGCTCCAGGGTGCCAGGTGACCTTTTTGGAACCGTTTCTGCTGCTTTTGTCAGTCATATTGAAAGTGACTGAGAGGTTGTTCTCATCGAATTTTCCATCACCGTTGTAAGTCAGGGTAAGATCGGAAGTCCTGATGGTGATCTTGTTTCCGTTAATTTTGGAAGAGAACGGGGGAACCGGAAGATTTCTGTTGACTATTCCGAGCGTGGCTCTGTCCTCGAATTGTCCGTTCTCGGACCATTCCATTCGTATTAGTCTGGAAGTCAGCACGGTGAAACGGACGTTTCCCTTTCTCACTTCCGCGATGGGATTGGCCTTCGGGTTATCTTTCTCAGGAGCCGCAATGCGGATTTCTCTTTCGCCGAGCATCTCTCTGACGAGAAGCGGCTCGTTGGTGGTGATGCAGTCGACGCCGAGATCAATCATTTTTCGGATGTCAGCCTCTTTGTTGACTGTCCAAGCGTTCACTTCCATTCCTAAACCGTGAGCTTCGCTGACATAGTCCGGATGCTTCTGAAGCACGTGCTGCTCGTAATCTATTCCGCCGATGCCGAACTCGTGCAGCTGTGTCGGCGTCATATCCCCTGCGAGGTACTGCACCATAAAGTTAGGAGCGTCCTTTGCAAGTTTCTTGCAAATGTTAATGCTGAATGAAATGAAGATGATTCTGGAAGTGTTGTAAAGATTGTGGCTTTTGATTGTCTGAAGGCATTTGTCCACCAGAAGAATCTCCCTGTCAGCATTCTCCTGAGCTTTCAATTCGAGAACGAGCACTGTCGTTTCAGAAAGATTGGTCTGGTCGAGATACTGGTCCAATGTCGATGGGTGCTCGCCGTTGGCCAGAGTCTTTTCTTTGAGCACTGAATAAGGATTGTACCAGATTGAGGTCTCTTGAATGGTGTTGTCGTGGTTGACGAGGATGACATCATCGCTTGTCAGCTGGACATCGCACTCGCTTCCCCAGAACCGGTTGTCCTGAGCGGCTTTCAGAGATGCGATGCTGTTCTGAGCCATCCCTGCCGCTTCTGTTTTCCAAAAACCGCGGTGAGCGGCAATGGCGATCTTGTTTTGAGGTTGAATACTTGAAGACTGAGCCATCAGAACTGAACTTGAGAATAAGGTCAGTAGCGTCGCGACGGCTGCAATTAGGTGTTTAATCGGAATCATATAAATGTTATTAATGTTTTTAGAATTATTCTCCCTTTCTTTTACAAATATATTCATAATAATAGATATTTCGGATAAAAAAAGATAAATTTGCAGATGCTTCCTCCCCGGAAGTCGGATGTTGAATTACAAATTTCACTAATACTATGATTAAAGTTGATTTGAAGGGCTGCGGCTCTTTCGTTAAAGATGTTGATTATAAAGAATATGTCGGCAAGGCGTTGACCGCTTTCGACACACTTGAGTCCGGAAAAGGCGCAGGAAATGATTTTCTCGGTTGGAAGAATCTTCCGTCTGAAACTCCTGATTCACTTGTTGATGCGTGTGAGGCCGTCCGTGACAAATGGGTTGCGAAAGGTGTGAATCTCGTGGTCGTCATCGGCATCGGAGGCTCTTATCTCGGAGCAAGATGCGCGATCGAGGCTCTGTCTCACAATTTCGCCAAGCAGCTTGGCGGCAAGAAGGACTATCCTGAAGTGGTTTTCGCAGGCAATAATCTTTCAGAGGAGTACATCAGCGAGCTTATGGATCTGGTCAAAGAAAGAAATGTCGCCACAATCGTCATCTCAAAATCAGGCACCACCACGGAACCTGCCGTTGCATTCAGGATCATCAAGGCTCACATTGAGGAAAGATACGGTCAGAAAGAGGCCGCATTGAGGATTGTAGCAATCACTGACGCGCGCAAAGGAGCGCTCAAAGTTCTCGCTTCTCAGGAAGGCTACGAGACTTTCGTGGTTCCTGACAATGTTGGAGGACGTTTCTCGGTTCTCACTCCGGTGGGCATTCTTCCGATTGTAGTAGCCGGTTTTAATGTCCGCGAGATTCTCTCGGGCGCGATTGAGATGGAAAAGGCGCTTGCGGTTAAGAGCGAGACCAATCCTGCCGTGGAATATGCTGCTATGAGAAATCTTCTTTATTCGAAATATGGTAAGAAAGTCGAGGTTCTGGTTTCTTTCAATCCAAAATTCCAGTATCTCGGCGAGTGGTGGAAACAGCTTTACGGTGAGTCGGAAGGCAAGGACAAGAAGGGCATTTTCCCGGCGTCCGTGAATTTTACCACAGATCTTCATTCAATGGGACAGTTCATTCAGGACGGTGACCGTCTGATGTTCGAGACCGTGGTCAACATCAGCAAGAGCAATCGCAGCGTCGTAATAGGCAGCGATTCTCAGAATCTTGATCAGCTCAATTATCTCTCAGGACAGCACGTGGAGCATTGCAACGCTATGGCCGAACTGGGGACAAAACTTGCTCACATTGACGGTGGCGTGCCTCAGCTTGAGGTTTCCATCGAGAAGATAAACGCATTCAATCTCGGAGGGCTGTTCTATTTCTTTGAGTTCGCCTGCGGTGTAAGCGCCTATATTCTCGGAGTCAATCCTTTCAATCAGCCGGGAGTCGAGGCTTACAAGAAGAATATGTTCGCGCTGCTTCACAAGCCGGGTTTCGAGGAGCAGACCGCTGCCATTCAGAGTAGACTTGACAAGTAAATGAGCGTCAAGGACACGATTACATTGTCGGATGCCGTCAGACTCTCAGGTCCGATGGCATTCAACATTATGCTGAAGCCTGCGGGGTCTCTGTGCAATCTGGATTGCCATTACTGCTACTATCTTGACAAATCCGAAATCTACGGCGGAAAGGAACCGAGGATGTCGGAGGAGATGCTGGAGAATGTGATTCGGGAATATATCAAGGCCAACGAGGTTCCTGATGTTCAGTTCAACTGGCACGGTGGCGAACCCTTGGTTTTGGGGCTGGATTTTTACAAAAAGGCGATTGAGCTGGAAAGGAAATATGCTGACGGGAAGAATATACTTAACACACTGCAGACCAACGGCACTCTGGTCACACAAGAATGGGCGGATTTCTTCAAAGCTCACAACTTCTTGATAGGAATATCGTTGGACGGACCTGAGGATGTCCACAACAAGTATCGCAAGGACAAAGGCGGGGCGCCTACTTTCGATAGGGTGATGCGTGGCCTGGACATACTAAGAAGGACAGGTGTTCAGTTCAACACAATGTCCACGGTGAACAAGGCGAGCGAAGGCAGGGGATTGGAGATATATCAATTCCTCAAGTCAGTGGGCAGTCAGTATATGCAGTTTATGCCGGTCGTCGAGCACGTCAAATATCCTTTGAGCGCTTCAGGAAAGCCGATCAAGAACGCTCGTCCCCACATCGTGGATCCTTCTGAAGAAGGTGCTGTACTTGCCTTTTGGTCAGTAAGTGACATCGCTTTCGGCAAGTTTCTGTGTGACATCTTCGATTATTGGGTTAGAAATGACGTAGGGCAGTACTTCGTGAATGAATTCGACGCTACTTTGGCGAATTGGTGCGGAGCCCAGCCGGGGACCTGCGTTTTCGCCCAGACCTGCGGAGGAAATTCTGTCATTGAGCATAACGGCGACCTTTATCCTTGCGACCATTTCGTCTATCCCAAGTACAAATTGGGGAACATAACGACCTCCGGCATAAGGGAAATGATGGCAAGTCAGGCTCAGACGAGTTTCGGCATTAACAAGCGCAACACTCTGCCAAGAAAATGCCTTCGATGCGACTACCTTTTCGCCTGCAACGGAGAGTGTCCAAAGCACCGTTTCAACAGGACCGAGGCGGGAGAGACGGGACTTAACGCTCTTTGCGCGGGGTATTACAAGTTCTACGCTCACGTGGCTCCATATATGGACAAGATGAAGGAGTTCCTTGAACACAAGCAGGCTCCAGCCGGAATAATTCCTTGGGCGCGACTGAGACAGGATAATTTTTAATTACACATAATTATGAAAAATAAATTTCAATCTTCGACGGTCTTCTTGCTTTCATTGCTTTTGACCGTCCTGACTTTTGTGCCTTGCCAAGGGTCGTGCAGGCACAGTTCATTACTTGACAATCTGCCTGATTCCGTGTATGTGGGCAATCAGATGTTTCACGTTCAGGGGCTCGCTCTTGATAGGGCTAACGACTGTATGTACTTTTCGTTCACGAGTATGTTCATAAAAACGGATTTGTCGGGTAAGGTCCTTGCCACGATTGAAGGCATTGAGGGGCATCTCGGGGCTATGACTCTGAATCCTGAGGACGGTAAGGTCTATGCTTCTCTGGAGTGCAAGGATGATGAGATCGGCAATGGAATAGCCAACAAGATGAATGTTGACAAAGTGACCAAAGGCAGTTCTGTTTTTTACATTGCGGTAATCGATGTCAAGAAACTTACGCGTATGGGAATGAATCCGGAGAAAGACGGCGTGATGACAACCGTTTATGTCAAGGAGGCGGCTCAGGATTACGGAGCGGTCAATCCTGACGGTACTGATCACAGATACGGCTGTTCGGGAATTGACGGAGTCACTTTCGCGCCCGCTGTAGGAGACCGTTCGCGCAAACCAAAGCTTTTTCTTTACGTCGGCTACGGCATCTACGGTGACCTTAATAGGAAGGACAACGACTATCAAGTTCTGCTTCAGTATGATGTGACCTCTTGGGCTTCTTACGAGAGGCCTGTCAAGTTCGGACAGATTCATTCTTCGGGGCCGGCTTCCCCTCTTCACAAGTATTTCCTGTACACGGGTAACACCAATTACGGGATTCAGAATATGGCTTACGATTCTTTCACGGGTAAGATTCTTCTTGCCGTCTACAAAGGCCGCAAGCCTCAGTTCCCAAATTACGATCTGTTCTCTTTGGATGTCAAGGCCAAGGCCTTTTCCTCGGCTCTTCGTCATGATCCCTATAGTGCTCCCGTAGAGCAGCTTAGCCTTGCCAAGGACGGGCATTTCGATTCGGCGTCAGGTACTTACGGATGGCATTTCAAGTGGGGTAGCACAGGACTTTGCCCTCTTGGAGGAGGCTATTTCTACATCTCTGAGAACTCTAAGAACAAGGATAAGACCAACAACTGCAACGCCCGTCTCTACAAGTGGACCGGTTCAAAGGCGTCCCCTTTCGTTGAGGTGGACAGATAGTTTCTCATCAACTACTACAAAAAAAGAGTGACCGAAATTCGATCACTCTTTTTTTATAGTAAGACGGAATTTTTATTCCGCTTTCCTTGCCCCATACATAATTTTAAGTGCGGAGCAACGACGAAGCTCTTGTTTCACGTCAGATATGATACCCATACGAGTGTCCTGGTCGCCTTTGATTGAAACAGTCATAAACTGTTTGTCGGCCTCGCTCTTCGACTCACGTTCGGCCGCGATAAAGTCACGGATGTCCGCAGTCGTCTTGAATGAATCGTTCAGCTGGATACGGGACTCGGTACCGAACTGAGCCCTAAGGCTCGATATAGGGGCACCGATGTAAATGTAAGAAGCTAAATCCTTCCTTTCAAGTTTTGCGATCTCAGTCGCCTCAGGCAACTTGACCATTACTTTGTTCTCAGTCTTACGCAACTGTGTAGTCACCATAAAGAAGAACAAAAACATAAAGACAATATCCGAAAGTGAAGCGGATGTTATCCCTGGTAATTCTTTTTTACCGCTTCTTGAAAATTTTGGCATAATCTTTTTCTCCTTTATTTTTTAGCTACATCTTTAGGCTCAGCCTCCGAAATGTTCTGAGGAATAGCCTTTTTCACTATATCCTGCTGATCTTCAGTAAGATTAATGAAATTTTTACCGTAATTCTGATTAGAGAACTTATCACGCAGTTCATTGATAGCTTTGATAAGCTCGTTTTGAACTGTTATGTAAGCCTGATAACTTGTACCACGGTCGTTCTGCAGAGAGATGACTCCCTTTGAAACTGGGTATTGACCGAATCCCTCGATGTTCGTCATTGTCTTTTCAGGAAGTGACGGGTCGTCTGCGGGATTAGTTAGGAATTCCTTAATTTTATCTTTAAGAAGGCTGACGTCTAAGGCTTCGTTTCCGGCATATAGTCTGTCGGCTGCGTTAATCTTCACAATAATGATATTACGACGATTAACTTTCTGATCCTGAGCTTTCTGATTTTTATCAGGCATCGGAGGAAGACGACGTTGCAAACCTGCCTGCGAATCCATTGTGGTAGTCATAAGGAAGTAGCAAAGCAGCAAGAACGCAATGTCAGCCGTTGAACTAGTGTTTAGTGCAGGTGTTTTCCTTGCCATAGATTTAATTGATTATTTATTACGTACAGCTGTGACTATCTCGCCGGCTGCGATACCGATAATCGCAAGCGCGCCGATGAGGTAAGTAAGATTTAAAATCGTGTCAGTGAGTTTAAGAGCTGCGTGGGAAGGCTGGTTGCCGACATAGCCGACAGCAGGGCTTCCGGATGCAGTTGCATACGCTATGGCGCAAATCACCGCAACTACAACTATCCCGATCCCGAATTTGATTAGGGATTTAGGATTGTTGGCCGCAGCGATACCGAGGCCGCCGATCACTACTATGAGAATCGTGGCTGCTATCATAACATACGCCCAGTTGAGCAATGAACTTACAGGTGCGTAATTGCCGGCTGTGAAGCCTGCTGCGAAGCCCCACACGACAATGATCACACTTATAATGATCAAGGCCCACATGATCCATTTGAATATTTTGTTCTTTTGCATATTGCGTATGCCTTTAATTATTTAGAAGCTAATTTAGCCTGTCTTTTTGTAAGAATGTCAATCAAAGAGATTGATGAGTCCTCCATATCCACGGAGTTGGCATCGATTCTTGAAAGAATGTAGTTGTAGAACAACTGAAGAATCATAGCGACAATCAAACCTGCGACGGTGGTGATCAATGCGACCTTCATACCTCCTGCGACAATGTTAGGGGAGATGTCACCTGCTGCCTGAATTGCGTCGAATGCCTGGATCATACCGATGACTGTTCCGAGGAATCCCAGAGAAGGTGCAAGGGCGATGAACAATGAAATCCAAGAAAGTCCGTTCTCCATAAGGCTCATCTGAACTGAACCGTAAGAAACGATTGTCTTCTCGACAACATCGATTCCCTGATCAGCGCGGAGCAGACCCTGATAGAAAATGCTTGCTACAGGACCGCGGGTGTTGCGGCAGATTTCCTTAGCTTTCTCGATTCCGTCCTCTTCGTCAAGAGCAGCCTCGATTTTGGTAAGGAGCTTCTTGGTGTTGACCTTGGCGTTGAGCAAGTAGAGAATTCTCTCGATAGCCAATGCAAGACCGATGATGAGACAGAGGATAATGCAGGACATAAACCCAGGACCACCTTCGATGAACTTTGTCTTGATAGCCTGATTTAGAGGAACTTCTTCCGCTGAGGCAGTAAGAGCTGCCAAATCATTGGCCGGTGCGACTTGCTCTGTTGCCGCAGGTGTTTCTGATGCGGCATCTTCCTGAGCTGAGGCAATGTTTGCAGATAAGGTCATAAGACCAATCACTGCCAAAAACATGAAAATTTTTTTCATAATTGTTTTTGTGTGTTTAATTAATAAATGTATTTGATAGTTTCTATTATGTTTTTCAAGATGGTTATCTTTTCTATCATAATTGTTCGCAATTTAGCAATTATTTTTCATTCGACAAGAATTATTCTGAGATTTCTCCCCTAAGATTGCAATCCAGCATCTTTTTAATCCATTTGTTGTCTGTCGATTTTCCGAGCAGATAGTACAGTTTCCCAAGCGCGCTTTCAGTCGTGCTGTCGTGTCCCGAGACGACGCCGGCTTTTTCCAGAGTCTTTCCGGTCGCATAAAGATTCATATTGACTGAGCCGTTGATGCATTGAGTGACGTTCAGCATAATCTTGCCCGTCTTGCCGGCCTCTTTGACAATGTCCAGAAACCAAGGCTTCGAAGGAGCGTTGCCGGAGCCGTAAGTTTCTATGATGACCGCCCTTGTCTCGGAGCCGCACAAAATGTTCCGTACGACTTGCGGGGTGATCCCTGGGTGAATCTTCAGAATGGAGACTCTTGTGTCAAGATCTGTGAAAATCTCCGGCCTGCTGTCAGTTGACAGTGGGTATCTGATCAGTGATTTGTCGTAACGTATGTTGATTCCCGCTTCGGCGAGGGGAGGAAGGTTTGCCGAGATGAATGCGTTGAAGTTCTCCGAATTGATTTTGGTGCTTCTGTTGCCCCTTATCAGAAGCGAGTTGAAGTAGATGCAGACTTCCGGCACCAGCGCGTTGCCTTTTGCGTCTTTTGCGGAGGCGATCTCCACGGAAGAGATGAGATTCTCCTTGCCGTCAGTCCTCGGAACACCGATTGGAAGCTGGCTTCCCGTGAAGATGACCGGCTTGCCGAGATTGCTGAACATAAAACTCAGCGCTGAGGCGGAATAGGCCATAGTGTCGGTGCCGTGCAGAATCACGAAGCCGTCATAGTCTTCGTATTTGTCATATATGAGTTGAGCGATGGATTTCCAAAGGGCCGGCTCCACGTCGGAGGAGTCAATCAGGGGGTCGAACGTGTAGGAGTCGATTTTGAATGCGAATTTCCCGAGTTCCGGGACCTCGCTTATGATCTGGTCGAAATTGAACGGCTTCAAGGTAAGATCGTCCGGATCTTGCTTCATACCGATTGTGCCTCCCGTGTAAATCATCAGCAGAGATGAACGGTCTTGCCTTTTTTGTGATTCAGCTATCATATTCCGAATAATTTTTCTGCGTTTTCAGTTGTCTTTTCCGCCACTTCCTCAAGGCTGATGCCTTTAAGTTCGGCTACTTTGGCCGCAATCAGAGGAATGCGGCTGCTGTCGTTTCTTGTGCCTCTCAGCGGCGTGGGGGAGAGATATGGCGAATCAGTCTCGAGAAGAATCCTCTCCATCGGAATCTTCTTTACGCTCTCGGCTACCGCGGCATTCTTGAATGTCACGACTCCGCCGATTCCTACGTACCATTCTCCGAATTTCTGAAGCCTGAGAAAAGTCTCGATGCTGCCGCTGAATGCGTGCATATTCCCTCTTATGTTCAGGTGCCTGCATTCTTGGAGCACATCGAAGAAGACATCCAGAGAATCCCTCTCGTGGATGTTTACCGGCAGATTCCATTTGTCGGCAAGCTCAAGCTGGGCTTTGAAAGCCGCTCTCTGCAGGGCCTCAGTCTCGCGGGAATAGTGGAAATCCAATCCGATTTCCCCGATGGCCACAATCCCTTTGTCCTTGTAGGGCAGCATCTTGTCAATTTCCTCCTCCCACGATTCCGTAACGGATCCGGGGTACAGTCCGAGCATCGGGAAAAGTACGCCGGGATGCCTTCCCACGAGAGAAAACATCCGATCTCGTTCCGAACTGTCGATGTCCGGCTGGAGAAGTTTGGTGACCCCCGCCTTGACTGCTCCGGAAATCACAGCATCTTCTTCGCCGGCAAATGCCTCGTCGGAATTGTGAGTGTGCGTGTCTATGAAAATCATTCCACAAATTTACGCATTTATGTTTTAATAACGCAACATCTCTGCATTAAGTCTATCCTGATGAAACCGTCGCATTCCAATATATTGGTAATTTCCGCTATTCTCTGATAAGGTTTTCCCGTCATTTCGCACAGTTCGTCCAAAGTGCAGGCTTTGTGCGTGCTGATTGCCGTGGTAATCTCCAGGATGTCTTCTCGAAGAGGGTCGACGGAGTATTTCCGTCTCACGGCTTCTTCAAGACTCTCGGATTCCATAGCTCCGTTTCCGGATAGACCCAGGGACTCCGAAAGTGATTCCAAATCTGTTATCGGAGAGGCCACTTGTCTTCTGATCAACAAATTGCAGCCTTGCGATCTGGGATCGTCCACTCTTCCGGGAAGCGTGAAAACGTCTCTTCCGTAGTTGAAGGCAAGATTGGCCGTCATCATCCCTCCGCCTCTGATTTTGGATTCGACAAGTATCGTGGCGGCACACATTCCGGCGATTATTCTGTTTCTTCTTAAGAAATTGAAAGCGGCGGGCGAGGTGGCGGTTGGGTAGTCGGTGACGAGGGCGCATCCGGTTTTGCCGACGGTCTTGAGTGCGAAACCGGTGTGCCTGTAAGGATAGACGTCATCTATTCCGGTCGCCATTACGGACACCGTAGGGAGACCGCATTTAAGCGCGCATTCCTGGGCCGTGATATCGGTTCCTAAGGCTAATCCGCTAACTATCAGAGGCTTTTCAGAAGATTTGGAGATCATTCCCACAATCTTCCGGCACCATTCCATTCCGTAAGGGGAAATGTCCCTCGTCCCAACGATTGCTATAGACTTTTTTTGGTTGAAAATCTCTGACACGGGGGTCTTCGATCTCACGTACAAGCCCACCGGATGATCTTCGCATTCTCTCAGAAGAGAGGGGTAGCAATCATCCTCAAAAGTGACGAAATGATATTCCTTTTTGTCATACCCGTCGAGTTCTTTTCTGGTTTTTTCGAGTTCATCTCGTCTGATTAGAGCTGCTTCTCTGCAAAATGGCCCGACCACTCTGTCTATCCCGTTCTTATCCGCTTTGAACACGGCTTTTGCGGAACCGAGAGCCTTGATTAGCGCAATCGCTTTTCCCGGCTTGAATCCGAAGATTCTGTTCAGCGCGCAGACGCACTCTCTCTCACTGTACTCTTCCCACATCGCTTTTTTTCGCTAAGTTAGTCAGAGAGTGCGAAAAAAGCCTCTTCTCACGAGAGAGAAGAGGCTTGATTTATCTGTTTTTTATGTAAATTGACGTTTCTTATGTGAGAAAGGCTAAACGATGAGCATCGCATCGCCGTAAGGGCCGAATCTGTAGTCCATCTCAAGGGCCACTTTGTAGGCGTTCATCACATTCTTGTACCCTCCGAAGGCCGCGACCGACATTAGCATTGTGGACTCAGGCATATGAAAATTGGACACTATCGCATCCGGAATCGAGAACTCGTAAGGAGGTGCGATGAACTTGTTGGTCCATCCGTCGTAAGCCTTCACTTCGTGATTGGTGGTGACGTAGGTCTCAAGGCCTCTGATGACGGTGACTCCGACGGCCACAATCTTGTGCCCGGCTTTCTTTGCCACATTGATTCTGTCAGCCGCTTCTTGAGTGATGATCATTTTTTCGGAATCCATTCTATGCTTTGACAAGTCCTCCACATCGACTTTTCTGAAATGTCCTATCCCCATGTGAACAGTGATGAACGTCTTTTCTATGTTTTTGAGAATCATCCTGTTGAATAGTTCTCTGCTGAAATGAAGACCAGCTCCAGGGGCAGCGACCGCACCTTCGTGTTCGGCGAAGATAGTCTGATAGTTGTCTTTGTCCTCAGGTGTGATGTGAGCCTTCACAAATCTCGGAACAGGTGTCTGCCCGAGACTGAAAAGGGTCTGTTTGAACTCATTGTACGGACCGTCATAGAGGAATCGCAATGTCCTTCCTCTGGAGGTTGTGTTGTCGATGACTTCGGCCACGAGACTTTCGTCATCTCCGAAGTAGAGCTTGTTGCCAATTCTGATCTTCCTTGCGGGATCGACCACGACATCCCAAAGTCTCTGCTCTTTGTTTAGCTCTCTTAAGAGGAACACCATTATGTCCGCTCCGGTTTTTTCTTTCTTGCCGTATAGTCTCGCAGGGAACACTTTCGTGTCGTTGAGAACGAACATATCCCCGTCCGAGAAATAATCTATTATGTCTTTGAAAATTCTATGCTCTATCTCTCCTGTGTCTTTGTGGAGCACAAGCAGTTTGCAGTCGTCGCGCCATCTTGACGGCTCTTGCGCAAGTTTGCTTTTAGGAAGGAGAAATTGAAATTGTGAAAGTTTCATATATCAAATAATCTTTTGTGCATATATACTATACGATGAAACTCAGTCAAAAGTTTCATTTTTAGTGCTTTTATACCTTTGCTTCTCTGAAAACTTCGATTATCGAGGGAAAAGTCTTTTTGAGATACGGCGGAAGGCTTGATTTGGCCACCCACGCCGCTTTGGTTATGTCCTCCTCTTTCTGAGGCGTCAGATTAGTCGGATCATTATAAAGCATATCGAACCACCAGGTGTGTTTCAGATGCCAGATGCCGTCCCTTTTGTAACAGTGGTCGGTCACGCATATCAAACCTCTAAGTTCCAGTTGGTTAACCCCCGTTTCTTCCATAACCTCCCTCATTGCGGTGACTTTGATGTCCTCGCCGGCTTCCTGATGCCCTTTGGGCAGATCCCACATATTGTTTCTGTCTATCAGAAGATAGTCCCCGCGTTTGTTTGATACGAGTCCTCCGGCGGCGTTCACCTCTTTGAACTCCGAACAGATGTCACGGTAGGTCCTTTCTGTGTCTTCGGTCGGGATGTAGACCCTTGCAAGCGTGTCGGAGGCTTCCACCATACTGATGAGGGTGTGGATGTCTTTCTTGTTGCCGAGGTGAAATTCGATGGAATTTGGATCAGCGAGGGCCAAATCATCAGGGCCGCATATCACGATGCAACGCTTTTCAAAATATATCTTGTGCATTTTAATGCTGGAAATTACTATATTTGTAAGTTTAGCTGCAAATTTAATGCTTAAAAACGTAATTAAAGAATAGAGTATGGAAAATACGGACAAAAAGTTGGCTGCGGATCTTATGCGGATCAAAGCCGTTCTATTAAGACCGGATGACCCTTTTGTCTGGGCTTCCGGCTGGCATTCGCCTATTTACTGCGACAACAGGAAGATTCTCTCTTATCCGGATCTTAGGACGAGAGTGAGCGCCGTCATAGCCGATGTGATTGACAGAAAGTACAAGAATGTCCAGGTAATCGCGGGAGTGGCCACAGGCGCAATTGCTCACGGAGTTCTTGTGGCGGACAAACTGAGCAAGCCTTTTGTCTACGTCCGTCCGAAACCGAAGGATCACGGCACGGGCTCTCAGATAGAAGGTCTGTTGGAGAACGGTGCGGATGTCGTTGTGGTTGAGGATCTTATATCCACCGGAAAAAGCAGTCTCGCAGCTGTGGACGCTTTGCGTAAGGCAGGAGCCAACGTGCTTGGAATGGTGGCGATCTTTACTTACGGATTCGAGCAGGCGAGGGACCGGTTTGAGGCTGAAGGCGTGGAACTGACAACGATTTCGAATTATCAGGCTCTCGTGGAGATGGCTAAAGAGACCGGGTACATCAAGGAATCAGATTATGACGTCCTCTGCAAATGGAGAATTTCCCCTTCGACCTGGGAGCAATAAAATAGCTTATGGCAACTGATATAACAAGCAAACATGCTTTGGTGGCGCGCGCTCCGTCGGAACTCTATATGGCTTTTACGGATATGAGAAATTTTGTAAATTTCCTTCCGGAGGACAAAAAAGATGGGGTGACGGCTGATTTTGATTCTCTGTCAGCGACTGTTCAGGGTTTTAATCTTGGGGTCAAGGTGGCGGAGAGGAATCCTTATTCCAACATCAGAATGGTGGATAACGGTGGCCCGTTTCCGTTTAACGTGACTTTGCATTTCGATGGGGCCGAGGGCTCCACGAAAACTGATTTCCATATTGATTTTTCAGCCGAGCTCAACTTGATGATGAAAATGGTTCTCGGATCCAAGATTCAGGATGCGCTTGACAAAATGGTTGACGCTCTTGCCTGTGTGTCTGAGGGAAAGATGCCGGAAGGAATTGATCCTGAGATGCTTAAGAATATCAAATTCTGAGAATGGACTCTAATTTCGTGAATGGGCTTGAAGGGGTGGTAGGCAAGGAAAAAGCGTCTGTCATTGTCTCTGCATTGGCTTCGGATTCCTCCGTCTCGGTGAGGCTGAATCCTTCAAAAAAGCCGGAGCTTCCTGTCGAGATTCTTGACGGAGCCGCTCACGTGCCATGGTGCTCTGAAGGTTTTTTGCTGAAATCGAGGCCATCTTTCACTCTTGATCCTCTTCTCCATTGCGGGGCCTACTATGTTCAGGATTCTTCCGCAATGTTTGTGGGAGAAATCTTTTCCAAAGTCTTGCGGGCCTCTGAGAAAGGTTTCGTGACTGTCCTCGATTTGTGCGCGGCTCCTGGCGGGAAGACAACTCACGCAGCGGCTGTGTTGAGAAAGTTTTGTGGAGACTCTTTTGTGCTGGTGGCTAATGAAGTGATGAGGCAAAGGGCAACGGTGCTTGCTGGAAATGTGGCTTTGTGGGGTGATCCCAATGTGATTGTGACTTCCGTGGACCCGAAAGCGTTTGCGAAACTTGAGGGTTTTTTCGATATTATCATAGCGGATGTTCCCTGCTCAGGCGAGGGTATGTTCAGGAAAGACCCCAAGGCTGTTGCCGACTGGTCTCCGGACACCGTGGCTCTTTGCGAGGCAAGGCAACGGAGGATTCTCTCTGATGTCTGGCCGTCGCTTGCAGAGGGAGGGCATCTGGTCTATTCGACTTGCACTTTCAATGAACGGGAGGATGACGGGAACGTCTGCTGGTGTGCGGAGAACCTTGGCGGAGAGGTGATTGGTGAGTTCGTTCCCGATTTTGACAGCTGTACCGTTTCCGGGGTTATCAAGACTTCTTGCGGCCGGCTTCTCGCTCCGGGTTTCGTCCCTGGCGAGGGACAGTACTGCGCTGTGGTGAGGAAAAACGGCGAGGATTTAAGATCCGCTTCCGGCCGCGGTGCTGGTAAAGTGTCCGATTTTTTGTCAGGATTTGTGACAGAGCCTGTCGTAGAAAGAAGAAAAGGCGATTTGGTGATTGCAGTCCCGGAGGTGATTGCGGGTTATGCCGCTGAGCTTGAGTTCCTGCATCCTATTCTAATGGGTGTGGAAGTGGGCACTGCGAAAGGAAAGACTTTGGTCCCTTCAGCTGATCTTGCCTTGTCCATAATCGCCTCAATAGATGCTTTTCCTTCGGTAGAGTTGGACAGGCAGACGGCGTTGAGGTTCCTGCACAGGGATTCGTTTTCTCTTGAAGAGGCTCCTCAAGGCTTTGTGAGGCTTGTGTATGACGGGCTTCCATTAGGCTTTGTCAAGAATCTCGGCAGGAGATGCAATAACCTTTTGCCTCAGGAAAGAAGAATCAGAATGGAGATTAATCAATAAACTGAAATTATATCAATTATGAAGAAATACTACTATTTGCTTGCTGCCATATTTGCGTTTGTGGCTTTGCCCTTGTCTTTATCAGCGCAGTCATCAGTGCCGTCCGAGTCGGAGTACCAGAATCGTTACAACTTGCTGGTCAAAAATCTGGGCCCTTCCGGGGTCGGCATCGAGACGCTTCTTGACAGATGGAATGCGGACTATCCTGAGGACGTCAATATGATGGTCGGGAGGTTCTCCTATTATTATTTCAAGGCGCAAACAGTGAAAGTGGTGCCTAAGGGGAGTGAGGCTAAGTATCTGGGCAATGCTCCGCTTATGAGCCTGAAGGATTCTCTCGGTAACAATGTCAACTATTTCGAGGAAACTTTCTTTGACGACAGCCTTTTCGGAATCGCGGCTTCTCAGATTGACAGGGCTGTGAAAGCAGATCCGTTACGTCTGGATTTGCGTTTCCTGAAGGTGTCTGCTTACATCTCCTACGAAAAGAACAGTCCGGATATGGCTATGTCCGAGCTAAAGTCGCTGATTGACTATAATTACATAAACAACCCTGTTTGGAACTATCCTGAGTTCAAAGTGGACAACGATTTCTTCAAGGCGTCCATTCAAGACTACTGTTTCTCATTTTTCAAGATGGGAGTGCCTGCCGGTTATGAGGCTTTCAAACTATTGTCTCAGAAAATGCTTGACTATAATCCGGACGAGCCTCTGTTCCTTGACAATATGGGCTCCTATTATCTTGTGGCAGCCAAAGATAACAAGAAGGCCTTGAAGTACTACAACTCTGTGCTGAAGAAGCATCCTGACGATATGACTGCTATCCGTAACTGCGTTCTGCTCGCAAGAAATGACAAGAACGTGAAACTGGAGAAGAAGTATCTTCCGATGGTGGTCAAGTACTCTCAGGAAGAGACAGAAAGGACTTCGGCGTCAATCAGGCTTAAGTCTTTGAAGTAGACTTCTCTGACAGAATCCTCTGTCTGTAAAGTTCATACGAGTTGACGAAGTTGTGCCAGATGCAGTAGAAGCCTCCGGCTATTGACGTGGTCGGGGTCATAAAATTGTAGCCAAGCCAGATGATGAACACAGTGTTTTTCTGTCCGAGCGCCTGTCCGGCAGTCACTGAGTCGGCGTGGCTGTAGCGTTTGCCTATCACCCGTCCCAGCCGGAATTGCACAACGCAGCAGATTAGTGAGATCAGGCCGATGGCTAAGGCATATACCATTGACATCTTGCTTAGTACCAATGATCTGGTCGTGAGAATCAGGGATATCATCAATGAAAAGCTCCAAAGATAGAATGCCGCCCACATAAGTCCTGTTAGCCGTTTATGCAGTTTCGGCAGCAGGTAGCGTATCAGCCATGCAAGGACGCAGGGAAGAATCAGCATTGAGAAGACTCGTCTGAGGATGAGCAGAAAACTAATCCAGAATGTCCTTCCTTCCATCGGGTGGAGCAAAGGGACTATCGAAGGTATCAGGAATGAGACCAGAACATTGATCATAATCATATATGACATTATTCCTGAGAGGCTGCCTCCGAGTTTGTCGGTGATCACTCCGGCTGCTAAGGCAGTGGGGCAGATTAGGCAGAGCATTGCGGTCTCCACCAGCACGGTGCCGTCTGTCTCAGGCCTGTGGGCCATCAGGAGGCCGGTTATCGTGAAGACAGAGCCTTGAATAAGCAGCAGCCACAGATGCCATTTCTTGAAGTGGACGTCTGTCGGGGCCACTCTTACGAATTGCAGGAATAGCATAAGGAACACCATTATAGGCTGGAGGGAGGTGCAGATTTTGTTCAGCAGGGGACCGGCCGGATAGAGCGCTGGTGTGTTGTGATAGACCAGATAGAGCAAGATTCCTGTTCCCATTGAAATCGGCAGCATCCAGTCTTTTATGAATTGTATGAAGGATTTCATTGCTTGGCCAATAGTCTCCCGAACATTTTCGCGGCCATCTTGTCCGTGAATTTCATACAGTAGCCTGTGAAGAATGCGCTGATCAGCGTGCCTATTCCGATGACGTAGTGTCCGGGGCTGCCGAGCGGGTTGTGGAATGCGATGTAGGCTATCAGGGCTGAGACTATGACAAGGAATATGTCGAAGCCGATTTTTGCGTTTCTGAACTGAATTCGCAGCACTTTCGCAATTGCCGCATCCGTCATTTCTCCCGCAAGCATCCAAGCGTTTCCGATTACTTCAAGGCTAACTCCTAACGCAGTGATTATCACTGATATGGCTGTCAGTATCAGCCTTCCTGCCATTGTCGCGGACTCAACCCATGAGAAGGCCCATATCGCGGCGTCGGTCAGGAAGCCGAATACGAATGCCGCAGCAATCTGCATCAGGTCTATCGCTTTGAATTCTTTTCTCAGCAGAGCGAGCTGGAGTAGTATGAAGATGAAGTGCATCACTATTGTGTACTCTCCCACGGTGAGACCTCCAATGAGGTTCACTACGTAGGGAGGACAGGACACGGGTGCCGTGCCGAGATTAGACTTAATGGAAAGCGCCACTCCCACTGCCACGAGTGCGAGTCCCAATGTCGCAATGCTGTAGCGTATCGCTATATCTTTGATTTTCGTTCGGTTCATATTATCGCTCATTTCCTGTTCCCGGCTCAAAATTCTTGGTCCTATATCCCCGGCTCTATATTTCCGTTTTCGGGCTTTTTTCCGGTCTTCATTCTTGCAAAAGTACGAACAATATCCCGAAAAATAAATTTCTTCCTTTTCACTTTCCTCGCTTGTCTGTTAATTTGCTCCTGAATTTGCTTCTTGCCAGCGAAATTGTGACCTTAGTTCTCATAATTATCAATCAAACATATTATGTTAGGCGCAATAATCGGGGATATAATTGGAAGTCGTTGGTAGTTTAATCCGACGAATGACAATGATTTTGAATTATTCTCTGCTGAGGATGATTACACCGATGACACAATCTGCACTATTGCGGTTGCCGACGCCATTTTAAGCATCGGGATGATGGTGAGAGCATTCGCCGGTGGTGTCTGAGCTATCCGCAACCTAAAGGTGGCTTCGGCTTCAATCTATGGGTACAGTCCGATATTCCCGTGCAATACAATTCTTATGGGAACGGAGCGGCAATGAGGGTGAGCCCCGTGGCTTGGGCTTCCTTTAATGGGGGCTATAGTCTGTTAAGTGAGGCGAAATTTCGGCTGCTTGCGCGCACAATCATCCTGAAGGCATAAAGGGAGCGCAAGCCGTGGCTATGGCCATATATGATTGTACAGAATTGCATAAGAAATACGGTAATATTGGGAAGAAGGAAATCGAGGAGCATGCCTTGCGATTTTTAAGATATGACGTGAACATCAGCATGGACAAGGTCCAAAACAAGTTTGATGACACTTGTCAAGGTACGGTCCCATTCACGGCTTGGGTGGCAGCTATGTGTATAGGTCAGTGACCGGGGTGCAAAAAGGGAGCGTTTTGCACCCGGGTGTTCGAAAAATGTCTGTGAAGGGGAGGAGATATGCGGTGAAGTCAAGTGAGTTTTTGAGGGACTATTTTGTGGGATAATCGTAAATAATTGTTAAATTTACAATTCTTTTCGGGCTTTGTCGAGGTAGGTTTGATTGGCCTTGTCGTCGTGGTTTTTAGCCAAAAATTTTGCCCGAGTATAGAAGTGAATTTTTAAAGTTTAATTGTGATGAATAAATTATTGCTAATGGTTTTACCAATTATGGCTCTGTCCGGAGCGGCAGAAATGGATGCGCAGGCAAAAGAACCGGCGCAGACTGAAGTGAAGACGCAGGAAAAAGTGCCGGCTATTGATTTGAAAAGTATGGATTTGACTGTGTCGCCGGGGACGGATTTCTATCAGTATTCTACTGGCGGGTGGCAGAAAAACAATCCTTTGAAGCCCGAATATGCCAGATTCGGCTCTTTCGATGTCCTTAACGACAACAATCAGAAGCGACTCAACGACTTGTTCTCGTCAATGACAAAGATGAAGACCGAAAAAGGTTCTGTGGACAGAAAGATCTCAGATTTGTACAAGATGGGCCTCGACTCCGTGAAGTTGAACGAGGAAGGTGGGAAACCGCTTGCCTTGTACACCAAGCGGATTAATGCGGCCAAATCTAAAGAAGACATAATCAAATGCGTTGCCCGGATCCACAATTATGCGAGCGGCAGCCCTTTCTTTGCGGCATTTGTGGAGTCCGACCTTATGGACAGCGACAGTCAGCTTCTGTGGCTCAGCCAAAGCGGTCTGGGAATGGGAGACAGAGACTATTATATAGATCCCAAGAATGCGGAACTGAAGGCAGGATACGAGAAATTCATCTCCAAAATCTTTACGCTCAGCGGACTGTCCTCACCTGAGAATAGGGCGGCAAGCGTCCTCGCGGTTGAAGACGCCCTTGCGGAATCCTCTTGGACAAGCGTTCAGGAAAGAGACATCCAGAAGATGTACAATCCGATGAGCACCTCACAGTTGGAAGAAAAGTATCCAAACATTGGATTCAAGACCTATTTCGCTGAAAGGGGCATTCCGGCGCAAGACAAACTGATGGTCTGCGAACCCTCCTTCTTCGAAGGGCTTGACAGCCTTTTCGCAGCGTCAAGCGTGGAACAGTTGAAAGATTATCTTCTCGGACAGTTGATCTCTGATGCGTCAGGCTCACTCAGCGACGAGTATTACACTGCGTCATTTGACTTCTTCAGCAAACAGATGTCAGGAGTACAGCAACAAAAACCACGCTGGAAAAGAGCTATGTCGGTTCCTAACGGAATCCTCGGAGAGGCCGTAGGCAAGATGTACGTTGCGAGATATTTCCCTGAAACCTCAAAGAAGATGATGCTTGACCTGATAGGCAATCTTCGCATGGCTTTAGGAGAACACATAGACCGGCTGGACTGGATGAGCGCCGAGACAAAACTCAAAGCACACGAGAAACTTGACAACATCACCGTCAAAGTAGGCTATCCTGACAAATGGAAAGACTACTCCACACTTGTTGTGGACCCTTCAAAGAGTTACTACGAGAACATTAGAAACGCGGGGAAATGGTATGTGGACGACAATATGCGCAAACTCGGTAAACCGACCGACAAGAGCGAGTGGGGAATGACACCTCAGACGGTGAATGCCTACTACAATCCGTCTACGAATGAAATCTGCTTCCCGGCGGCAATTCTTCAGCCACCATTCTTCAATCCTGACGCAGACGCCGCAGTGAATTACGGCGGAATCGGAGTCGTCATAGGGCACGAGATGTCCCACGGTTTTGACGACCAGGGCAGACTGTTCGACAAGACCGGCAATATGAACAACTGGTGGACGTCAGAGGATGATGCCAAATTCAGAGAAAAGACCAAAGTGCTTGTGGATCAGTTCAATGCGGTCAAGATCTCAGACGATCTATATGCCAACGGCGAATTGTCGCTGGGTGAGAACATAGGTGATCACGGCGGACTTAGCATAGCCTACACGGCGATGGAAAATTCCTTCAAAGGCAATCGTCCCGCTGCGATTGACGGATTCACCCCGGAACAGAGATTCTACATCTCTTATGGCATTATCTGGGCTCAGAACATTACCGAAGCGGAAAAAGCGCGTCTTACGAAACTTGACGTCCATTCTCTTGCCGAGAACAGGGTGAATGTGTCATTAAAGAACTTCCGGACTTTCTTCGATGCGTTCGGCATCAAGGAAGGAGACCCGATGTGGCGCCCAGAGAGTGAAAGAGTGCACATCTGGTAGAACTTAAAATGAACGCATCCGGTTTCATAGCGAGCAAATTGAAATTCTCAGGAACGGTGGCTATGGTCTGCATAGCCATCAGTTTCCTGATTATGATAGTGTCCGTTTCCATTGCCTCCGGATTCAGGAGAGAAATCAGTGACGGAATCTCATTCGTTTCCGGAGACATCCAGCTTCTGCCTCAGAACATGAACTACGCCGGAGACTCAGAACCGATTGACGCAAAGCCGTCATTCTACGGCAGGATAGATTCCATAAAAGGAGTAAAAAGCATTAATCCTGTCATCTACAGAGCCGGAATTCTGAAAAGTGGGGAAGCGATAAGCGGTGTGCTGTTCAAAGGCCTTCCGGACAACCCTGATTTGTTGAAAAAAGCACATCTCGATGCCTACGGAAAAGATTCGCTGACACTTCAGGCTTCCGTTCCACGGAAACTCGCCGACCAACTCGGACTAAAAGAAGGCGACAATCTGCAGGTCTATTTCATCGGCAGCAAAGTTAAAGTGCGCAAATTCACGGTCAAAAGCATCTGCGAGGACCTCATCAGCGTGGGGGATTATCAGATGGTGTACACCAATCTTGCTGATCTTCAGCGACTTAACGGCTGGACAGAAGACAAGGCATCCGCTTTGGAAATCAATCTTGACGAATCTTACCGGAGCAACTCCAAGACTGCGGAAATCTCAAGCGACATAGGCTCCATTGCCTTACTTTTCGCAGGTGATGAAGACCCGTCGTTAGTCTCCGTTCCGACATTCAAAAGATATCCTCAGATTTTCGACTGGCTGAAACTCATAGACTTCAACGTGCTGTTTATACTGGTCCTTATGACCATTGTGGCTGCGTTCAATATGATTTCAGGCCTCCTGATTCTTCTGTTCAGGAACATCTCCACAATAGGCACGCTCAAAACCCTCGGGATGACCGACTCAAACATAGTAAGAGTCTTCCTGAAAGTCTCCTCGGTGCTGGTCTTGAAAGGAATGGCAGTCGGCAACGTTATTGCGCTGCTCTTCTGCCTAATCCAAAGTGCGACGCATCTGATTGGCCTCAATCCTGAGAACTATTCAGTCTCATTCGTACCTGTCAGAATTAATTGGGGACTGATTCTCGGAGCCGATGCGTTGTCATTTCTGGTGATAATGCTGATTCTGCTTATTCCGTCATTATTTATTTCGAGAGTCGACCCTGCCGACACCGTGCGAGTCAGCTGAAAGACGGACCTTGCTGAAAGATCGGTATAGTTCCAAAACCTGATCGACATATTTGATTGTCTCCACACCTTTGAACACTCCGAGTTTCACAGTGTCCACCTGAAGAATGGAATCCGTTCTCATTTGAGGAATCACGTCAACGAGAGCGTCCCAAGTGTCATTGTCCTTCTCAAGAGTGGAAGCGTAATTGATGCAATCCAGAATCCTGCCTTCTCCGGCATTGTAGGCGGCCAGAGTCAATTTCTCCAATTCGGCTTTGTTCCGGGCGCGCGAAGTGAACATTCTCTGAAGCCTGGCTATGTAGCTCACGCCCGTTGATATGTTGTCCTCAGGATCAAGCAGATTGTCAGCTTCAAATCTGCTTGCGGTCTTAGGCATTACCTGCATAAGACCCAGCGCACCCCTTCTTGAACGAGTGTCTATGCAGAATCCCGATTCCTGATAGATAACGGCGGTAAGCAGTTTCCAGTCCCATTTGAGCTTTCCTGCCTGCTTTTTTATGATTTCGTCATAAGGGCTGAGATTACTGTAGACCCTTCCTGATGAGGCCATCTTGTAAGGATTGTAAGAAGTGAAAAATCTTCTTTTGGTCTCGCCGTACCGCGCCGAATTTGTGTAATGGGATATCCAAGAATTGATTTCCTTAAGCCTTACCTGCCTTTTAATTCGTTTAACGGCCCAGATAATCTCCTCTCCCACTGGAGCTGAAAAGGATATGGAATCTATCTCAAGAGAGTCAGGGAAAGCCGTCACGAGTATATCCAGAACACCCGCTTTCAGAGAGTCGAAATAGTCAACGCTCGGGGCAGCCTTATCGATGGTTACCTTGCAGCGGCAATCTTTTGAAAATGCTTTCAGCATCTCGAAACTGTAGCCTGCCTTAAGGCCGGAAGATCCTCTGTCGTCATTCACAGCGATGACGCAGGATAGACTGTCTCCGGATAGTTTTTGAAATGAATCTTTGTGTCTCAAGAAAATTGTCCTTCCGCACACGGGAATAATCAGCAGCACTATTACTGTAGGAATAAGGAAACGGAATCCTTTTTTAATTTTTCTTGAAGCAGGCATATTGAAATTAGTTTCGTCCCGTATTCATACGCGAGTTTATCCCACCTATAGAGTTTGAGCCCCCGCTGCCTCCGCTTGCGCTGCCCCCGCCTGAGGAACTGCTTCCTCCACCGAGAGACTTGTGTTTGTAAGGCTGTGTGTAGAAAGGCCAGAACATACCCAGTTTCAATGCTCTTTGAGGCCGTATGTAGTGATTAGCGCTGAAGTAGTCTGCTTTGTCCATCGGCCATCCAAGACCCACGTTCTCAAGCTTTACGAAAATGCAGGCGCGTTTCCACTGCATATTCACGAAGACGTCTATATATGGGCAGTTTCCGTACTTTTCCTCTCGCTGATTGACGAAAGTGCTCGTGACAGGATTGTAACCCGGGGAGTACCACTCTGTGTTATAAAGCACATTCGCACCGAGTTGGAAATACATAACATCCTTAACTACAGGTAGCTGAACATAGTATCTAAGATTCAGCGCAGCCATCGGAAGCGGGACAACCTTGTCGTCTGAAGTGAGCTGGAACAGCAGTCTGTTGTCGAGATGGAGCACGTTAGCCAGCGTGATATTCTTGGTGAGCGATAGCGACAGAATGCTCATTGCGGAGGCGTTCTGCCGCACTGTTCCGGTGCTGTCGTAGTAAATGTTGTTCTTCAGAAGGGTGTAACCGCCTTCAAGCCGCATCTTCCAAAGAGGAATGTCAAGAGTCGCCTTCAACTGAGTCTTTGAGGTCTTGTCGAAACTGTTGTCCCATCTGTAATGGTTGGAGAACAGGTGCTGCTCGTAGTAACCAGGCTCTTTCAAAGAAGTCTCCAGACTGAGGTTGAGAGACACAGGGCTGGTGTGATGTCTGAGGAAAGGGTAAAAGTTGAAACCCATATTGCCTTTCAGGAAAAAGTCGCTGCTCTCCGTTCCAAGCAAAGTGTAGCTTCCAAGCACGTCCCAGTCGAAATATTGCTTGACATTGCCTTCGGCTCCGGCATAGAGGTAAGTCGAGTTCCAAGTTACATTGCTTGTGTTGTAGAGGAAAGACTTGTCCTGTCTGTAGAAAGTCTGTATGCGGTTTCCTATGCCGACATTGAGTTTGGACAGTATTGCGTCGTTCGCCCAGGGTTGCAATTTGATGAACGCCCGGTTCTCGAACCTCATAACACGCATAGAATCAGCACTTTGAGTCGGGTTATAGAAGAAGTTGTCGTTGAAGAAATGTCTTGCCGTGGTGTCCCCGAGAGCAATTTTGTCAGTGTAGAGTTTCCTGTAGACAGAGTACTCTGAACTGTGTCCGATGAAAGCGGTCGTCACCTTTTCCTTACTCTCGTCATAAGTCGTGTCGGAGCTTTCCCTCGCTGCGACCTTCCCTGCGAGATATTCATTCATCTTTATTATCGCCAGCGAATCACCGGTAGCCGTGACACTGTCCCTGTAGGCCTGCTCAGCCTTTAGAATCTTCCTTTCCTTGAGTTTGTCGATGAACGTGAAAGGAATCCTGTATTCCTGATCGAGGAAAACGGTGTTCTTCTTAATCAGATTGTTGGCATCCGTCAGCACAACGTTAATCTCTCTCGCGTCAATAGTAGTGTCTCGTATCAGAGAATTGTCGGTGATCCCCCCGTTCTCATCGTGGTCCACCATATTGTAGATGTAACCTACGTGTGCGAGGTACCTCTTGCCCGTGTAGTTGGCGGCTGCGAAAAAAGTCTTGTTTCTGGTCGTCTCGTTGTCAAGCATGCCGCCGCCTCCGAATCTGTTGTAGCCGAGGGTGATGTTCAACTCCGGCAGAATGTTCTGAGTCGTGAAGATGTGGATGTTGTCCTCTTCCTTGTCCTTGTTGGCGAACAATGTGCCGTGGTAGGCAAGCTCCGTGTAGGGAGTCTTGCTGTTGTACATAGGAAGAGTGGAAGGGGAGTAGGACCATGAAGCCGAGCCGGAATAGAAAGAGACATCGTCCCCGTCATCCCTTTGGTGATAATCGAAAGACAGCGCAGGAGATCCGGACACACCCAGAAAAGCCGCGTTGACATCCTTCTGAATGAAAGGATAATCGTTGTAGTGGAAATTGTACGAAGTGTCTATGTCGATGAAGTCCAGTTTGTGGAAATTCCTGTCGTGCTTCCACGAGACAATCCTCTTGTACTCCAGAGAGTCAGGGAAAGCAAAAGTCTGCAGTATTCTCGGAGTAGCCTGTACAATGCTGTCTTTGATGGCTTTGAGACTATCCTTCAATGCAAGCAGACTGTCCATTCTGTGCTGCTTGATAGGCAGTTCCTGCTCGAATTGATACTTTTTGCGCTCTTTTTTTGTCAATGAGGCATACCACGCCGCGAAAGAATTCTTGGCCGTCTCCGTTGAATCTATGACATAGAGCGAATCCAGCTTGACGCAAGAAAGAGTGTCACCTGATTTGAGAAGTGAGTCCCGAGTCTGGCTATGTGTCAGAGAATCCTTGATCGCCACATAGTACTTGTAGAAGAACGGATTGGTAAGTTTCAGAGAATCAGGAGCTTTCATTGTGTCCCTCGCAGAAATGTGCTTCTCTCTTCCCAATGCGTTAAGATAGGCCGTGTCGTTGGTGATTCTGAGATCGAAATTCCTGACGGTCTCATCTTTGATTTTCACCGAAGTGTCGCTCACGCTTAATTCAACCGACGGCTTGCTTCTCTGCTGAATGGCACCGGGAACAAGACTCTGAACGGCTGCTACGCCTACTATCAGAGCCGGAAAATATATTTTTGTCAAGAATCTGCTCATAAACTTACAAATTTAATCACTTTTTCGTCTATTCACAAAATTTAAGATTCGTTCTTGTCGTGGAATTAGTTATATTAGCGGATAGAATATGAATCAGGATTTTCTCAAAGACTTGAATTCCAGACAGCGTGAGGCAGTGATCTCCACTGAAGGAAGAGTCCGGGTCACAGCCGGAGCGGGCACTGGCAAAACCAGGGCTCTGACTTATCGTTATGCCTATCTGGTCAATGTGCTCGGCATCGATCCTGCCAACATCCTTTGCCTCACATTCACCAACAAAGCAGCCGCTCAGATGCGAAGGCGCATCTCCACAATGGTGCAGAGCGGAGACTACAATGATTTCGTGTGCACTATTCACGGCTTCTGTGTCAAATTCCTTCGTAAAGAGATCTACCGACTCGGTTTCCCTAAATCTTTCCCGATTCTTGACGACGAAGATCGCAAAAACGCTGCCAAATCAGCAATGGATGAACTTGGAATCAAACGCACCAAGCAGACAGTAAAGAAATTTCTTGCTCAGATAAGCGAATTCAAAGCCCTTGACGACTACATCCCGGCACTGATGCTCCCCGGAGCCGAGTTGACTGATGAAATGAGAAAGTCCCAATTCGCCGCTTACATATCCAGACAGATGAAATTCAGCGCTTTGGATTTCGATGATCTTGTCAATTTTACAAAGTACATTCTGGATAGATTCGAGGATGCGCGCGAGTTTTGGCAAAACGAGTTAAATTACATTATGGTGGACGAAGCTCAGGACTGCAATGCGGATGACTGGGAGATAATCGAGAAACTCGCGGCCAAACACAAGAATCTCTTCGTGGTAGGCGACCCGGATCAGGCAATATACGAGTGGAGAGGTGCGAAACCGGAACGTTTCGTGAACTTCTCATGTCAGAAAGAAGTCATTCTCGACCAGAACTACCGCTCCACTCCTCAGATTCTGGACGTGGCCAACAGCATTATAGCCAATAACATCAACAGGATTCCAAAGACTCTGTTCACTTTCAACAAAGAAGGTCGGATTGTCACTCACTATCACGCCAAATCTGAGAAAGACGAAACTGAGTGGCTTGTCGGACAGATTGGGATGATGCTGGAAAAAGGCGGGCAGCCCGATGATTTCGCGGTATTGTTCAGGTCATCTTATCTTTCCCAAAGCGTAGAAGAGGAATTGCTCAAGAATCACATCCCTTACACTGTCTGGGGAGGGGTAAGGTTTTTTGAACGCAGAGAAATCAAGGATGCGTTGAGCTATTTGAGGCTGATTGACAATCCTGAAGACGACCTCTCGTTCTTGCGAATCGCAAATGTGCCCCCGAGACGGATAGGACGTTCCTTTACCGAAAAGCTCAAAACCACGGCGATGAAAGAAGGCCTCTCATTGTATCAGACTCTCAAAAGATACATCACTGATCCTGTCTTTTCCAAAAGCGGCGCCCCGGCCTTCATCGCTCTGATTGAGAAGTTCAGATCGGCATCACGCGAGTCGTCCGTCTCTGATGTGATGAACAATCTTCTTGATGAGAGCGGGCTTAAGACCCTATACAGAGAAGACCAGGACGAGGACAGGCTTGACAACATTGACGCGCTGCTCCAGTCGATGAAGTACTACGAGGAGGACCACAAGGAGGTGACATTCTCTCTTTCCGACTATCTTCAGGACATATCCCTGTACACAAACGCTGACTATCCGCGCGACACTCCGACCGTCAAGCTGATGACGATTCATCAGGCTAAAGGACTGGAATTCAAATGCGTTTTCGTCATCGGGCTTAGCGAGGGGGTGTTCCCGAATATGAGAACCATAAGGGATTTCAAGAAGAACGGCGAGGAGGAAGAGAGGCGTTTGATGTACGTTGCCGTGACCAGAGCCGAGCGGAATCTTTTCCTCACGGAATCGGAAGGTTTCAGCACCTCCACCAAGATGAACAAATGTCCCTCACGCTTTCTGCACGAGATTGGCCGGTCTATGTTCGTCACGATCGGGACTATGTCCAAGGAATTGTGGGACTCTACTCTACGCGTCAGCCACGTTCTCGATGAGGACGAGACGGACGGTTTTGCCTCCGAAAGAGGGGAGTACGAGAGCAGGTTCAGCATCGGGGACGCTGTCACTCACGAGGTCTTCGGCGAGGGTGAGATAGTCTCCGCCAACAAAGAGCTCACTTCTTTTCAGGTGCGTTTCTCCGACGGTTCCCTCCGGCAGATACGTGCCTCATTCCTGAAGCCGCAGGATCTTCCGGACTAAACAAGGAGGATTGATCCGGCCAGGTGAAGTCTTTTTAGTCGATGCTGAAATCGTTGATTTCTTTCACTAAGCGATTGATAATCCTCATTTTGGTGTTGTACAAGTCATCCGAGATGTCCACCTTGTAGTAGTGTGGGTTGATAAGTCTTCTTTCAGAAGGGCTGAAATGAGCCAGCGTGTCGTTGTAGAAAGCCTTTTTCTCCATAAGCGAATGAACCTGAGCCACCCGTTTCCCGTCCTTTATCATCTGAGCCTGAAGAGGCCTCGCCTCGTATTCTCCCTTCTCGAAAGTTTTGAACTTGTACCTGTCGAATTCATCATAGACGGTGACGCTCCTGCCCTTTTCGATGTCCCTGCACATCTTGTCCCCGCGAAGACAAGTGACATCCGCTTTGTAGACATCCTTATTCAGCTCGCTGTCTTTCTTGATCAATCTGTAAGTGATCTGGAATCCGGGATTGATCAGCTTTATCTTGTCCTCGGAACGCTTTAGCACCGGCTCGTCCGAAATCTGGACCAGCTTGTACACATTCCCGAAGCAGGGAGCCGCTTTGCTGGTGGCGATCGCATCGCCCACTCCGTAAGAATCGATCCTTGCACCCTGTCGCTCCAAATCCGAAATGAGGTACTCGTCCAATGAATTGGTAGCAAATATCTTACAGCCTTTTAGACCATGATCGTCAAGAATCTTCCTCACTTCAATAGAAAGGTAGGCGAGGTCTCCGCTGTCAAGCCTTATGCCGTAGCCGAAAGGATAAGTGTCATCTATTCCGCACTCCTTGAAAGAACGTATGGCGTTCAGGACCCCGCATTTGAGAGTGTCGTAAGTGTCAATGAGCAGAATCAGATTCTCACCCTTGTGAGTGGCGATGTAGTCTTTGAAAGCCTTGTGCTCCCCGTCCACGGAACTGCCGTAAGAAGTGATGAAACTGTGGGCCATAGTGCCTGTGGAAGGCACCCCGTTCATCACACCCGTGAGAATGTTGGAAGTGCTCGCGCAGCCAGCGATTATCGCGGCCTTAGCTCCGTAAGTCGCAGCCCATGGACCGTGAGCCCTTCTTGAGCCGAATTCGCTTACAGGACGATCTGTTGCCCTGCACACCCTGGACGCTTTGGTTGCCACTGCCATCTGATGATTCATTATGCACAGAATCGGGGTCTCAAGCACCTGAGCCTCAATCAGAGGCGCCTCCACAGTGATAATCGGCTCGTTCGGGAACACGATCTCACCCTCACGCATCGCATACACGTTGCCTGTGAACCTCATAGTCGAAAGAAACTTTCGGAAATCTGCGTAATCCTCTCCGGGAATGAATTTCTCGAAGAAATCCTCCGGAGCGTCTCCAAGTCTCGCAATCATCTCCAGAACCTCCTCGGTCCCGCTTACCACCGCCCAGTTGTTGTTCTCCGGAGCGACTCTGTAAAACATATTGAAGACAGCGACCTCATCTTTCCTGCCGCACTGGAAGAACGACTTTCCCATAGTGTACTGGTACTTGTCGGAACAATAAGCGTAATTCAGCATATCCCTTGTGTGTTTTTATGACGCAAATTTACTACTTTTGTGACAAATCAAAATCAAATGACGGATCAATTAGACAAATTGTTCGAACGCTACACAGGCCATAAAGTGGAAGACCGTTCCGAACTGACGTCCTCAGGCAGCCACAGACGCTATTTCAGGCTGACAGGAGGCAATATATCCTTAATCGGAGTCATCGGGACCAATCTCTCGGAGAACAAGGCTTTCTGCTATCTGAGCGCCCATTTCAGGGAGAAAGGCATCAAAGCACCTAAGGTCTTCGCCAAAAGCGATGACGGAATGTGCTACATTCAGGAAGATCTCGGTAACGCCCAGCTTTACAACGTCATATCCCAAGGCCGCGAGACGGGGGAATATTCCTCTTTCGAGAGTTCCATTCTCTGCCACACCATCGAGATGCTCCCGAAGATCCAGTTCAAAGGCGCTCAGGGGCTTGACTACAACTGCTGTTTCCCTGAGCCTGAGTTCAACGAGAGGATGGTGATGTTCGATCTGAATTATTTCAAGTACTGCTTTCTCAAGGCCACAGGAATGGAGTTCGACGAGATAAGGCTTCAGGACGATTTCGACAAACTCAAGAAAGACCTGCTTCTGGATATGGGCAACACCTTTATGTACAGAGATTTCCAGGCGCGCAACGTGATGATAAAGGACGGAGAGCCGTACTTCATTGATTTTCAGGGAGGCAGAAGGGGCCCTATTTATTATGACGTGGCATCCTTTGTCTGGCAGGCCCGTTCCCGCTATCCGGAGGCGCTGAAGCAAGCGATGATTCAGACCTATCTGACCTCGCTCAAGGAATATGTCAACATTGACACCGCAGTGTTCGGGCAGAGGCTAAGGCTATTTGTTCTGTTCCGCACATTGCAGGTGCTCGGAGCTTATGGATTCAGAGGCTACTTCGAAAAGAAACCTCACTTCCTCGGAAGCGTGCCTTTTGCCATCGACAACCTAAGACGACTTCTTGTCACACCTTTCGATAGCTATCCTTATTTGAATCAGGTACTTACGAAACTGACCACTATGCAGCAGTTCTACGAGATCGTGGAGGACAAGAGACTGGAAGTCAGAATCTACAGTTTCGCTTACAAGAAAGGCATTCCGGCCGACACTTCCGGCAACGGAGGAGGTTACGTGTTTGATTGCAGATCAATCAATAACCCGGGTAAATACGAGCATTTCCGTCAGTTCACCGGACTTGACCCGGAAGTTATCAAATTTCTTGAGGACGATGGGGAGGTGTTCCGCTTTCTTGACAGCGTCTACAATCTGGTTGACGCGCACATCAAGAAATTCATAGAGAGGAAGTTCACTCATCTTCAGATTTGTTTCGGATGCACGGGCGGGCAGCACAGATCCGTCTATTGCGCAGAGCATCTCGCTACCCACCTGACCAAGAAATTCGATGTGAAGATAATGGTTTCGCACCGTGAGCTGGACATCGAGAAAATGATGTAGAGATGATGAAAGCGATGATTTTCGCGGCGGGGATGGGCACGAGGCTGAAGCCTCTCACCGACTCTATGCCGAAAGCTCTGGTGAAGGTTGAAGGCGAACCTCTTCTGTGGCACGTCTTAATGCGTCTTCATAAAGCCGGTTTCGATGATTTCGTGATTAATGTCCATCATTTCTCGGACCAGATAATTTCCTATCTAAAGGAGAACGGAAATTTCGGACTTAATGTCGCCATTTCCGATGAAAGTGATTTGCTCAGGGACACCGGTGGCGGAATCCGTCACGCCCGGAAACTTCTGGAAGGCGGGGACAGGTTCCTGATCCACAATGTGGACATATTCTCCAATCTTGACATTCCGGCCTTTGTTTCCGAGGCGCGTCATAACTCACTTTCCACTGTTCTTGTGAGCAAGAGAGAGACTCAGAGATATTTCCTTTTCGACTCGGAAATGATGCTTAAAGGCTGGACCAACATAGCCACCGGGCAGGTCAAATCACCTTATCCGTCATTGAATCCATCCGACTGTAGGAAATTTGCTTTCGCAGGGATTCACTTGGTCTCAACAAAAGTGTTCGATGCGTTCAACGAAATAGACTCCAATCCGTCGCGGTTTCCTTTGTATGACGAAACCGGAAAAGTGATTGACACTTCCATGACTCCTCTTGGAGAGAAATTCTCAATAGTGGACTTCTACCTCAGAGCCGCTGCCGCTTATCCGATCTTCGGCTCGGCCCCTGAAGGGCTTCGGCTTGTGGACGTAGGGAAAGCGGCATCTCTGGAGCAGGTCCGTTCTGAGGGTTTCGTCTAAAGAGAGGGCCCTTCTTCTTCGGATGACTTGATGACGTCACAATTGCCTTGAGGGGCGTTGAGCGGAATGTCACGGAAAGCTTTCAGCAGGAAGACCACCGCCAGTCCCAGAACAAGGAACACAATCCAATAAGTCGTGGTGCCGAGAATCTGTTTCCAATTGTCGAAGTCCTTGAGAGAATCGATGTTGGACAGAACCAAGGCCAAAGTGTTGTTGGTGAAGTGCATAAGCATAGTCAGCCACAAACTGCCGGTCTTGTAATAGACATATCCGAACGCGCATCCGAGGAAAAAGGCGGGAATCGCCTGCCAGGGATTTGCGTGAATGATTGCGAAAAACAATGCCGAAAGAGCAATCGCAATCGCGGGACTCATAGTCTTGCCTTCGCTGTTCTTGTGATTCAGTAGCCCGCGCAACACTTCCCCTCTGCAAAGCCACTCCTCAAAAATAGGAGCGAAGATGCTCACGCAGACAAAGTTGACCCAGAGATTGCCCCGGGTCATAGAATCCAACATTTTCTCAAGCCAGTCAGGCATAGCCGGCAGAAGTGTGTTGACTGCATCGGTCATATAGCCGACCGAAACAGTCAGAACCATAGCCATCAGAGCCGCCGCAAAACCTCCCGCTTTTCCGAAATGACTGCTGTTGAGCGAGTATCCCGTGTCAAAAAGCGCATTCCGCTTGCTCTGATAAGAAGCGAAAATCATTGCGGGGATGAACATTACCGGATAAGAAATGAACATTCCGTACTCCGCCACGAACTCGGCTCCAGAAGTCATTGACAGCACCAGAGTCAGCAGGTTGCCGAGCAGCGCCCCGGCGAGAAGCCAGAGCAAAAGGCCCAGCATCCCGGCGATTCCGGGCGTGTAGTAAGGATAAGATTGGTAGAGGTCAAAGTTGCCTTTGATCTTTCGAGGCTTGAAAAAAGTCATGCTGCTATTTGTAAAGTGGGCTCGGGTATATCCCCTCGTCAGTGAGTTCCTTGAATTTCGCTACAACGGCAGGGCGGTCTTCCTTATAGGTCACGCCGAACCAGTGTGACGGGGTGGACAGTACGTCAGTCTTGCCCTCTTTGTCCTTGATCATACAATCGATGGCGAACGGAATGTAGAATTCCTTCTTAGGCTCGCTGATGTTCTTCTCAAGGAAACTCTCGAAAATCTTCTCGCTCTTGTCGAAATAGTCCGGAGTGAAGCCCCACATATTCATAGAGCATAGAGATTTGCCGTCCAGAGTGACGTGCTCTCCGTTCACGGAATTGTCACCCTCAATCACTCCCTGTGCGTTCTTGGCAATGTTGAGGTGCTCCTCGATGGATGTGAGGTGATGGTCTTTGTCATAATGGCAGATGCCTCTTGAGACTCCTCCCGATTCGGAGAGAGTGTGATCAAGCTCAAATCCCACAATGCTGTACACCCCTTTTGAATGCTCGTGAGAGCGAAGCCAGTCGCCGAGAATCCTGAAGGAATCCTTGCCGTAGAAGTCGTCGCCGTTGATGACCGCGAACGGTGCGTCAATCACGTCTTTGGCCATAAGCACTGCGTGAGCGGTTCCCCACGGTTTCTGCCTTTCAGGGTTGAGAGTAAAACGCGAAGGAATCTTGTTGAGTTCCTGTGTCACGAACTGGAACTGAAGAGGCTCCCCGTCTTTGCATTTGACTGCGCTGTATTTTTCCTTGACAGTCTGCTCGAACTGCTCTTTGAAGTACTCTCTGACTATATAGACCACTTTCCCGAATCCGGCTTCAACCGCATCGTGGATTGAATAATCGATAATCGTTTCTCCGTTCGGACCAAGTCCGTCCATCTGTTTGAGCCCTCCGTAACGGCTGCCCATTCCCGCCGCAAGCACTAATAAAACTGGTTTCATTGTTTTCTGTTGTTTGTTATTCCGCAAATTTAGCTATTTTTGCGGAGAATATTGTCTAAATCATTGAATATTGGCTAAGCTTGGAATCATAAGACATATCGTTGATTTTTGGAAGAATCTCGGCGGCGACAATCCGGAGAGGCGCTCCTTCTTCAGATATGCGATAATCTCTACCGCACTGCTGTTGTTGTTTGTTGGTTTCTTCAGCGATGACAGCATCCTCAGGTGGGGCAAAGCGTGCGTTCAAAAGCATCAGCAGGAAAAGCAGATTGCCCGCTACAAAGAACAGAACGAACAGATGGACAAGCAGATAAAGATGCTTTCCACCGACAAGGACACCCTTGAGAAGTTCGCGCGCGAGAATTTTAATTTCGCCGAGCCCGGGGATGATGTCTATCTGATCGACAAATAGTTACGTCTAACAGTAACCGGTGTAGTTCCAAGGCGTTATCGCTCTGAGTTCGTCCTTAACCTCGTCACTTACGTTTAGCCCGCTGATGAATGTCTCCATAGTGTTCTCGTCAATTGCGGAGCCCGTGCGTGTGAGCGCCTTGAGCGTCTCGTACGGATTGGGATAATTCTCGCGGCGCAGAATTGTCTGCACGGCTTCAGCAATCACAGCCCAATTCCTCTGAAGATCAGCGTGGATAGCTTGCTCGTTCAGAATCAGTTTGCCGAGACCCTTTTTCAAAGATGCGAAAGCAATGAGACCGTGTGCGATCGGCATTCCGGCGTTCCTCAGCACCGTTGAGTCGGTAAGGTCTCTCTGAAGGCGTGAGATTGGCAGTTTTAGCGAAAGAAAGGTGAGTATGGAGTCGGCATATCCCAGATTACCCTCAGCATTCTCGAAGTCTATCGGGTTGACCTTGTGAGGCATAGCCGAGGAACCGACTTCGCCCGCATTCACTTTCTGTTTGAAGTACTCCATCGAGATGTAAGTCCAGATGTCTCTGCACAGATCAATCAGAATGGTGTTGATTCTTCTCAGATTGTCGAATATGGCCGCGAGATTGTCGTAGTGGTCTATCTGAGTGGTCGGGAAAGACCTTTTCAGGCCCAGAGAAGCAGTGAACTTGTTGCCGAAACTGATCCAGTCTATATGAGGATAGGCCACTTTGTGTGCGTTCATATTCCCGGTGGCCCCGCCGAATTTGCAGGGATATGTGAGCAGACTGAATTGTCTCAGCTGTTCTTCAATTCTCACCTCAAACACTCTGAACTCTTTTCCCAAATGTGTTGGTGTCGCGGGCTGACCGTGAGTTTTTGCCATCATAGGGACATCTTTCCATTTCTCCGCCATATCCTTGATTATGGACAGGACCTCTTTAAGCGACGGCAGGTAAACTCCCTCCACAGCGTCCTTCAGCGAGAGAGGCTGGGCGGTGTTGTTGATGTCCTGCGACGTCAGACCGAAATGGACGAACTCGCTCCATTTCTCCAGACCGTATTCCTTGAAATATTCCTTTATGAAATACTCCACAGCCTTTACATCGTGATTGGTAATCTTCTCTATATCTTTGACTTTTATCGCATTCTCAGGAGTGAGGCATCTGTAGATGTCCCTGAGCTTATCGAAATTGGAATGGTCGAAATCTGAGAGTTGGGGGAGAGGAATCTCGCACAAAGCTATGAAGTACTCTATCTCAACCTTGACTCTGTAACGGATCAGCGCGTATTCGCTGAAATAGTCTTTGAGAGAGTTTGTCTTGTCCGCATATCTGCCGTCGACCGGTGAAATCGCCATTAAGGAATGAGTGTCCATTGTTTATAGTATTTAATTGAATTGTCTGTAATAGTCTATCGTCTGTGCAGCTTCCCTCACGTCGTGTACCCTAAGAATGTCCGCCCCGTGTTGAAGAGCAATATAGTGAAGTACCTGAGTGGCGGGAAGAGAGTCTTCCGGAGTGATTCGGAAAGGCTTGTAAATCATACTCTTGCGTGAGATTCCGACAAGCACTCTCTTGTGAAATGCCTGAAATGTTCCCAAATCTCCAAGCAGCTGCAAGTTCTGGTTCGCTGTCTTTGCGAAGCCGAAACCCGGGTCAAGAATCCAGTTCTTTATGCCGTTTTCATCGGCTTTGTCGCTGAACTCCTTGAAGTAATCGACCACGGAGTCTGTGACGTTGGCGTAGTCAGTGAATGCCTGCATCGTGGACGGGGTGCCTCTTTTGTGCATCGCCACATACTCAAGTCCCAATTTTCCTACTGTGGGCAGCATTTTCGGATCATCCTCTCCTGCGGAAATGTCGTTGACCAAGAAAGGACCTATGAGGTCGAAGGTTTTGCGCACGACTTTTTCCAGATACGTGTCTATGGAAATCTTTGTGTCGGGAAATGCCTCTTTGACAGCTTTCAGTGCCGGCTCGAGTCTTCTCCACTCTTCTTCCGCCCCGACCGGCACGGAGCCCGGTTTTGAGGAACAAGCGCCTAAGTCTATGTAGGTCGCGCCTTGTGAAATCATTAGCGCGACTCTTTCGATTATCTTGACGATGTCGTCTGTTCCGTCACTATTGAGGCATCTGCTCGGACTGTAGTACGAATTGTCGGTGAGATTGACAATCCCCATTATGTCTATTTCTCTCCCGGAGTCTATTCCGTCCATCTTAAATGAATATCATTATTGCGAAAACGTAGAGCAGGAACGAGTGGTAGAAAAGTCTTCCTTTTGTCTCCGATTTGAGCATTAGATCCGTCTGATCCGCGCTAAAGGTCTCCGCAAGTTTGTCTTTGTCTGGAAGGACTCCTTGCGCCCATTTGCATATCAATTCTCCGTTGTAGTAGTAAGTGGCTCCTCCGTTTGACCGGTTGAGAGAGATAAGCGACTTGTAATCGGCAAAGTAGGCGGAAATCATCAGAGTGGTTTTTTCAGTCTGAGTAAGATTGGCCTTAGAAAGCATCTTTTCCAATTCCGCTGGCGTGGTCGAGAGAAGAAGCAGGGGGTTGAAGCCTTCTTTAGAGGCATCGGACAGAAATGCCGAAATCTTTTTCCAAGTGTTGCCGTTGATTGTCGAAGGCTTGTAAAGCGACACTATCATCACAGCTTCGTTTCCCGCAAGCGAATCCTGGTAGTGCCCGGATGCGTCAGTGAATGACAGGGAGTTGATTATATCCCCTTCATCCGCATTGTCTCTTTTGACGGTCTCTGTCTTTTTGTAGACCCATGTTGAGTCCGGCAGATTGTCCAGCGTGAAAGAGCCCTCAACCCCGTTTTTCTCATAGATGAAAGTCGACATATACTCATCGAAATTCATATTCTCTCTCTTGACCGCGGCAAGTTCCGAATCAACCTTATAAGGTGTGTAGTCGACTAACGGAATGGACATCAAGGATGCCAGCGCAAAAAATATGACCGAGACGGTCACAATCCAGAATGACACGTGCTTGGATTTCTTGGAATGTCCAAGATCTCTCATCGGTAAGAAAGCGACCGCAGCCAGAATGCACAAACCGATGTTTTTGAGGAATGTCTCAAGATGAGACAGTTCCACCACTTCTCCAAAGCATCCGCAATCCATTGGTGGATTGAAAATCAGCAAAATTAGGGTGAGCAGTGTGAAGAAGGCGGTCATAACCGAAGAAAGAATGGCCGTAAGTTTCCTGAACACGCTTGTGATCAAAGCGGCCCCCATCAAAGTCTCCAGCAATGCCATTGTCACGCCGACTCCTTGAGATGCGAAATTCAGGAATCCGAGGTGGAAGAATTTGAAATATTCTCCAACTACGAGTCCAGCGCCGACGGGATCCATCAGTTTGGAGATTCCTGCGATGAAAAACACGATCCCGATGAGTATCGAGCAAATCTTTCTGATTCTGTACCAGGTTTTAGTCATAGTCATTGCGTGTTAAATGCCTTCTACCGCTTGTGTGATTTTAGCGAATATCGAATCTTGGGGAAGCATCGCTCCTTTGCCGTCCGAGCAGTCAATTAGTGTGAAATCCGGATCTTCCTTAGTCTGTTCAATGTAGAGATCTCTGACTTTTTTCTGAAAATTGATGTCAGATTCGTGAATGTCCTCTTTTCCTTCCAGATATTGCCTGTCCTTTCCTCCGCGCTTGTGGGAGAGTTTCTCTTCCACAAATCCGATGGGGGAGTCAAGGAACAAGTTCAGGTCCGGTACCGGAAGATTGAAGTCACCGTATTCCGTCTCTATGATCCAGTGGCGGAGGTTTTCCCTTTCAGCAGGGTCGCTCACTTTGGCGCACTGATAGGCGATGTTGGAGTAGACGTATCTGTCCAGTAGCACAGTTCCTCCTTCCTCGAGCGTCTTTCTCATCTGAGGGCATGCCAGATGCCTGTCCTCGGCGAAGAGTAGCGCCACGAATTGAGGATTGACGGAATTTATGTCGCCGAATCCACCTCGCAGGAATTTTCCGATAAGTTCCCCGTAGACCGGAGCGTCATATCTGGGAAAATGAATATATTCAAGTCGCTTTTGCGACTTCTCCAAATACTCCCTGAGTTTCCGCACTTGGGTGGATTTGCCGGAGCCGTCGAGACCTTCCACTACAATCAGCATCCCTTACAGCGTTTTTTTGATTTCCACGATGTGGAACGCCTCAATGGTGTCCCCGTCTTTGATGTCATTGAAATTCTCGATTCCGATTCCGCATTCCATTCCGGCCACGACCTCTTTGACATCGTCTTTTCCTCTCTTGAGGGATGACAGGTCCCCGGTGTAGATCACGATTCCGTCTCTGATGAGGCGGGCTTTAGTGTTCTTGGTCATCTTGCCGTCTCTGACTATGCAGCCTGCGATTGTTCCGACCTTTGAAATTTTGAATGTCTGTTTGACTTCAGCGGTTGCCGTGACCTCTTCTTTCTTCTCAGGCTCAAGCATGCCTTCAATACCTTCCTTGACATCGTTGATGGCATCGTAGATGATTGAATAAAGCCTTATTTCGATTCCGGCCTTTTCCGCGAGTTTCCTCACCTCAGAGGTAGGGCGGACCTGGAATCCGACAATGACCGCGTCCGATGCCTCGGCCAAAAGCACGTCCGATTCGGATATGGCGCCGACAGCCTTGTGTATGACGTTGACTTTGACTTCCTCTGTGGAGAGTTTGATCAATGAATCTGAAAGGGCCTCCACGGAGCCGTCCACATCACCTTTGACGATGACATTGAGCTCCTTGAAGTTGCCGATTGCTATTCGACGTCCGATTTCCTCAAGGGTCATATGTTTCTGTGTCTTGATGTCCTGGATTCTGATCAGTTGCTCTCTCTTGTTTGCGATTGCTTTTGCCTCTTTCTCATCGGAGAGTACCGCGAATTTGTCGCCTGCGCTCGGCGCTCCGTCCAGTCCGAGGATGGAGACAGGGGTTGAAGGACCGGCCTGGTCAATCTTCTGTCCGCGTTCGTTGAACATCGCCTTTACCCTGCCGTAATAGCAGCCGCTCAGAATGACGTCTCCGACTTTAACCGTACCGTCCTGGACAAGAACGGTGGCGAGATAGCCTCTGCCCTTGTCGAGTGAGGACTCTATGACTGCGCCGACTCCCGGTTTCTTAGGGTTGGCCTTGAGATCGAGCAGATCCGTTTCCAGAAGCACTTTCTCCAGAAGCTTGTCTACGTTGACACCTTTTTTCGCGGAGATTTCCTGACATTGGTATTTTCCGCCCCAGTCCTCGACTAAAATGTTCATCTGGGCAAGTTGCTGGCGTATCTTCTCAGGTTGTGCGCCCGGTTTGTCTATCTTGTTGATCGCGAAGACCATAGGCACTCCCGCAGCCTGTGCGTGGTTGATTGCCTCTTTGGTCTGAGGCATCACTGTGTCATCAGCCGCGATGATGATGATGGCAAGGTCGGTGAGCTGAGCACCTCTGGCACGCATTGCCGTGAATGCCTCGTGTCCCGGGGTGTCGAGGAAGGTGATTCGCCTTCCGCTGGAAAGCACCACGTTGTAGGCTCCGATGTGCTGGGTGATTCCTCCCGCCTCTCCGGCTATGACATTGGATTTGCGGATGTAGTCCAGCAATGATGTTTTACCGTGGTCCACGTGTCCCATCACCGTGATGATAGGAGGCCTCGTGACCAGTTGGGAGTCGTCTTCCGCGACCTCAGTGTCTTGTTTGATTTCGTCTGAAAGATCTGCGGTAACGAAGTCCACTTTGTAGCCGAATTCCTCAGCCACGAGCACAAGAGCCTCAGCGTCAAGTCTCTGGTTGATGGAAACCATAAGCCCGAGGTTCATACAAGCCGCAATGACTTTGTTGACCGGAGTGTTGTTCATCAGGGTGGCAAGGTCATTGACAGTCACGAACTCGGTCACTTTCAAGGTCTTGTTCTCCTTAGCCGCCTCCTGGATTTCCTCTTGTGATTTCTGGGCCGCTATCTCTCTCTTTTCCTTTCTGTACTTGGCTCCGAAGTTTGTCTTGGATTTGCTTTCGTTCATCTTTGCGTAAGTCTCTTTGACCTGCTTCTGGATTTCCTTCTGCATTTCCTCCTGTTCTGCTTCTGTCATAGCGGGACGGAAACGGTCGTTGCGGTTGTTGCCGCGTCTCTTGCCGCCTTTGCCCTGAACATTGTTTCCGCCATTGTTGTTGGCTGCATTGTTCTGATTAGGGCGCTGGTTTCTGTTGTTATTGCCGCTGCCGTTGCTGTTTGACCCGCCGTTATTGTTTTGATTGTTGCGTCCTTTCTGACCACCTTTCTGAGCATCCTTTTTGCCGCCGGAGTTCTGGTCGTTTTCTTTGCCCAGTTTGTCCACATCGACTTTCTGACTGCCTTTTGCTATTCTCTCTCTCTTTTTGTGCTTGTCTCTTCTCTCGAATTGAGAGACGTCCATCTTTCCGAGAATCTTAAGGCCGGTTCTTTCCTCAGGTTTCTTGTCCTCAGGTTTCTGAGCTTCTTTGACTTCTGACTCCTGAGGTCTGGTCGCAGGGGTTGGGGCGACTTCTGCCTTGGCGTCTTTGTCGTTATGGCGCTCTGATTCCTTATGGAAATCTTTCTGCCTCTTCTCAACGTGAGCATTCTCGTTCAAGGATTCATCTTCCTTAGTCTCTCGATTGTTTTGCTGCACTTTTTCTGTGAGAGCATTTTCATTCCGGGATTTCTCTTCCATAGCCTTCTCATTTGATTGGATTTCCGGAATGACCTCGTTGTGTTTAGGATCCTTAGCGGTTTCGTCCGTGTTCTTTTCTTGAACTTTTTCCTCCGGCTTGTTCTCCGTCAGAGCGTTTTCCTGACGTGTCTCCTGCTGATGGATTGCCTCAGCTATTACCTTTTCAGGCTCGGCCTTAGGTTTGTCCTCCGAAGTTTTTGCCTCGATTTCTTTGTCCGTCTGAATTGTGGACGGCTCCGCTGTTTCCCCGGAGGTGCTCTCAATGCTCTCAGCATTAGCTGTCCGCGCATCCTTTTTCGGCTCCGTCTGTGGCTCAGCCGTCGGTGCTGCTTTAGGGTTCTCCTGTTCCTGAACTATCCGAGACTGAACTTGTTGAGTTGGCTCAGGTTCTCTATTCGGCACCGGTTCCACTTTCGGCTGATTCTCAATGACCGGTTCCATCTCTTGTTTAGGCTCCGTTTTTTGTGGTAAATCGGATTCTTCGGCCTTTTTGACAGGCTGGATGTCTTCTGATTTGTCTGAAGGAATGAAACTCGTGTTCTTGATGATCATCTCCTGCTCCGGCTCCTCTTCTTCCTCCTCTTTCTTGCTGTCTTGTTGCTTTTTAGCCGATTTCTCAAGAATCTCGGTCAGCTTGATGTCGACTTTCTCCGACGCCTCTTTCAATTCCAAGTCCTTTCCGAACTGCTTCTGGAGCATCGGAATGCACTCGTCTGAAATTTTGAGGTTAGGATTGTTCTCAACCTGAACCCCTTTGCTCGCAAGAAAATCGACCAGCGTCTGCAGGCCGATGTTGAATTGCTTTAATAACTTGTTTAATCTGATTTCTGCCATATAAACCCCTTTTCTAATTAATATTCCGCTTTCGCCACTTTTGCCGTTTAGGCCGCTTAGCCATTTTCGGACTGTCTTCGGCCCTTTTCCGGCCTCTTCACACCTTTTCAGTTCTCTTTATCTTTTTCGGACCCTTTAGCCCTTGTCATTTCTCTTCAGACCTTCAGACCCATTCAGTTCTGTTTAGTCCTCAAACTCGGCCTTCAACACTTTGAACACTGACGCTACCGTCTCGTCTTCAAGATCCGCCCTCTTTGCCACATCCTCAGGAGTGAGTGCGAGCACGCTCTTCGCTGTGTCGCAACCGATCCCTTCAAGCTTGTCGATAACCCACTGGTCAATCACATCGCTGAACTCGCTCAAGAGCACATCTTCGTCAGCCACGCTTGCGGTCTCGTCTTTTGGCAACTCCCTCCATACCTCAAGCTCTCTGTCCACGAGCATTCCGGCGAGTTTGATGTTGCAACCTCCCCTTCCGATGCCTTTCTTGACTTCGTCCGGCTGCATAAAGACTTTGATCTTGTCTTCGGGATTGGTTCCGAGATCGATAGAAGAAATCTTAGCAGGAGTAAGCGCCCTCTGGATAAGCAGTTGTATGTTGCTGGTCCATTGGATAACATCTATATTCTCATTTCTAAGCTCCCTGACAATACCCATAATCCTCGAACCTTTCATGCCGATACAAGCTCCGATCGGGTCAATTCTCTCGTCGTATGACTCCACGGCCACTTTAGCTCTCTCACCGGGGATACGGACCACTTTCTTAATGGTGATGATTCCGTCATATATCTCCGGCACCTCGGCCTCGAACAACTTCTCGAGGAACTCATTTGAAGTTCTTGAAAGAACGATGTAAGGAGTAGTGTTGTTTTTCATTTCCACGCTCTTGATCACCGCTCTCACGGTGTCATTCTTCTTGAAACGCTCGCCCGGAATCTGCTCAGTCTTAGGGAGACGGAGCTCGTTGCCGCCCTCATCGAGGATGAGAACTTCCTTCGACCAAGTCTGATAGACCTCCCCCGTGAAGATCTCGCCGATCATCTCATTATATTTCTTGAAGACATTGGCTTTCTCAATGTCCATAATTCTGCCTTGAAGATTCTGCCTGATGTTCAGAATACCCCTTCTTCCAAATGACTGAAGGCTCAATTTCTTGGTGTAGGTGTCTCCGACCTCATAGTCATCCTCGCCTGTCTCTTCCTTCACTTCCTCAATAGTCATCTGAGTGTTAGGATTCTCAACCAGTTCCACTATGTCAAAGTTCTGATAGATCTCGCAGTCTCCTTTGTCGACGTTTATGATGACATCGAAGTTGTCTGCCGATCCGAACGTCTTCGTGATCTGGGTCAGAAACACATCTTTGAGAACGCCCATCATTACGGGCCTGTCAATGTTTTTTTCCTCTTTGAAGTCTTTGAAGGCATCAATAAGAGTTACTTCGTTTTCTTTTTCCATTTGGTGTATAGATTCTTAATTATTTTATATTATTTTCTTGATCTTTTCACTTCTATCGCACTCTCCGGATACGCTACTTTTGCCCTTCTACTCCTAATGCTTATATTACTCTTGTGAATTGTCGAATTCAATATGTTCCCTAACGGAATTGACTTCCTCCAAAGAGAAAGTCTCCACGTGTTCCACCATCTCCTTCTTTTTCTTGCCCTCCACTGACTCCTTTACTGAATATCTGATGGTAACACTCTCTTCATCGGCTTTTTCCAAAATGCCCGTCAGCTTTTTGCTTCCGGTCTTCGTCTCGCCCCTCAAAGCTACCTCCACCTTCGACCCGATTGCTTTCTGAAACTGTCTGAGTACCTTGAATGGCTGATCCAGACCCGCCGAGGTCACCGTGAGAGAATAATCTTCCCTCTCCCTGTCAAAAGCCTTCTCGAAAGCGTCATTGACTGCAACGCAATCATCCATAACCACCGACCCGTTATCTTTCTCCACGATAATCATCACGTCATTGTCCTTGCTCACCGTGATCCCCACGACAAAACATCCGCGCGAGGCAACCTCGTTTGCTATCGCTTTCTCAATTTCAGAAATAACCATATCTCAATTATATATTGTCTCTAATTCCTTTTCCCCGCCGCCTGACGTCCTCCGAATAAAATAAAAAAGATAGGGGACCTCTGTCCTCTATCTCCCATCACGACCGCAAAGATAGTAATTTATTTGGGAATAAGAAAATCCTCTCATTATTCAATCTCTCATTCTGTGCGTACTCTGTCCTCTTTTGAGAAAGTTGCGGTGACGGAGGTCTCGTTCGTCTGTCGTGGAAGCAGATTATCATTGATTTTTTGAAAATATATTTGCGAATTAAAAAAACATTCGTACATTTGCAGTGTACTAACAAACTATGACACCTAAAAATTACGGCAAAATGGTGTGCTAATCTCGTGTGAGGCTTAAAGTTAGCTCTTTGTTGAGGTTCACCGGAGGAAAGATGGAGAAAGAGATAGTATGATAATTATGAGCGTAATTGATTAACGAAATTATTGAAAATATTTTACAAATTATTATGATTAAGATTGATAACATTCAGTTTAGCTTCGGCAAGGCGTTAGTGTTGAAAAACATTAGCACCAATCTGGAACCAGGCAAAATCTACGGACTTTTGGGCGAAAACGGAGTAGGCAAAACGACGCTGCTCACCCTTCTTTCCGGACTTAAGAGGCCTCAGGAAGGCACAATAGCAATTGACGGAGTCAATCCGTACAAAAGGCTGCCTTCAACACTCTCAAACATATACTATCTTCCTGACGAAGTTCCGGCACTCAATATTTCGGCGCAGGATTTCGCCAAAAACGCAGGCGCTTTCTGGCCGAAATTTTCTTTAGACAACTTCTTGAAGATAATGAATGAATTTGAAGTGGACCCTGCGAAAAAACTGAGCAAAATGTCCTCAGGGCAGCTCAAGAAATCCTACATATCCTTCGCACTTTCATGCGGAGCGGACTATCTCTTCCTTGACGAGCCAACTAACGGTCTTGACATACCTTCAAAAGCTCAATTCCGCAGTGCCATTATGAAATACACCTCTGAGGACGCCACGATTGTGATATCAACCCATCAGGTTCGCGACTTGGAAAACATAATTGACCCGATTATCATTCTCGACAAACAAGACGTGCTGCTGAATGCGAGCATAGCATTGATCTCGGACAAACTGTATTTCGATTACGGCACGCAGCTTCGTGAGGGAAATCTGTATTCGGAACAACTGCCGGGAGGATTCATTCAAGTCTATCCCAACACCACGGGACAAGAGAGCAAAGTCAACATCGAGGCACTTTTCAATGCCGTCCATTCGCACAAAGAACTGATTAAAGGACTGTTTCGAGGCCAAGAACAATTATGCGGCAACGACAATGCTCAGAGCAACAATCAGCAGTAGAACGAAAATAGAACATATAACAACTATCAAATATGAATGACGTTTTTAACTTGAGCAGATTCGCAAAATACTACAAATACGATCTGAGAAATATTATATCTACTTTCGGGCTTTCCTTCCTGACAATGACCCTCGCGGGTCTCATCATCTATGCCATATCGCTGAGCTATTCTCTTGTTTTTGAGCACGTTTGGCAAGGACCTCAAGTCGAAGGACGAATGGTAGTCTTCATAATTCTTGCGATTGGCCTTCTGATCTCAATTTCAGCAAGAATGTACGGCTTTGTCACCGACAAAAAAATGGGGACCATTTTCACGATGATTCCGGCATCCGTAACCGAAAAATACTTGTCAATGCTTATCAATGTGATAATACTGGCTCCGTTCCTGTTTGTCGTGGTCTATCTTGGAGTGGATTACATCATCTGCGTCCTCGATCCTACTTGTGGCGAACACCTGTTCTCCAAAGGTTTGTTACAAATAGTCGACATAAAGAAAGAAATCAATCCTCAGATGGAAATCAGCTATTTCAAAATTATTATGAATTACTCATCAATGATGCTTTGCTTCCTTCTGGGCGCGATGTGGTTCAAGAAATATAAAGTTGCCGGAGTGGTATTGGCTTGGTTCATAATTTTTGCGATTGCCGTTGCGCTCATGGGAGTGTTCGTCTCAGGCGACCGTTCAATAGATTTTCTTGAGAATGTTGACGTAGTGGCATTGGCGAAGACATTCAACGTTGCCAACACAATCTTCACAATCCTGTTCTTTGTGGGAATGCTTACGGCTGTGTTCTTCAGAGTGAAGACAATAAAACATTAAAATATGGACTTTAATTCAAACAAACCGATATACCTTCAGATTGCTGACACTATATGCGAACGAATTCTTGACGATCAGCTCAAACCTGATGACAGGATACCTTCCGTAAGAGAGTACGGAGCACAACTTGGAGTGAATCCCAACACTATGATGAGGACTTACGAAAAATTAACTTCTGACGGAATTATCTACAACAAAAGAGGCATAGGCTATTTTATTAGCCAAGGGGCCCGGGAAATAGTTCTGGAGAATGAGAAGAAATTCTTCTTGGAAAACACCCTTCCCGGGATATTGAAAACGATTAAACTTTTAGGAATTGATCCTTCAGTTTTTAAAGAAAACTACAAGTAATATGAACACAATCAAATCATTAGCAGTAGCGGCCGCAGCGTTAGCGGCACTATCTTCCTGTGCGTTCAACATCAATATCCCGCAATTGAAAGAAAGTTTTATCAAGCCAAGCGGCAACATAATCACCAAAGACACGGTTGTGGCCGGTTTTGACACCCTTGACATAAGAAATTCATTCAATGTGACTTATGTTCAGGCCGATGGAACACCGGAAGTCAGAATAGAGACTTCCGACAACATTATGCCTTACGTCCTATTGGAACAGGAAGACGGGAATCTGAAGATCAGGCTTGATATGAAGAATAACCGGACCATATCTATTAACGGTGGTGTGATCAATGTCTATGTTACTTCACCGAATCTTGTGAAACTGATTATGGGAGGGTCCTCTGATTTTACAGCCAAAGACACATTGCGCACTTCGGCTTTCTCTTTAACCTGCTGGGGAAGTTCGGATGTCAATTTCGGATCCATAATTAGTGAAGGAGCCTTCGAGTCAAGCATTTCCGGCTCCGGCGACGTCAATGTGAACGGGCTTCTGTCCTGTTCGGAATTCAGCCTTCGAATTACCGGCTCCGGTGAGGCTGATGTCGACAACCTCTCGTGCGGCGCTGCGGATTTGACTGTGTCAGGGTCGGGCGATATGGAGTTCGATGACATCTCGACAGAATCCGTGAATGTGGCCGTGACAGGTTCAGGGAACGTCAATCTTGCAGGAAAAACCAAGAGAGTCAACGCCGCCGTCTCAGGCTCTGGAGACATAAATCTCTACGGGCTTAAGTACGAGGAAATCGCCACGAGTGTCTCCGGCTCCGGAGACATCAGACGCAGCGGCGACTCGAACAAAGATGACTAAATTTAATTAGTTTAAATAAATATTTTTGTGTGTAGTAAAAAGTAGTAGTAAAGTACAAACTAAGTACAAAAAAGAAGGGGAGCCGTGACGGTTCCCCTTTGGTTTGTGTATTTGTAAGTCTTGTTTATTTTCCGAGAATGTAAGAGAACATTAGAGGCGCCACGATGGTTGCGTCAGACTCGACGATGAATTTCGGCGTGTCCGCATCCATCTTGCCCCAAGTGATTTTCTCGTTAGGGACAGCTCCGGAATAAGAACCGTAAGACGTAGTGCTGTCGGAAATCTGGCAGAAATACTTCCAATGCGGAGTACCCTTCCACTGAAGATCCTGCTCCATCATTGGAACGCAGCAAATAGGGAAGTCACCCGCCGTGCCGCCTCCGATCTGGAAGAATCCGACGCCTTCTCCGGTAGCGTTCTTCTTGTACCAGTCCACGAGATAAATCATTGTCTCGATGCCGTTCTTTACGATGTCAGGTCTCAACTCGCCCTTTATCACGTGGGCTGTGAAGATGTTGCCTGTCGTGCAGTCCTCCCAAGCGGGAACGATGATAGGAATGTTCTTTTCGCAAGCGGCGAGAACCCAGCTGTCTTTAGGGTCGATCTCGTAGTACTGCTTTAGTACTCCGCTTCTTATAATCTGGTACATATACTCGAAAGGAAGGTATCTTTCGCCTTTCTCCTGAGCGCGTTTCCAAGTGTCTACGAGGAAACCCTCAAGACGGCGGAAAGCCTCTTCCTCAGGGATACAGGTGTCTGTGACACGATTATAATGATTGTCAAGAAGCTCTTTCTCCTGCTGAGGGGTCAAGTCCCTATAATTCGGAACTCTGTAATAGTGGGAGTGAGCGACAAGATTCATAATGTCTTCCTCAAGGTTGTTGGCCGAGCAGCAGACAATCTGAATTTTGTCCTGACGGATCATCTCTGCCAGAGAGATTCCGAGTTCAGCCGTACTCATGGCGCCGGCCATTGCCAACATCATTTTACCGCCTCTGTTGATGAGATCGTCATAAGCCTTTGAGGCATCCACCAAAGTGGCGGAATTGAAATGACGATAATTGCGGATGATGAACTGTGAAATAGGTCCTTTTTCCATTTTTAAACTATGTGTTGTTAATTGAATTTGCAAATGTAACCATTTATATCGTATCTTGTCCGTTGGAAATAATCTTTTTCATTTCCTCGAGGTGGGATTCTGCGCTTTCCAGAAGCTTGATCTGAGCCTTAGTCCTGACGAGATTGTGGTCGGGATATTGAATCTTGTAGTAAGTGTCCCCGTTGATGTAGTCGGTGAAGAACCTGACTGCCTGCATATATGGGAAGAGACAGGCGGCGAAAGGCAGATTCTCCCTTTCGATCGGCGTCAGAAAAGTGCCGGCCGACTCAAGATAACCTTTGGAAAACGCATTGAATATCTCCATATTGAAACTGACATTGTCAAGATTCTTGTCATCCTCGTCCCCTGTGTTGGCGGCAGTCCTAAGAAAATCCCCGAAATCGGAGAACACGAAACTCGGCATAACCGTGTCCAAGTCAATGACGCACAGAACATTGCCTTCCTCGTCGAACATCATGTTGTTTACCTTCGTATCGCAATGGCATATCCTTTTAGGCAGTTTCCCCTCTCTGTAAAGCTGTTCCGCCAGACAGTAATGCTCCGCTCTTGAAGTGATTTTGTCTATAATCTCCCTGATGGAAGGATCTCCTCCGTTCAAGGCTTCGTGAACTCTGCCTGCGGCGTCTTGCTCAAGAGCCTCTGCGAATTGGCGGACACGCAATTCCATATTATGGAAGTCAGGAATAGTCTCTCCCAATTTGTCAGGGAGGTCCGTGAGCCTGGCCTCGAAATCACCGAAAGCCTTTCCGGCGTAATAGGAATATTCAGGGTTGACTGTCTCGAAGGTTTTGGCCTTGTCGATGAAAAGAGACACTCTCCAGAATCCGCTTTCATCCTGAATGTAAGTCTTGCCGTTCCCCGACTCGATGAAAGTCAGCACTTTACGGTCGATGTCCTTTTCAGAGGCAGCTTCAAGTTGCTTGCGGATGTGCCGTGTGACCGCTTCGATGTTGCTCTGAAGCAAATCAACGTCCGTAAAGACCTTATTGTTGATTTTCTGAAGGACGTAATCCGGGGCATCTCCTTCAGTGTTAATCTTGTAAGTGTCATTGATAAGTCCGTTGCCCAATGCGGAGACAGATAGAATCTTTCCTTTGATTTTGAATTGAGAGGCTATCGTCTCAAGCTGTTTTTGTGTCATAAATAGAGGTTTTAGTTTCAATTCTGCAAAAATACAAAATTGTGTCTAAATTTGTGAGTAATTTGCCTTAAAATAATAATTATGGAACTATACGAGTATGCGAGGTCGGAAGTGATGTCCGGCAAAAAGATTCTTTACGTGCACGGATTCGCCTCATCGGGGCAGAGCGGAACGGTCAGGACCATTGCTACCTTGCTGTCGGAAGCAGAGATCATAGCCCCTGATCTTCCCGTTCGACCGGAGGAAGCGCTTGACCTTCTCAAGAAAATATGCAGTGAGCAGGTCCCTGACCTGATAATCGGCACGTCTATGGGAGGGATGTATGCGGAGCAGTTATATGGTTTCGACAGGATTCTCGTCAATCCCGCCTTCTCCCTTGCCGACACTATACTCAAAAACAACGGGCTCGGAAGACAGGATTTTCATTCTCATAGACAAGACGGTCAAAGTTCGTTTCTTGTGACCAAAGGGCTTCTTGAGGAATTCAGGGAAGCGTCTGGCAATTGTTTCGACGAGCAATCAAAGGATCCTGACGAACAGAGCAGAGTCTACGGGCTTTTCGGGAGAGAAGACCATCTGGTGGACACCTTCGGCATTTTCGCCGGACATTATCACAACGCTATCCGCTTCAACGGAGAGCATTATCTTAACGACAGAACATTCCTGCATTCGGTACTGCCTGTCATTCAAAGGATTGACGACAAACAGCAAAACAGGAAAAAGCCTGTTGTTTTCATAACCCTTGATGACACTCTCATAAGAAAATCAGACGGCGAGCCGGCGGAATTCGCTGTGAGTGTCCTCAACAACTTGTCAAGACATTATGACATCTACGCTCTCATCGAGGCAGGCCACTATGATCCGGCAAAGTACTCTTCCTCAATAGAATGGCTGGACAAGCACATCGACGTACTCCTTTGGAACAGAGTAGTGTCGTCAAATCACAAGGATCTTCTGATGGGTGACTATCTCGTCGACGCCTATCCGCGCGTCAACGGAGGCGAGGATTTCGTGGGGACAGTGATAGAGTTCGGCAGCGAGCATTTCAAGACTTGGCTCGATGTGGAGAACTACTTCACTTTGCTTGGCGGGCAGTAGAGTCCTTCGGAGTTAGCAGAGTCACATTGTAGACAAATATCGGTCTGTTGAGGCGGTTTCCTTTGGGCCTGGAATTGTTGTCGTATTTGTCAATATGCAGGGTGTCGGCGTGCTCGAACACCTCGGCAGGCAATTCTTTGCCCACGCTTGAGTGGGTCAGGATGGCGAACGGAAGAGCGTTCACAAGTGAGTCAGCGCAAGAGCAGTCAATAGGCTTTATGCTTCTGTGCGCTGCGTAGACCTCTTCAATCCTGAGCTCATCGGCGGAGTTATGGTAGAACTGAACCCCATCCAGAGCCTTGATTCCTTGCGTCAGCTCAATGCTGTGGATGTCAGGATTGTTGATTGTCTTCCTGAAAGAAGGCATCACGAAAAACTCCGCAGCGAGGAACACAGCCACGATCCCCGTCACCATCCCTTCAGGCAAGTACTTGATTGCCGAGACGGCTATGCTGATGCCTGCGGCAAGGAATATTATGCTCACCACTATCAGGAAAACCGTGGAAATGTAACCTTCTCTGAACACGAAGTACCACACCGTTGCCGGAAGCACTATGGTGACCGCAGCGAGCAGCCAGCTGTTCAGCCTGAATATGAATCTTTCGAATTTTACGCTCTTGTGATTGCGGAACCGCTCGTCCCAGGCCTCAATCAGATAACCCATAAGGTAACTTGCCGAAATCATAACCGGGAAAAGGTATCTTGTCTTCTTCTCTCCCGGAATCGACAGAATCACGACGGTGAGTATCATCCAGACGAGAGGGAACTGGTAGTCTTTGCTTTCCCTTTCTTTCCAGGACCATATAGGAGTCAGCATAGCCGTGATCAGCAGTAAAGCCCACACCCCTGTCTCAAGGAAGAAGTCCCAGTAATAGTACCACGGTCTCACGTTGTGGCTGGCCCAGTTGCCTGATTCCTTCGCCGCCACCGCCGCCATCTCGTTCCCGTTCATAAGATAAATGTAGGCGTACCACCAGCATCCTACCGTAACGGCAAGGACGATCATAAGTAGGAGTCCTTTCCATTTCCCCCTCATTTTAGGAGGGTAGAACCAGAGATAGGCCAGCATTAACGGAAGCAGCAGAGCGAAAAGCGATATGGGACCCTTGCTCATAATCGACAAACCCATAAAAACCCCCGCCCCGATGAAAGACCCCCAAGCGCATCTTTCGGACTCGAAAGCCCGGATCAGAAACAAAATGCCCGTAAGCATAAAAGCGTGGGTGTAGATGTCCCATGATGCGGTTCTGCCCATCAGTACCACACTGTAGCAGGTGCAGAGGATGAGACTGGAGAACAGAGCCGTGCGGTTGCTCTTGAACAAGCGTTTACCTATGAAGAAGAAGGAAAGAACGAGAAGTGTGGCCGCAAGTCCTGCCATAGCCCTCTGAAGAGCGAGACTGTCCGGACAGATTATCTCGGCCAGAGCGGTTAGCCAAGTCGGAAGAGGCGGTTTCTCAAGTCTCAGTTCCCCGTTCATCGTCGGTACCATCCAATGACCGTCGTAGACCATTTCCCTGGCGGTGATGATGTTCCTTGACTCCATAATGTCAGGAAGCAGCGCGGTGTTATTGACGAAAAACGTAATAGCACAAATAATTATGAGCGTAATCAAGGTCGAAACCTTGGTCTTTTCTTGCTGATTGTACATAAGATGGCTGAGGTTTTTGCGTAAACGCTCAAATTTAGCATATATTAACGTAATTAGCAAAGAGACAGCATTCTGTTTGTTAAAAGATTTCTTTCTTTATTATCTCTGTTTAGAATATATTTGGTTGAATAGTCAAAGAAAATATTATCTTTGCATCTGTTAAAACCCTCAAGCGGGATCATTGTTGAATCAATATAATTAATAAAAATGATTAAATACGTCTTCAGATCATTAGCATCCTTTGCTGTGGTCTTCTCTTTAGTGTCGTGCGGCTCTTTGAAAAAGGTTACCTATCTTCAGGATGCGGGTGACGGTTATCAGCAGGCAGGGAGTATTACTTATGACATTCGCATACATCCCGACGATCTGCTCTCCATTATGGTCAACAGCAAGGATCCGGAATTGACTCAGATGTTCAATCTGCCTTTGACGGGCGTAGTCAACAATTCCATTCAGAGCGGTCAGTTCCGCGTGCTCGGCTATGAGGTGGACAAACAAGGTTATATTGATTTCCCTCAGCTCGGTAAAATCAAAGCTCAAGGCAAGAGCAGGAATGAACTCGGGGCCTACATCAAGAGCGAACTGATAACCAAAGGATATGTCAATGATCCGGTCGTCACGGTCCAGTTCGTGAATTTCAAGGTCTCAGTAATGGGAGAGGTCGCGAGACCGGGCACGTTCGAGGTCGTCACCGACAGAATCACAATCTTCGACGCTCTCAGCAGCGCAGGAGATCTGACAATATATGGAAGACGTGACAACGTCAAGATAATCAGAGAAATAGACGGGGTGAACACAGTTCACGTAGTAGACCTAAGAGACGCGTCCATAATGGACAGCCCTTACTACTATCTTCAGCAGAATGACGTGATCTATGTGGAGCCTAACAAAGTCAAGGCGGGCCAACGTGAGATTAACCAGAACAGATCTGTCGGGACCTATGCCTCCATTTTCTCGGTAATACTCTCAGCTGTCGCAGTCGCATTGAACATCTGGTAACATAAAACTTTTCCATTGCAATTATGAAAAAAGAAGATTTGGAGAACTTGGAGATGCTGGATTTGCAGGATTCTCAAAACAACAATAATTTTTCCCTGACGGATTTCCTTTCCAAAGTCTGGGCTAACCGTTTCTGGTTCACCCTGTCCCTGATAATCTGCGTGATCATCGGCATTCTGTATGTCAAGAGGACACCGAAAACCTATTCAAGCAGCGCCGTGATTCTGATCAAAGACGACCAGAAAGGAGCAAGTCCCACAGAGTCCGTCACTTTCAGGGACATACTCTATGACAGCAAGAATTCAGTCAACAACGAGATAGGTTTCCTGAAGAGCAAGAGACTGATGCGCCGCGTTGTGGAGAGGCTCAATCTCGAGATTAGTTACAAGATTTTCAACGGCTTCAGGTACAACGAGCTGTACACGTCGAGCCCTGTGCTTCTCCGTCTTACGGACAACATTGAGCAAGCCTTCAGTTTCGACTTGACGCCCACAACGGAGAACGTGTATGTCTTGACCAACTTTTCCGCTTTCGGAGAGGAGTACGACAAGGAAGTTAAGCATGCTTTCGGAGACACTCTTTCAACTCCGGCAGGCACGATAGTCATCGACAAGACCTTGTCTATGGATTCGGATTGTGTGGGAAGGAAATTCCACGTCAGCAAGAATTCCATCGAGGCGGTAGCGGACGCGCTTTCCGCGAGGCTTTCGGTAAACGCTCAGGACGATGTCTCGGCGCTGGTTGATTTGTCCATTGTAGATGAGAATCCTAACAGGGCGGAAGACATTCTGAACACCTTGATCAAGGTCTATCAGGAAGATGCCATTGAGGACAAGAACAGGATTTTAGCGAGCACCATAACGTTCATTGACGCCAAGTTGCAAGGTCTTGAAGGGGAGTTGAAGTCAGTTGATTCCAAAATCGAGGATTACAAGAGAAGTCATCAGATCACTGACATTGTCTCTGAGAGCAGTATGTATCTCCAGAATTACTCTCGTCTTGACGCTGAAGGTTTAGGGGTTGAGAATCAGCTGAATATGGCTGAGTATATGAAGAAATATCTTGAGGACAACTCCAAGATCTCAGAACTCCTTCCTGGCAGCGTGGGAATCAGCGACACCGGTGTGGAATCTATGATTGCTGACTACAACGCAATGATGACCAAGAGAAACAAGCTGATTGCCAACAGTAGTGTCAGCAATCCGGTGGTGAACGATCTTCAGGTGTCGCTTACGTCTCTTCGCTCCTCCATTCTAAAGGCTCTCGACAATCTTATTGCAGGGCTTAAGATTCAGGTGCGCAATTTCCAGAACAAGGAATCGGAAAATTCCTCCAAGATTTCGAATGTGCCTACTCAGCATAAGTACGTTGTCAGCGTTGAGAGAGACCAGAAGGTAAAAGAGGAACTGTACATCTATCTTATGAAGAAAAGGGAGGGGAGTGATCTCCAGAGATCCATAACCGAGAGCAATTGCCGCGTGGTAGATTTGGCCGACAGTTCCTATGCTCCAATCGCTCCTGACAAGAGGAAAGTGATGCTGCTTGCGATTTTCATCGGCTTGCTCCTTCCTGCTTTGTGGATTACTCTTCGCTCGCTGCTTGACACCAAGGTGTACACTAAGAAAGAACTTAAGGATGCTCTTGACGTTCCGTTTATCGGAGAATTACCTTACTACAAAGGCAAGCGTAAGAATGAGATTGTAGTGCAGGCGGGAATCAGAGATGTCATTAACGAGGCTTTTAGAATAATCAGAGACAACATAGACTTTATGAACGTAGGCGAGAACGGAAAGGCAAAGGTTATTCTCGTGACCTCGATGTTCCCTGAGTCAGGCAAGACTTTTGTCTCGAGCAATCTTGCCTATTGTCTGGCGCTCACAGGAAAGAAGATTCTGCTTATGGATTTGGATTTGAGAAAAGGCAACCTAAGCAGACGTCTTGAGATAGGAACACACAAGGCGGGCATATCCAACTTCCTGAGCGGCAAGTCAGCCAATGTTGATGATGTTATTCTCCATAGTGACAAGGGGCAGGCTCCTGACATCTTCAGTTGCGGCACTTTGCCTCCTAATCCGGCAGAATTGCTCCGGTCGGTCGCTTTTGCCAATCTGATTGAGAAGTTGAAGTCTCAGTACGACTATATTATTTTCGACAACCCTCCTTTCGGCATTGTCGCGGACACGTCTATATGCGCCAGATTAGCGGATATGACCGTTTTCGTTATGCGCTCAGGCAGATTTGACAAACGCAATTTCCCTGATCTGAAAGAAATCGCGGCGTCCGGAAAGTTCCGGCATCTGTGCCTGTTGCTCAACTGTGTCGATTACGAAAGGAACGGCTACGGTTACGGCTATGGCTACGGCTACCGTTACGGTTACAGCAGCAAGTCTTACGGGGAAGGGTACACCGACGTAGGCAAGCATCGCCGCTCGTTCATAAGACGTGTGCTCGGAATTTAACGTTATGACGACTGAGACCCATCCTTTCGAGCCTTTTTTGCCCTCAAACGCAAAGATTCTGCTCCTCGGCACTTTTCCTGCCAAACCCGTCAGATGGAGTATGGATTTCTATTATCCCAACTTTATCAATGATATGTGGAGGGTAATGGGGCTGCTCTTTTTCGAGGACAAGGATTGTTTCGTGCTGAAAGACAGCCCGAAAGGCAGGTTCGACAAACAGAGGATTATGGATTTCTGCTCTCTCAAGGGGCTGGCGCTTTCTGACACCGCCAGAGAAATTGAAAGACTCAAAGACAACGCTTCCGATCAGTTTCTTAACATCGTGAAGACGACGGACATTTCCGAGTATCTCAGAGTACTTCCTTTCTGCAAAGCTGTAGTGACCACAGGCACCAAGGCTGCAGAAGTCTTATGCCGGGAATATGGCTGCGCTCTGCCTCCGGTTGGCGGGCCTCAGCGGATCAGCGTCGCCGGCAAACAGTATGATTTCTACAGAATGCCGTCCACTTCGAGGGCATATCCTCTTTCTTTCGAGAAAAAAGCCGATATTTACAGAAAAATGTTCTCTTCCGAGGGAATGTTGTGATTGTTAGACTTTTTGGCTTATGAAAGTTTGTATAGGTTTATCAGGTGGCGTTGATTCAAGCGTGGCCGCATTGCTGCTTAAGAGACAGGGCTACGACGTGTTCGCTCTTTTTATGCAGAATTGGCACGACACCGAGGGAACGCTCCACGGGGATTGCGAATGGGAGGAGGACCGTTTCGTGGCTGAGATGGTTGCGAGAAAAATAGGCATTCCTTTTTATTTCGTCGACCTGAGCAAGGAGTACCGCCGGCGCGTTGTGGATTATCTTTTCAATGAATATTCTCTCGGCCGCACTCCAAATCCGGATGTCTTGTGCAACAGGGAAATCAAATTCGACGCTTTTTGGGAGGTGGCGAAGAAGATGGGCGCTGATATGGTCGCGACTGGTCATTATTGCAGAAAAGAGGTCATCGAAAAAGACGGGAAAGAGGTATATAGGCTCTTGGCGGGTCTTGACCCTAACAAGGATCAGAGTTATTTTCTCTGCCAGCTTTCTCAGCAGCAGTTGTCCACGGCTTTGTTCCCCATCGGGGATCTCACTAAGCCTCAGGTCAGAGTAATAGCTGCGGAAGCCGATTTGCCTTCAGCCAAAAAGAAGGATTCTCAAGGCATCTGTTTCGTTGGTAAGGTGGATTTGCCGGTCTTTCTACAGCAGAAGTTGAAGTCTGTTGAAGGTGATGTAGTTGAGGTTTATGATGCTTTCTATGATGAGAACGAGCAATATGCCTTCGTCAGGAAGTCTTTGGATTCGCTGCTCGTCGAAGGGTTTGACGGGGAGGCTCCGATGATCACTCACTACATTTCCGAGGACAAACCGGACATTTCGTTGAAGGTTAACGACTTTCACGAGAAGACTGTTATGGGCAACCCTGACAATGAGGGCGGGTGCTCCAAAGGTTCCGAGTATTCTGTTGAGAAAATCGCGGCTTTTTCCGATGAGGATTTTCTCAGGCTTTCTCTGCCGGTGAGGTATGACGGTCTCTCTTTCGAGACTGAGATTTACAGAAGCGGAAAGCGTCACGTCAAAAAGACCCGGTTCAAACCTAATCCTTTCGGCAAAATTATCGGTCGTCACGAAGGCGCACAGTTCTACACAATCGGGCAGCGTAAAGGGCTGAATATCGGCGGGCACACCGATTCTCTTTTCGTCATTGAGACGGACATCGACCGCAATCTGATTTATGTGGGTGAGGGTCAGGCGCACAAAGGTCTGTCCAGAAGTTGTCTGAGGATATCCCCGGATGAAGTTCATTGGATTCGCGAGGATCTTGAGATGAGTGTCGGGGAGATCAGGCGTTACCGTGTGAGGATCCGTTATCGTCAGCCTTTGCAGGATGCGACTCTGATAATGAGGTCTGCTGGGCTGTTTGTTCTTTTCGACGAGCCTCAGAGGGGTGTAACGCCCGGTCAGTTCGCCGTCTGGTACGACAATGACGAGACCGTAGGCTCCGGAGTGATCTCTAAATAATTCGACAAAAAGTATTGCTTTATTTGAATAATATCGTACTTATGCAATGGGTGTGGTCAAACGGCTATTTAGAGGTTAGCCGGGCACTTTAGTAGTAGAAATATGAACCCCGCAGACACAAACAGAATCATTCCGGATTTGTTGTCCTTGTCCTTCTTTGGTGTGAGAAGTCCATCTTTGAGCGAGGAGAGATTGCGTAGTGTG